>JBCCQK010000163.1:0-15087 GCA_039024375.1 Bacteroidota bacterium
ATAAATTGTTCATCGAATAAGATAATAAATTCCTCAAAAATGGCATCAAAGCGCTCCTCTGTCCACACGTTCGCCTCATTTTTTGCTTTGTTTATCATTTTCATCAGTGCTTCCCCTCTGCAATATTCTCTGTCTAGTTTATCAGGTAACCTTCCGCTTTTACTAGTCCATTTCGTACCAAAATTTGCTTTTCCAGACCTCATTTTCCCTAAAGTATGTCTAACCGCTTGATAAACCTTTATCTTTTTTGCTGCTTTCAAGAATAATTCTTCAACTTCCATTTCTGACTGGATACCACACTTTTCATTAAGACCATTTTCTAGAATGAAATCGTAAAAGTCTAAAGTATTAAGTAGATAGTTTTCAATCGTGTTTCGATAGCTACAATATTCGTAGCTACTTGTCATTTGTTCCAATTTAGGCTCAACTGGTATCGGTTTATCAAAATCTCTGTCCCTAAATAATAAGTAAAAATGTGTTTCTTCTATTGAGACTTCTTCCAATGCTTGTACTGCGCTTTTCGCCCCTTTCTTACCACCAACTGGTTTTACCAAAATCGTCGGATAAGGTAATAGCTTACTCAATAAGAAAGCATCAATGCTTCCATTTTTGCCTTCGCAGTAAACCTTGATGATTTTATTATGAGCCATACTTATAATTGTATTATTTGGTTTTCTTCTTCATTGAACATCGCAATAACATTGGAAGAATGAGAGGTATAAATGAATTGGTTATTTTCACCTAATTTAGGTAAAACTCTTACCAAGGCCTGTTGTAAGGGAGGATGAAGATGTAATTCAAGCTCATCAATAATTATAATTGAATGGTTTATATTCCATCGAGCAAAATCCATTAAAATTGGAAAGATGGCTCTTTCGCCTGCAGACATACCAGATAACTCATACTCATTAACCCCATCAGACAGAAAGAAATCGGGAGCTTTTGAATTCTCAAATATATCAAAACGAGGAGCAGCACCAATGAAAGAACGGTTGGGAAAAATCTTTTTATAGATTGTTTCTAATTTATCATAAAAATCAAATTCTCCCTCTCTAATTGTCCTCTCTCCTCTACTAACAGCAATATGATAATTGTAAGCGTTCGCTAGGAAGTTCCTAACGAAATTAATTTGTTGTTCTCCTTCTTCATGCGCTAGACTAAAATTGTAGGAGTTACGTTGTTCATCGTACCAATAAATGTTTCCTACATAATCAAATAGCGTACTTTTGTTAGGGGTGTAAGTAGCAAGACGTTTGGCATATTGATAACCACTAAATTGAAAGAAAGTCTTAGCTGGATGAGAGCCTCTAGTTCTAACCTGCTGTTTTTCAAAATCTAAATAAATGGTAATCTCTTTTTTATTATTAGGCATTCTTAGTTTGATACCTTTTCAATTAAATCTTTAGCATATTCTATGGTCTTTTGAATTTCTTCTTCGCCAAAACATATAACTGCCTCAATCTGAATGGGTAATTTACCATTTTGTAAAAAACGATATTCAAAACCTGTCCAATTAAGGTTATTAGGTGTAAAACCCTGTCTTGTTGCCGTTGCAACCAATAGTACGATGGCTTGTAAGAGGGATGTTTTCCCTTTTCCATTATCGCCTATTACTAATGTGCTTTCATTAATGAATCCATCTAGATTCGTAAACTTAAAAGTCTTCTCATCTTTGAATCGTTTATAGTTACGAATCGTAATGCTTTTAATTTTCATCTACATTCAATTATTGTCGAGAATTGGATTTCAAAGATACACAAAATATTATTTTAGTAGTGTCGCAAGACTTGATAGACCTTATGACTTCGCAATATACTAATGAAGTCATTTCCTCCATTTATTTGGTAAATAGCAAATTACTCCCTACTTTTAGCTACGAAATAATAAGAGAAAACACATTTAACGGACAGCTAAATCTATCGGGATGGCAAAGAGAAAAACGAAGAAAGAAAAGGAAGAAAAAATCAAAAAAGTCGGGCGCATGGTCAAGCCCGAAGGAATGACCTTAGAGGCTTGGCAAATCCAACTCCGCCGCCAATTTGCCGAAAAACAAGAATTTATCCTCACCAATAACGGCAGCCACAAACTCTATTCTGACTTTACGGTTATCAATCCCACTTCGGGCAGTTCCCACAAGGTAGCTATTCGAGGGCTAGAACCGGGCGAAAACTTCTGCACCTGCATGGATTTTCGAACCAATACTTTAGGGACCTGTAAGCACATTGAGTGGACAATTTTGAAGCTAAAAAATACGTGGGGAACCAAGAAGTATTTTGCGGCCCCACCGCCCGAAAGAGGCTATTCTTCCGTGTTCGTACATTACGGTAACCAACCTTCGGTGCGGATTCGGTTCGGCGAAGACAACAAGGAGGAGTACTTGGATTTGGCTCGTGACCACTTCGACGCAACGGGCGTGATTAAAGAAAATGGCATCTTACGCTTTGATTCTTTTTTGAAAAAAGCTAAAGCGATTAACTCCGATTTTCGTTGTTACGACGACGTGATGACGTGGATTTTGCAAGAGCGGGCAAAACTGACGAGAGTTGCTAAAATTCAAGATTTAGAACGGGACGTCAATAGTCTCGACGGTTTGATTCGGGCGAACCTGTTTTCTTACCAACGAAAAGGTGTTCTGTTTGCGGCCAAAGCGGGTCGTAGCTTGATTGCGGACGAAATGGGTTTGGGAAAAACCATTCAAGCAATTGCAACGGCCGAATTACTAAAAAAGGAAATGGGCATTAGCCGAACGCTTATTATTTGCCCGACTTCGTTGAAGTACCAATGGAAAGCCGAAATTGAAAAATTCACGGATAGTAGCGTTTTGGTCTTAGAAGGAAATCCGTTGAAGCGAGAAAAGATATACAAAACCTACGATAGTTTCTACCTCATTATGACCTATAATATTGTGTCAAGGGATTGGGAAAAACTCAATGCGTTGGACGCCGATTTGGTCATTTTAGACGAAGCGCAACGCATCAAAAACTGGGAAACGAAAATTTCTCGTACGGTCAAAAAATTGACGATGCCCTACTGCATCGTATTGACGGGCACGCCTTTGGAAAATAAATTGGAAGAATTGTATTCCATCGTACAATTCATTGACCCGTACATTTTGAGCCCACTTTTCGGTCTTTTAGACCGTCATCAAGTAAAAGACGCTAATGGAAAGGTCGTTGGCTATCGAGGTTTGAACTTAATTAATAAAAAACTCAAACCCTTGATGATTCGGCGCATCAAGCGGAACGTCATCAAGCAAATGCCCGAACGGCAGGACAAAGTATTGTTCGTTCCAATGACCAAGATGCAAGAAAAAATCCACAGCGAGTACCGTGACCAAGTAGCCAAATTAGTCAACAAATGGCAACGCTTCGGTTTTTTGAATGAGAAAGAACGTCAACGACTGATGATTTTCATGAACATGATGCGGATGTCCTGTGACAGTACCTACGTCATTGACCTACAGACGCGACACGACACCAAGATTGATGAATTGATGGATATTTTGGAAGAACGCCTAGAAGACCCGAGAGAAAAAGTGGTCATTTTTAGTCAATGGCAACGCATGACGCATTTGGTCGAACTGGAATTGCAAGAAAAAAACGTTGGCTTTGTGCATTTAAACGGCTCCGTCCCTAGTAAAAATCGGGGAGAACTCTTGGATACGTTTCGGGACGATTTGGACTGTCGGGTCTTTTTATCCACCGATGCGGGTGGCGTGGGATTAAATTTACAATCGGCCTCCATGGTCATCAATTTAGATATTCCGTGGAATCCCGCCGTTTTGGAACAACGCATCGCACGGGTATATCGGCTGGGACAAAAAAGCAAGGTACAAGTCGTCAATCTGGTATCTTTGGGTACCATCGAACACCGAATGTTGGACGTTTTAGCCTTTAAATCGGGCTTAGCCCAAGGGATTCTCGACGACGGCGAGGACAGTATTTTTATGGAAGATTCCAAGTTCAAAAAGTTCATGGAATCAGTTGAAGACTTGACCAAAGCGCCTACCGAAGTTACCGAAGAAGGGGAAGAAGGCGAGGAAGCAGAAGCAGCTATTCCTACCGTTGAGCCCGAAGAAATCGAAGAAAAATTACCCGAAGATGCGCCCCGTCCGTTGCCGAAAGAAGATGATTGGAAAAAGGAAGGCGAAAAAGAACCCGTCGAGTCGAGCGGCGGCAACAGCGGCCCGAGAAAACGTCGCTTGAAGCCGGGCGAAGTTCCCGTTGCTCCAAGTCCAGCCCCTAAAGCAGCCGCTCCTCAACAACTAGTCAACATGGGGATGCAGTTTCTAGGTGGCCTAGCCCAAACACTAGCCGACCCCGCCGCTACCCAGGAATTGGTCAATAGTATTACGGAAACGGATGAAAAAACGGGACAGTCTTACGTTAAAATTCCGGTGCAAGGAACGGAGGTTGTGCAGAACGTTTTTAAGGCATTAGGCGCCTTTTTTCAGCAGAAATCTTAGCGGGGGTTTATAAGATTAATCAAGTGTGACCTCATGAACCCCATTAGCCTAATAAACCTCATCAACACTGACGAACGCTAAACGTCCTATTAATTCTAGAAATGCAGAATTTGTTTGGGATAATTAGGTATTTTAGTTTTATCAAGTGTGACCTCATAAACCTTATCAACCTCATACACCTTATTAGCCCCGAAAAAACCTACATTTTGAGGTAAAAATCCTTCGTCAGTTCGATATATTCCGCCGAGTACGCTTGCCCTTTTTGTCGATAAATCACCAGTTCGTCTTTGATGGGGTGTTCTGTAGCTTGTTTTTCAAACTGCATCAAGAGTCGTTCGACCGAACCATCGGGGCGAGACTTCACTTCCGTTGTTTTGGTGCAGTACAATGCGTACTGCTTAGCAACTTCTTGAAAGCGGAGGCCTTCAATTAGCGGTAAAATCACGCAGAACTTTCCGTCTTTGGACAGTAGCTTTCGAACCGCAATCAACAAATCGCCGTGCCCCAATTTGATGGTGTGGCGCACATTATTGCGGTCTTGATTATCGGAAAAAGTTCCCCCCGAGAAAAAAGGAGGATTACTTACAATTAAGTCATATTCCTCTCGACTCAACTTGGCGTAGTCTTGAATCGCTCCTTTTTGAGCCGTCAACCTGTCCGACCACACCGCATTGGCCATATTATTTTTTGCTTGTAAAAAAGCGGATTCGTCGATTTCGATACCGTGAATCGTGGCGTCACAGCGTTGTCCCAACATAATGGCAATAACGCCACTACCCGTTCCAATATCCAGCGCTTTTTTAGCGTCGGTAACGTTGCACCAAGCGCCTAACAGAACGCCGTCCGTACCGATTTTCATAGCGCAATCGTTTTGTTCAACGGTAAACTGTTTGAATTGAAAGGGTTCGTAGGTCTTTTTGGCAGATTTTGTCATGGCAATGAGTGTTGAGAATATTTTTGGTTATTTACGCACGGTTTTCTGAATTGCACCTCCTTTAGGTAACATAACTCTCTGAGTTGTGCCTCGTCTCAAAGGTACGACTCTGGAGAGTCGTGGTACATTTAGAAGGCGTACATCTTCCCAAGAAAAACGTAAAAATTGACAGATGGTTGCTCAATTTTAAGATTACTCCTCCACCAACTTCTTCAGTTCGTTTAACTTCATCATACACTCAATGGGCGTCATGGAGTTGATTTGTACATCTTGTAAGGCTTCTTTCAATTTCCCCAAAGCGGGGTCAACGGTTTCAAAAATACTCAACTGATAATTCTCGGGAGCAATTTGCTGCGTGTCCGCTTTATTGGCCTTAATGCCTTCGGAATTTTCGTTATCCTCTACCGATTTTTGCTCCAATTGCGTTAAGATATGCGCCGCCCGTTCGACAATACTGCGGGGCATTCCCGCCATTTTCGCTACGTGAATACCGAAGCTGTGGTGGCTACCGCCCGCAACCAGTTTTCTTAAAAAGATGACTTTATGCCCCACTTCTTTGGTCGCAATGTTGAAGTTTTTAATACGGTCAAATTTGTGCGCCAATTCGTTCAATTCGTGATAATGCGTGGCGAACAAGGTTTTGGGTCGAGCTATACCGTTGTTGTGCAAAAACTCGGCGATGGACCAAGCGATAGAAATACCATCGTAGGTACTCGTCCCCCGACCGATTTCGTCCAACAGAATCAAGCTGCGGTCAGAAATATTGTTCATGATACTGGCCGTTTCGTTCATTTCGACCATAAACGTCGATTCCCCCGAGGAGATATTATCGGAGGCCCCTACCCTAGTGAAAACTTTGTCCACAATGCCCAATTGGGCACTAGCGGCAGGTACAAAACTACCCATTTGTGCCATCAGACTGATTAAAGCCACTTGTCGAAGTAAGGCAGATTTACCCGCCATATTCGGACCCGTTATCATAATCACCTGCTGGGTATCACTATCCAAAAAAACGTCGTTGGGAATATAGGATTCGCCCAAAGGTAATTGTTGCTCGATGACGGGATGGCGACCTTCTTTGATGTCTAAAATAGTACCATCATTAATTTCGGGGCGGCAGTACTGTTGCCGACGGGCTACTTTTGCAAAAGACAATAAACAGTCTAATTGAGCAATGATATTAGCATTGTATTGAATTGGTTGGATGTAACCACTAATCACTTCGACCAATTCTTTGAACAGTTGGTCTTCGAGCGCCAAAATCTTTTCTTGAGCGGATAGAATCTTGGTTTCTAAGACCTTCAATTCATCCGTGATATAACGCTCGGCATTGGTTAAGGTCTGTTTACGCACCCAATTATCGGGTACTAAGCCTTTATTTTTGTACTTATTGGTCACTTCCAAATAATAACCAAAGACATTATTGAAAGCAATTTTCAGGTTTTCAATGCCCGTTTTCTCCGCTTCTCGGTTGCGAATGTCGGCTAGAATGTCTTCGCTGTTTTTGACGATATGCCGTAGTTCATCTAGTTCTTTACTTACCCCGTCGGCAATCACGCCCCCTTTGGCCAAGTTGACGGGTGGTTCGGGTTGTATCCACTTAGCAATTTGTTCTTTTAGTTTCTGACAGGGGTTTAAACCATCGCCCATTTTTTGTAAAAATGCATTTTCCGTTCCCGTCAATAGATGCTTCATTGGATGGATAACCGATAAAGCTCGCTTCATTTGTACAATCTCTCTCGGCGCTATTTTGCCCAACGGCACTTTAGAAATTAGGCGTTCCAAATCCCCAATTTGGCGAATCCCCGTTTCAATTTCTTCTCGGAGTTCTTCTTGTTGTAAAAAATAATCCACACGGTCCAAACGGGCCGTGATGGCCTCTTTCGATTTCAAAGGCAACACCACCCATTTTTTGAGCAATCGGGCGCCCATCGGCGAAATTGTTTTATCCAAAATGTCAATTAGGGGAACGCCCGATTCGTGATTGCTGTGCACCAACTCTAGGTTGCGAATCGTAAATCGGTCCAACCAAACGTATTTATCTTGCTGGACACGACCGATGGTATTAATATGCTGTAAATTGGTATTTTCGGTGGTTGCCAAATAGTGCAAAGAAGCGCCCGCCGCAATTTGGGCTAAGGTCAACGATTCGACACCAAACCCTTTTAAGGAAGCAACTTTGAAGTGATTCAATAACTTTTCTCGGGTATAATCGGGCATAAACACCCACTCATCAAGGGAAAAGGTGTAGAATTTATCGCCGTAATCTCTTTCGAATTGCTTTTGGCAATCTTTGGAATAAATAACCTCGGTGGGCTGTAAACTTTGTAATAGCTTATCTATGTAGGGTTGTGTTCCTTCGCTGACCAAAAATTCGCCCGTGGAAATATCTAAGAAAGAAACGCCTACTCTTCCTTTTTTGCCAAAAGCCACGGACGCTAAGTAGTTATTGGACTTGTGGTCGAGTATTTTTTCGTCGGTTGTCACCCCCGGCGTCACAATTTCGGTGACGCCTCTTCGGACAATTTTTTTCTCTTTGCTAGGTTTTTCTAGCTGTTCACAAATAGCTACTCGGTAGCCTGCTCGGACCAATTTGGGCAAATACGTATCCATCGAATGGTAGGGAAAACCTGCCAATTCAATTTGACTGCCGCCATTATTTCTCGCCGTCAGAATGATATTCAAAACCTTAGAGGCCGTAATTGCATCTTCTCCGAAGGTTTCGTAAAAATCGCCCACTCGAAACAGTAAAATAGCGTCGGGATGTTTCGCCTTCACCCCAAAATACTGTTTCATCAACGGAGTCACTTTTTTAGCCTTAGGTTTCTTAGTAGATAGTTTTGCCACTATTTTATTGGATTTCTATTTTGTATAATGTAGTTCGCTCAACGTCAAACAAAAGTACCAAAAACCGACTTAAAAACACATTTCTTCTTACTTTTGCGATTTTATTTTTGGGAAGGGAAGGTTTACGAGGTGAGCAGGGTTCATAAGGTGAATAAGGTTGATAAGGCGTATGAGGTAAATGAGGTTGAGTTAAAATAGTTACCAAACAGAAATATTTTATTCTAACTTTTTTCGCAAAGCAGACCGTGAACCGTCTGCCGTACACCGTGAACCGTCCACCGTGTACCGTAAAACCGGCCAATCAATATTAAATAAACAACACACCAACATGGCAGTAGCTTATTTGACAAGAAGGGAGCGATTCAACGCAGCGCACAAATTGTGGGTCAAGTCGTGGTCAAAGAAGAAAAATTATGAGATTTTTGGTAAATGCGCCAATAAAAATTTTCACGGACATAATTACGAGTTGTTCGTTACGGTGAAAGGAACGCCTGACCCGGTAACGGGCTTCGTCATGGACGCCAAACAACTGAGCGATTTGATAAAAAAGAAGGTGACTTCGGTTCTGGACCATTCCAATTTGAACAAAGATGTCAAATTTATTCCTAAGAACCTACAGCCAACTACTGAAAATTTGGTCATCCTTATTTGGAAGCGCATTGCACCGCATTTAAAAAACTGTACCCTGCATTCCGTCAAACTATGCGAGACAGAAAACATTTATGCCGAATATTTTGGCGAATGATTAACTGTGTTGATGCTTGTTGGAGCCTAGCAGTTCCGCTCTTCAGCATTTAGAAAAGTAGGTGAGGATATTACTGCGATATTTCCACTTGTCCCTTATTTTCAAAATACACAATTTTGTTCAATCTAAAGTCTAGTTACCTTTTTTAACAAACTAAACAGTAAAAACACTCGCCATTTATCCCATAGTTTACTACTTTTGCGGCCTTGAAATGAAATAAATTACTTCTTGGCATTAGCTGTGGCACAATGACTTAATCTTGGTCATCCGTCCCATCACAAAATGCCGCTGAAAAAATCACAGTTAAATTATGAACAGAATAAGTTTATTAATGGTCACGATGGTCTTTTTGATGACCTCTTGTGTTTCTAAAAAGAAATTCGAAGCCCTACAGGAAAACAAAGATTTATTACAATCTTCTTTGGAAAAAACTAGAGGCGAATTAGACGCTTGCAACACCGAAAAAACGTCCATGCAGGGGCAAATTGCCGACTTGAAGACCACGGTCTCCAAGCAAGAAAGTATGATTGCTTCCAAAGATGGGCAAATTGAAGGTTTGAAAGGAGATGTAGCCGCCGAGAAAGCCAAGCAAGCAACTATCTATTCTTCTTTGTCGGGAACTTCTATTATGTCAGAAGATGAAGTCTCTCAGTTTAAAGCCGCTTTAGAGACCATTAATGGGATGCCCGAAGCACAACGCAACGAAGCTTTGACCAAAGCATTGACGGATAAGTTGACCAGTTCGTTGAGCGAAGCCGAAGCGCAAGGTATGGAAATCACAACTAAAGGTGGTACGGTAATGCTATCGTTGTCGGATAAAGTATTATACAATTCTGGCCGTTCCGCTTTGACCAAAGAAGCTAAAGGAATTTTAGATGCGGTTGCTAAAGTAATTCAGGCAAATGGCAACATTGACGTATTGGTGGAAGGACACGCTGATGCTGACCCCATTAAGTTCACTTCTAATAGAAGCAACTGGGATTTGAGTATCAAGCGAGCCATGAAAGTTGCGAATTACTTGCAAAATATGGGCGAAATTGCTCCCGAAAGATTAACTATTGCGGGTCGAGGTGAGTTTGACCCTAAATCGGACAACGAAACCGAAGAAGGAAAAGCGATGAACCGACGAACAGAAATTATGTTGGTTCCCGGTTTGGACGAGTACTTCCGATTAGTTACGGGTAAGTAGGTATTGGTTATTGGTTATTTGTTATTCGTACAGCCTACGAATAACAAATAACCAACTACAACCAATTAAAACCTCTCTTCCCAGATTTGCACTAGTTCCAGCAAAGTCTCCACTGCTTTTTCCATATCCTGCCGACTAATCCATTCTTGGGGGCCGTGAAAAGCGTGTCCGCCCGTAAAAATATTGGGACACGGTAAGCCCATAAAAGATAGTCTCGAACCGTCCGTTCCGCCTCGAATCGAACTTCTCGTTGCCTTCATTCCTGCCCGTTCAATTGCCTCCAACGCATACGCCACGACTTGTGGATGTTGGTCTAAGACTTTTTTCATGTTTCGATACTGCTCTTTTACTTCCAATTTGGCCGTTGAATTAGGATAAGTAGCTATCACTTTGTCAATAACGGCTCGTAGTTCATTGGCGTGTGCTTCCAGTTTTTCGTCGGCAAAATCTCTGATGATGAAACGAATGACCGCTTTTTCGGAACTTCCCTCTACGGTAACGGGGTGAATAAAGCCCTCTTTTCCCGACGTCGTTTCGGGAGAAAGACGGCCTTTCGGCAGATTAGCGAGTATATCACCCGCAATTTTTACGGCATTTTCTAATTTCCCTTTCGCAAACCCAGGATGAATCCCCACCCCATGAATCGTTACGGTTGCTCCATCGGCGGAGAAGGTTTCGTCTTCGAGGCTTCCTCGATGCGACCCATCCACGGTGTAACCAAAATCGGCACCTAGCTTTTTCAAATCGACGTGATTGGCACCTTTCCCAATTTCTTCGTCGGGCGTAAAGAGCAACCTTATTTTGCCGTGTTGAATCTCTGGATGTTGCGTTAGTTGATAGGCCAAGTCCATAATTTCCGAAACGCCCGCCTTGTTGTCGGCCCCGAGCAACGTGGTACCACTCGCCGTGATAATATCGTGTCCAATTTGGTCTTTTAAATACCGATGCTCATTCAGTTTAATGACCACTTCCGAATTGTCGGGCAATACTATATCCGCTCCATCGTAGTTGGTGTGAACAATGGGTTTTACACCTTTTCCACTTGCGTCGGGCGACGTATCCATGTGGGAACAAAAGCATAAAACGGGGACATTTTCCTTATCCGTATTGGCGGGAATGGTCGCATAGACGTAGCCAAATTCGTCCAGATGTGCGTCGGTAATGCCCATTTCATGTAGCTCTTCGACTAATAGGCGACCTAAGTTTTTTTGCTTTTCGGTAGAAGGAAAGGTATCGGAAAATGGGTCCGATTCGGTGTCGATGGTTACGTAACTTAGAAAGCGTTGGGTCGCGGTAAAATCGTATTTATTCATTGGTTGATTTGTTATTTGTTATTTGTTACTCGTTATTTGTTATTCGTTTAGGGCGGGCGCAAAATAAAGCGTATCTTTTTAAGATAAAATCCTTTACTAAACTTTCCGCCAACTAGCAATTAGAGAAACGCCAAATGGCAATCGTATATGTTTGGTCACAAAAAAAGATTCCGAGTGGAAAATACGATAAAGTAGTCGGGTCACCCAAGAATCTTTTCCCATGATGGTAAAATCCGAACCTGTGTCTTCCTCCGTTTCTTTAGTTATTCCAAGGAGATTATTTAAAAATCTAAATAGTGCAACGGGCGGGAATAGCCAAAAATTGTAGTAAGAATCGTAAATAAATTGACCTTCTTTTTTAAATAACTCTAATAGTTGTGGTCGTTGGTACCTCCGATGATGATGATTAATTTCGTCGTGCCTGCTCCAAAGAAACATGTGGGCAGGAACGGTAATAACGACAACTCCATCTTCCCTACATACTCTTTTTAACTCTTTTACCCCTTTTTCATCGTCTTCTACGTGTTCTATCACATCGAATGCACAGACGAGGTCAAATGTATTGGAAGGATATTCTAACGCTAAAATAGACCCATTTTCAATTTGAATATCCAACGTTTCTTGAACGAACTGGCAACAAGTCTCATCGTATTCAATAGAAGTGACGGCTCCAAATTCCTGCAATAATTCGGAAGTGTGTCCAGTACCAACCCCCACATTTAATATGTTCAAGTTTTGTTTATCGGCAACCAAACTACGAATATGGGCCATGATAATTTTATTTCTAGCTCGAAAATACCAATGTTCTCGTTCGAGTTTGAAGTATTCTTTATAATATCTATTGTTCAATTATTGAGATTTTATCAGCTTGAGAAGTAGAAACCAGTTTTTTATTCACCACTTTTTCTTTAATAATGAAAATAGGCCTATTCTTCACTTGAAAGAACATTCTAATAATATATTCGCCTAAGATACCAATAGAGATGAGTTGAACACCACCAAATAAAATGATAACAAATAATAAAGCCGTAAAACCTGTTGGTACTGTATCAGTAGTGTATTTAGCAATTACGCTATAAGTAAAGTAGCAAAGGGAAGAAAGAATAGCTAATAAACCGAGTCTTGTTAATATTTTAATAGGCACATCACTAAAATTAAAGATACCATTGTAGGCTAATTTTAGAAGCATCCGAAAATTATACTTTGGACTTCCAGCTACTCTTTCACTTCTTTCATAGGCTACTCCAACTTGATTAAATCCGACCCATGCCCGCATTCCTCTCAAATAACGGCTTTGTTCGGGCATTTGGTTCATAATATCCACTACTCTCCGAGACATCATGCCAAAATCTCCACTATCCAGTGGTAAGTCTATCCCCGCTATTTTTTTTAGAAGTCGATAAAAGAAGTAGTAAGCAGTCCGTTTAAAAAGCCCTTCTTTTCGTTTTTTTCTGATGCCATAAACCACATCGTAGCCTTCTTTTATTTTTTGATAAAATTGGGGTAGCAATTCGGGGGGGTCTTGTAAATCTCCGTCAATCACCATAACTGCTTTTCTTCCTCTAGCTACACTCATTCCTGCGGTCAAAGCAATTTGGTGTCCGTAGTTCCTAGATAGAAAGACACATTGATATTGAGCATTAGTCAACGCAATTTGCTTCATCAATATCGGAGTAGCATCCGAACTGCCATCATTAACTAAGACGATTTCAATGGGATAGACTACGGCGTCTATTAATTTATTTAATCGCTCTACAAGTAGAGGAAATGCTTGCTCTTCATTATAAAGTGGTACAACTATGGATATATCAATAGATTCAGATGCCATATTTTTTTAGTTTTACTCATAGATTTCAATGGTTAAATCATCAATGTACAGTTCTTTTTGGCTATTCGGATTCCAAAAGTACACCTTGACAACATCAAAATCAGTGGCAGGAATTTTCATATCCGTCCAATTTTTTTGCCAAGCATTTTCACTTAATTGTCTTTGAATCCGTACCACTCTTTTTTTAATAATTTCATTTTCTTTTCTAAACTCAACGATTAGTTGGGTCATTTTCCAAATATCCCATTCTTTTGAAACCAGAAAAAAATCAGCAGCCACCCGCATCCATTTAGGAGCATTGGCATTTATCTTAATGTTTAAGGCAGGTGAAAATTCTATTTGTCCATCTATCAACCAAGACCTTTTTCCAGATTTCGCTTTTCTATCGGAGGATAGTTCATTCCCCACATTTTCTTCGAAGCTATTCAGATAAATTTGTTCCACATTTTTTCTTCCTCCCTGATAATCTTCTTTGGTATCCAACAATTTCCTATCTAAATCCGTTGGATTTGGATTAGCAAAAATACGCCAATAATAGGCTTTAGTCATCGCTTCCGTTTCAAATCCGTGCCCGTGGGCTTGCCACGTTTGGAAGCAATTTAGCCATAGACAAAAAGTGGAAAAGGCGACCAACAGCCATTTTTGCCACCCTAATTGCTGCACATACGCCAAGAACGCAGCCATTGGAAACGCTAGAACGGTGTAGGATTCAATTAAGGCGCGTTGCCCAAAAGCGCCCCCGTACCCCCAAACATCCCACGCCGAAACAATATAGAAGTTCAATAAAAAGAAGCCCAAGCAAAATGGAAAGATAGAACGGTGATATTTATGTAAATAGCGAAAACCAATTAAAGCGAGTAACATAATTGGCGTATATATCAACCATCCTTTTCGATAACTGATTAACACGTTTTTCACATGAGGCTTTAACCAACTGAAGCCTTGTTCATTATAGGTATAAAATATCCAATCATCCGTAATGTATTTCCAATACATCAATTGGATGCTTCCTACCGCAATCACTGATAGTAAAGCGGTCAGTAGCCGTTTCCAATTGTTTTTGAACAACAATATTCTTTCCTGTAAAGCGGGATAATTCTTGAGTCCCCAGAAAATAGGAATCAATGCCCCAATGATATTAGTCGGTCGAACCAAAATAGCTAGTCCAATACAAAGCCCAATGATAATGCTTTTTCCATAACTAGGTTGCTCGTACCATTTAATCGTATAATACAGCAAGATGGCTAAAAGCGTGAATCCCCAATTGTGTGCCATAGCACCATCTATAGCAGTATAGTTTAAGTAATTGGTCGCTAGTGCGATTAATAGAATGACAATACCGGAGATAATATTAGAGAAATATTGACGAAGTGCCTTTTGGCAAAACCATAATCCAATAAAAGCAAAAAATAGACTTCCCCAACTAATTGCTGCTTGATACGGTAGCGAAAAACCATCCGGAGGATAATCACTCGTTAAAGCATAGATATGACCCAATGCGAAAAAGGGTAAGTAAAGCAAGGCTAACCCAATGGGATATTTCATTACATACTGTCCCGTTTTTGGGTGTGGGTAGGCTTGATAAAAAGTACCCGTTGGGTGGTAGCTTTTCAGTATTTCGTCTTTAAAATTGAGTTGGATTAAATCTTTATAAATGAAGGCGGAAGGTAGATATAAATAATAGCCCATGACATCCCAACTGAGGGTAGCTTCTGTCCCAGGTTTTTGCCATTTGGGGTAAAATGTAGCCGCTACAATAATTCCCA
>JBCCQK010000164.1:0-14940 GCA_039024375.1 Bacteroidota bacterium
GATAAAGATTTATTTCCACAAACTTTGACTTTTCAAAAATCAATGATTAAAGGTAGAAACTATCTGTTCACGTTTCTATTCGACCTCGAAGTACCTCCCGATAATAATGCTTCTGAAAGAGCTGTAAGAAATGTCAAAGTTAAACAAAAAATATCAGGTCAGTTCAAATCTGGACAGGACACCTTTTGTGTCTTGCGCTCCATTATCGACACTTTGAAAAAGAGAAAACTCAACATTTTAGAGTATTTAGCTCAAATTGTCGCTATTTAGATACCTGTGTAGTTATAAACTTTTAGACATCCAAATCTAATACGGTAACTGTATAGATTATAGACGCATGATGTCTATCAAATATCTTTTCTGATTTTAAAAATAAAAGTCTATGTACCAATGTAACCTTACTTCATTGGGCACTACTTCACTATTCCCCAAAGTCAAGAATTTTCTTTTGGAGACGGTAAAGTCTATTGCCCTTCTATTGTTTGTATTTTGTTATACAAACAGCGCCACTGCGCAATCTACCTTTTACGTTTCTTCGAATACCCAACCTTCGATTGGCGTTTTTACCACCAATATGGACGGTTCGATAACCAACACGACTTTTCCTTCTATCGCTTCGGATGCGGACGGTATTTTTTACGATGAACTAACGGACCAATTATATCAATTGAACCGAGAGAATGGAACGGTCTCTTTATACCAAAATATCCAAGCATCTCTAGCAACGGGCAACTCGCCTTCCTTGCTAAGTATGTCTGCCGCCGAATTTTCTAACGGTCGAGAAATTGCTGTCAGCCGCAACCGTTTGGTGGTGGCGCAAGATGCCAACGAAGCCAACGGTAATCAGAACCGATTAATTGTTTTCGATATTTCCAACGGTGGATTCCAATTGATGAATCGTTACGATGTCGATTTTAATCTTTGGGGCATCCACGCCGACGGAGAAACGCTCTACGCCGTTGAAGATAACTCCAACCGAGTAGCCGTTTTTGAAAATTTCTTTTTGTTGCCTTACGGAAAAATTACCCCGACTCAGTTAATCTCCGTTGACGGCTTAGTCCGAACGCACGGACTAACTTACGCTCCCGAACAAGACCTGATGATTTTAACCGATGTCGGTGCGGCGAGTAGCCCCGATGATGGTGCTGTTTTCGTTATCAATAACTTTAAAGCGGCCGCTATGGACGGTAATATAAACATTACTTATCGGGATACGCAATTGGCCCAACGGTTTGTGAAGGTTCGCTAACCACAATAAATGATAGTTGATGAGTGATAGATGATAACTCTTGCACTTCGTAAGACGAATTTTTTCAATTTACCACACATTAATATCATTCATCACTTATCATTCATCATTCATTTGGCGAAGACATTACTATAAGCCCTTATTTTTAAAAAACGCTTCGTAATCGAGCAGAGAAGTTTTGGGAGAAAATCTCTTGTTAGCGAACAATTTTAAAGTTTTACTCATTCTACATGAGAATTTGTTCAACCATAATTTTTCAACATCAACTATATGCTCAACGAAGCGTGGAAAACGACGAAGAAATATAAAGACATTACCTACAAAAAGCGCAACGGCGTTATTCGAATTGCTTTCAATCGCCCCGAAGTAAGAAATGCCTTTCGACCGAATACGGTTTTTGAACTATTGGATGCTTTTCATTCGGCCAAGGAAGACCGAGAGGTGGGCGTTATCTTGTTCTCTGGAGAAGGGCCATCACCCAAAGATGGCGGTTGGGCCTTTTGTTCGGGCGGCGACCAACGGGTTCGAGGAAAGACGGGGTATCAAGGAGGCGACGGCGTCGGTCGATTAAATATTCTGGAAGTTCAGCGTTTGATTCGGTTTATGAATAAGCCCGTGATTGCGGTAGTCCCTGGCTGGGCAGTTGGTGGAGGACACAGTTTGCACGTCGTTTGTGATATGACCCTAGCCAGTAAAGAACACGCCATTTTTAAACAGACCGATGCGGATGTGGCCAGTTACGACGCAGGCTACGGTTCCGCTTATTTGGCACGGCAGGTTGGGCAAAAACGGGCGAGAGAAATTTTCTTTTTAGGAAGAAACTATTCGGCGCAAGAGGCCTTCGAAATGGGTATGGTCAACGCCGTCGTACCGCACGAGGAATTGGAAGAAACGGCCTACCAATGGGCGCAAGAGATACTAGGTAAAAGCCCCATGGCCATCAAGATGCTCAAATTTGCTTTTAATATGATTGACGATGGACTGGTCGGGCAGCAAATCTTTGCGGGCGAAGCCACTCGTTTGGGTTACATGACCGACGAAGCCGAGGAGGGTAGAAATGCCTTTTTGGAAAAGCGAAAGCCCGATTTTGATAAGTTTCCGAAGTTTCCGTAGGTTCGTTATTCGTTATTCGTTATTCGTTATTCGTTATTCGTATCTCCAACTCGTTCCAGCACTCAAAGTGCTGGAACGAGTAAACCTTTTTGTCGCCAAATAGCATTTGGATTGTAAGCGGCTGATTATCAATTACCAAAAAAAATATTTTTTTCATGCCAAGCCTCAAAAAAAAAATATTCCTATTAAAACTTTCACTTTGTCATTGTTTTATGTAGTTTTGTTTCATAATTGCTTTCCAAAGAAATACTTTTAGAAGTATTTGTAGCAAGTCCTGTCCTATTACTATCCATGAACTCTAAGGGGATTTTTTATTAAAATCATCTATTGAAACCAAGCATCAAAAACTGTGTTGCTCATTTTCATTAGAACATATCGAGTCCTGCAAAGAGTAAGTTCGTGGAAAACTTAAATTCAGACCTTCCCTAGTTGTTTTTTGTAAAAAGCCATGTTTTTTTGGCTTCAACAATTCATATTTTGATGATGATATTGGCCTGTCTTTGAGTAGTGGGATAATTGAAATATATTTCAGACTTATCATTTGAAATTTTACATTTCTCAACGACTCTGTTCTACTACCTTCCACCTCTCTTTTCTGACTTTGAATGTTCACTCAGTTTATTTAGTCCATAGTCCAACCGTATTTAAGTATAAACATTTAGCAAGTAGGTTTTGATTTGCTGAAGTGTATTGTCTTCCAATTAAGAATTGGAGGTTGAGTTTGTTTTTCAAAAAAACACACTTCACTGAATTATCCCGCAAGTAGGGTTATCACTTTTGATTTTTGGTAAGTACTCGATGCAGGTCAAGAGACCTGCGGATAGTGGTATCAAGTCTGGAGACTTGATACATCGAAAGCTGATATTTCAAGTCTCCAGACTTGAAATGACTATCGGCTCGTCTCTGACGAGCATTTATTGAGAATTTATAATTTTTGGTTATAATCTGCTGATTAATAGTGTTTTATAATTTTAAATTTTTGATTCCACTTACTTGAATCCATAAAGTGACAACCGCTAATTTACCACCACAGACATCTTAACGAAGTGAGTGCTATCTTTCATAAATATTTGACACTTAAATCGGCGTCTTTTTCCGCTATGCTGCGTTATTTTTTTCTCAAAGAGCTACGGCTATTCTCAAAAAAAATGCCTTACCTAGCGAAAAAATACACTCGATTAAGTTGTCAACTACCTATAAATGATAGCACTAGGAAGGACTACACCATCACCCCTTTAAGTGACAAACATTTTCTAAACCAATCATTTTGACCATGAAGAATTGTTTACACTCGTCTATCAAGTGGATTTTTTGTTTACTGGCAACCATTGCCTTTGTTGATTTGTCTGCACAAAATGTTAGAGATGATTTTTGTGACAAAGCGGTAGTGACCTCTTGTGGAGCTACCGTAACTTCTACTACTGCTGGCGGCACTAACGTAATTAGCAACTACCCGCAGTGCAACCATTACACCTTTTCGGGACCCGAGAAAGTTTACCAATTTACTACGACCAGCGCAGGAAATATTCGAATAGATTTGAATATTCACAAAGCTGATTTGGACTTAGACTTGTTACTATTGTCCGAAAATTGTGGCGTACCGACTTGTTTGGCCCAAAGTATTACGAGTAATCGAACGGCTAGAACCGAACAGATTAACTATAATAATGCGCCCGCAGGGACGTATTACGTTTTAGTGGATAGTGAAAAAGATGTGGGCGCTTTCGATTTGACGGTTAATTGTAGTACCTCTACGGGAGGTGGTTGTGACCTAAAATACACTGCGACGCCTAATCATATTTCCTGTGGTGGCTCGAAGGGTTCCATTGACGTAGCGATTTCTCACGGGGTTGCTCCCTTCAAAATTGAATGGGATAACGCCAGTAATACTATTTGGAAAACCATTACTACGCACGATAAAAACTACAAAATCACCGATTTGCCAGCAGGTACCTATCTTGTTAAAATTACGGATAGCAAAGGCTGCCAAGTGATGAAAAATAATATCGTCATCAATAACAAAGGTAATGCCCTAGAAGTCAACTTTTCTACCACGGACGCCGCATGTGGAGAGCAATTTGGTTTCATCAATATTGACGTTTTGAATAGTAGTCCGCCGTATTGGATTACCGTAAAAGGCCCCAAATCGGGGACCGTACAGGGCAATAGCAACAATACCGTTATCAGAAATATGCCAGCGGGAGACTACGAAGTGACCGTAGAAAAAGGCGGCTGTACCAAAACGGGCTGGGTCAAAGTAGGCAAAAAATCGGGTATCGACTTCCACGCCGAAGTGTCAGATGCTACTTGTGATAAGTCGGGTTCTTTTTGGATTACCGTCCACGGTGGAGACCCAACTTACACCATCGAATGGTGGCATAAAGACGGTACGTCTAGCTGGATGCAATCGGCCTCTAAGGATTTCCCAATGAACGGGATGAAAGCGGGTGAATACACCATCAAAATTACCGACCGACACGGTTGCTCCAAATCCAAGAAGGTGACGATGGGCAGCGGTGGCAAACTAGACTTTGCCCTCGAAGCCAACGGTGCAACCTGTGGCGGCAAAGGCCGAATTTGGGTAACCGTGAAAAATGGTACGCCGAGTTACGAAGTAGAATGGTCGGGAGCCAGTTCGGGCTGGAAAAATTCGAGTTCAAAAAGTTTTGCCATTGACGATTTAGTGGCCGGACAATACGAAGTCAAAATCAAAGATAGCAAAGGTTGTACCCACGCTAAATGGGTGACGGTCACCAATCACGGGGGCAATTTGGACTTCGAATTGGAGGCCAACGCCGCTTCTTGCGGGACAAAAGGCGCTATTTGGGTGACGGTCAAAAATGGTTCGCCTAAATACACCGTTGAATGGTGGGGGCCAAATCTGTCTAAATGGGCCTCTACGAGTAACAAGAGTTTCCAGCTAAACGATTTGGTGGCGGGTAACTATACCGTCAAAATTACCGACTCCAAAGGTTGTAGTAATACTAAAACTATTAAAATCAGCAATGCGAATCACGGTTTAGATTTTGCGCTGAGAACATTAGGGACACAGTGTGGCAATAAAGGGTCAATTTGGATTGACATCAATAATGGCAAGGCCAATTATTCGGTCGATATTGTTGGACCGAATACCAATAAATGGTTCGAATCGAGTAGTCCCAAAATTCAAGTGCCCGAATTACCTGCGGGTAATTATCGAGTAGATATTACGGATGCGACGGGATGTAAAGGTACCAAGCATATTACAATTCATAATTCTGGAAATCATTTAGAGGTGGCGCTAGAGTCCAACGCAGCGGGGTGTGACAAAACGGGTTCCATTTGGGTGACTATTAAAAATGGTGCGCCAAAGTACGAAGTAGAATTATCTGGAACCAACGGCGCTTCTTTCTGGGCAGAGACTAGTAGTTCAAGTTTCCGACTATCGGAATTGGGCGCAGCTACTTACACCGTAAAAATCAAGGACAAAAACCACTGTACAGTTACCAAAACCATCAAAGTGGACGGAGGTTCTTCCAATATGCACATGGCTACGGAAGTCAATCACGCTAGTTGCTCGAATAGCAACGGTAGAATTTGGGTCACTTTCACGGGTGGAACACCTTCTTATCACCTGACTTGGTCGGGACCAACCAACGGCGATATTTTTACTAGTAGCTCGGGTTACCAAATCAATAATCTAAAATCTGGCACCTATACGTTAAAAGTAAAAGATTATCATGGCTGTGTGCACACTAAAACGGTTTCCGTCCACAGCACAGGGCATACTTTAGGGCTGGCGTTAGAAGCCAATAAAGCGACTTGTACGCAAAACGGCTATATCTGGGCAGAGGTCAAACACGGCGTTGGTCCTTACCAAGTATCTTGGTCGGGTGCGTCGTCTGGTTCCATGAACGTAAGCAACAAGAGCTTCCAAATATCCAATTTGCCTCAGGGAAATTATACCGTTACGGTTAAAGATAAAAATGGCTGTACGGTGGTTAAGCAAGTTACAATTCATCACGCTGGTTCTGACGTTGATTTCTACATGACGGCCAATCATGGTGCTTGCGGTCAGAAAGGCTACGCTACGGTGACGGTCACCAAAGGGAGTGGACCTTACCAAATTTCTTGGTCGGGTCCCCAAAGTGGCAGTGCCGTCTCCAGTAGTACGAGTTACCAAATTAGCAATTTAACGGGGGGGCGATACCACGTGACGGTTAAGGACAAAAACGGATGTACCACCCAAAAACACGTGGACGTTCATAGCGGAGGCGCCTTCACGATTTCCACCAAACAGGACCACGCAGTTTGTGGTCAAAGCGGTAAGATTTGGGTAGATATAACGGGTGGTAAAGCGCCTTTTAGCTTAGAGTTAGTAGGGCCCATGGTTGGCAGTACCGTTACGAATGACCAAACGTATCACTTTACGGCGGTGCCAAAAGGTAGCTATACCTTAAAAGTAAAAGACGCTAATGGTTGTGAAGTAAGTCAAGCAGTAACGATTAGTGATTTGGGTGGAAACCTTACCTTGAGTGCCGAAACCAATAAAGCGACTTGTGGAAAAGGTGGTTCGGCTTGGTTGACTATCAGCGGTGGGGTAGCACCTTACACCGTCAATTGGTCGGGACCAACCTCTGGCGTAGCATCAGCTTCTGGTTCGGGCTACCAATTATTGAATTTGCCAGCCGGCACTTACACCGTGAAAATCACGGATAAGAACGGCTGTCATGTCGATAAATCCATTACTATCAATGACACTGGCAACAGCCTCAGTTTGTCCCTGGAGGCGACCAACGCTTCCTGTGGACAAAAGGGGGCTATTGTGGCCACTGTCAAAAATGGTACGGCGAATTACAGTTACAGTTGGTCAGGACCCGTTTCGGGGTCTATTTTGACCAGCCAAACCAGCTACCGCATCGAACATTTAACGGCGGGCACTTACACCGTAAAAGTGAAAGACGGCAACGGTTGTGAGACGACCCAATCGGTCGAATTAAAGACCGTTGGAGGTAGCCTGCAAGTAAGCGCAGTAACTACTTCATCCGTAGCCTGCGAACACGACGGTTCGGCTACGATTACGGTGATGGGCGGAACGGCTCCTTACAAAATCCATTTCACGGGGCCGACGGTCGGCAGTGCAGAATCTAACACCGAAGGCTACCAAATCAACGGCCTGCAGCCGGGGGATTATACCTTCAACGTTACCGATAAAAATGGTTGTGCGGGTTCTGCGAAGTTAACAGTAATTGATAATGGTACCGATTTAGATGCTAAGCTAACCGCTAAATCGGCCGTTTGTGGTGGAAAAGGAACAATTTCGATGGACATCACGGGTGGTATTCCCAACTTCCAAATCTCTTGGGTTGGTGGTGGCGTTAGTGGTGCAGTGACCACCGATAAGCGCAATTTTACCATAACGGATTTGCCCGTCGGAACTTATACCGTGGAAATCAAGGACGGCATTGGTTGTAAAATCAGCAAGACTATCAGTGTTAATAATACAGGCAGCCCAATTAGCATTCAATTGGTTCCTAAAAACGACGTTTGTGGCAAAGGAGGTTCTATTGAAGTAAGAATTACGGGCGGTCAAGCAACCTACCAAGTCGATTGGTCAGGGCCTGCCAACGGAACGGCAACTACTAATGATAAGACCTTTGTAATTCTTGGCTTACCAACGGGTAATATCGAAGTTAAAGTCAAAGATAAGAACGGGTGCGAAGCTAAAGAATGGGTAGCGATTAACACGGGTGGAGATGTCGGATTCAACTTAGTTCCTACGCACACGAAGTGTAATAAAAAAGGAGTAGTGACCGTCAATATCACGAGCGGTTCACCCACTTATACCATCAGTTGGACGGGCCCTTCTTCGGGTTCGCAAGCGATTAATACTAATCTATTCCAAATCAAAGATTTGGCGGCTGGTACCTACGCCGTCACGGTTAAAGATGCTAAGGATTGTGAAGATACGAAGTCGGTAGTAGTGAATGCTACGGGTGGAAATCTAGCACTGACATTGACGAATACAAATACGAGTTGTTCGAACTCCAATGGTAGTATTACCGCAACGGTAGCTAACGGAGAAGGCGACTACACGTTTAGTTGGACGGGGCCAATGACGGGTTCTCAAACGGTGAGTTCGAATAGCTATACGCTGAATAATTTGCCAGCAGGGACTTACAAAATCTCCGTTTTGGATAAAAATGGTTGTACGGTTGAAAAGTCCATTGAGGTAAAAGATGGTGGTAATAACTTAGCACTAACCGCTACGGGCAAAAATGCGGCTTGTGGTCAACCAAGTAGCATTCAAGTAACGGTAGCCAACGGTTCTCCTAAATTTTTAATCGAATGGTCGGGACCAACTAATGGTTCTTTTAATACCAATAATAACTCTTACACCATCACCAATTTGGCGGATGGAGAATATATTGTCCGAGTGACGGATGCTTCGGGTTGTAGTAAAGCGCAGGCGGTCATTCTGAAATCGAATCGCAACGACGTTAATTTTACTTATCAAACCCAGGACGCCGCCTGTGGAGGTAAAGGAGCTATTTTCCTAACCATTACTTCGGGCAATGGCCCTTATAATATCGCTTGGTCCGGACCCGTTTCTGGTTCTTCAACTTCGGCGGATGCGGGCGTACAAATTACGGATTTGCCCGCTGGTACCTACTCGGTTACCGTGAGTGATAAAGACGGTTGCGTCATCACTCAAACGATTGAAGTCAAGACGACCAATAGTGTTCGAACCATCAACTACTCCTACAAAGCGAGCGCAGCCACTTGTAATGAACAAGGGAACATTCTCATCACTATGATAATCGGTACAGCGCCCTACACGGTGAATTGGACAGGTCCCTCTTCTGGAACTAGAACCGCTTCCACCACGGATATTCGGATTGAAAACTTGGCGGTTGGAACGTACGAAGTAACGGTAAAAGGGGCAGACGGTTGTGATTCCTTAACGCAAAAAGTAGTTATCGAAGACAAAAAGACGGTTTTGGGTGTTAACGGAACGGTGACGAACGGTGTCTGTGGAGAGAAGGGTAGTGTGACCTTGAACTGGACGGGTGACCGAGACCCCTATACGATTTCGTGGACGGGCGCCGCAACGGGTAGCATTGCCACCAACGCGATGAGCCAGAAAATTGACGGCTTGAAAAATGGAACGTACAACTTTACCGTAACGGGATTTGATGGGTGTACTGGACAGTATCAGGCAACCATCAATAACTCTGGAACCGCGGTAAAGGCTGGCTTTACCTTCTCCATCAATGCGAAAACGCTCACGTTTGCCAACAGCTCTACGGCTGGAACTTACGCTTGGGATTTCGGTGACGGCAAAACGTCAACGGAGACTTCTCCTACCCATACTTACGAGAACAACGGAACGTATAATGTCTGCTTGCAGGTGACGAACGCCTGTGGTACCAAACAGACTTGCCAATCTGTCACAATTAATGCGGTGATCGGCGACGATTCTCCTGCCAAGATTTTGTTAGGCGATATGTCGGGTACGAAAGGTACCGTCTTACAGATGCCCGTGAAAATTGAGAACTGTTCTCGATTGGCGACCTTGTCGGGTACGATTAAATTGGGTAACAACCAAGTAGCTAAAATCAATGGCTTGAGTCCGAATGCGATTAGCCCAATTTATAATGACCAAAATCATTCCTTTAGCTTCTTAGCTTCTGGTTTAGGTATGAATATTACGAGTGAAACGGTGTTGTTCTACATCAACGTACAGTTGATTGGGGAGACAGGACAATCGTCCCTAGTTGACTTCTCTTCGCTTCCCGTTTCTTTAGAATTGACCTGTACAGAAAATGGTTTCTCTTTGCCAATAACCCCCGAAGTGGGCGGCGGACGAGTGAGTATTACGACTAGTTCTAATGCAAATGCGGGCGTTTCAGGTAACGTGTTGACCTACTGGGGAGATGGTATTGCTCAAACGATGGTGACCATTAAGAGCAAAGACCACGAAATGAGTCCAATGACTTCCGTCACGGGCGAATACGAAGCGAAGGAAGTGCCAACGGGCTACGAATACACCATTACGCCTTCCAAGACGAGCAATCCCGTAAATGGGCTCTCCACTTTTGGAATGTTCTTGGCGCAGAAATACATTTTAGGGTATCGTCCCGAAGAAGTGGTTTCGCCCTATCAAGTGATTGCTATGGACGCTAATTGTAGCGGAAGTTTGACAACCTTCGATTTGTTTGTCATGCAGCAGATGTTGGTGGGCAATATTTCTGAATTCCCTGGTTGTGATTCTTGGGTATTTGTCAATGCAGACTACGAGTTCCCTGAAGCATTCGACCATAAAAATGTCTTCCCTTACGAAACTGCCGCTACGATGATGTTGAATGAAGAAACGGCAGTCGCTGATTTCATAGGTATCAAAGTCGGAGATATTCTGGGAAGAGCCATTCCTAACGAAAAGTTCAATGAGTTGGGTAATCACCAAGCAATGGATAGAAGCCGACGAACGGCTACTTTAGCGGTTAGTCAACTGTCCGCCGAGGCGGGTGAAATAGTGGAAGTTACCTTCCGACCACAATCGGTGACCGATATAGTCAGTTACCAATTGGCCTTAGACTTCGACCAACAAGCGTTAAGTTACACAGATTGGTCAACGGAAGCGGCCGATTTTGCCAATACGATGGTTGGTATTCAGCGAAATCACCTGAAGCTAAATTGGTACGACGCAGCGGGAGAAGGCATTGAATTGGCTGAAGATGCGCAGTTGTTTACTTTAAAGTTTGTAGCAAATGAAAAAATTGTAAACATTTTAGACCATTTGTCTATTAGTAAGAGTGGATTTCAATCTGAATTACATCAGAAAAATAACCAAGCGTACAACCTGCAATTGACGTTGGACAAGGCACCAACGCTGAGTAATTTCAAATTGCACCAAAATACGCCTAACCCATTCTTACACTCAACTATCATTACCGTTGAATTGCCAAAAGCAACGACTACTGAAGTGGTCATTCACGACCATTTTGGGAAAGTCATCCGAACTGTAAAAGTAGATTTTGAGAAAGGCAGCAATCAACTGGAATTGAATCGTAATCAACTAAGTGCTGGTGTCTATTACTACACCGTTAAGGCGGGAAAATTCACCGCAACGAAACGAATGTTAGTAGTAGAATAGGTGCTGGATACTGGTCGCTAGATACTGGATGCTATGTTTGAGACCAGCATCTAGTATCTAGGTACTAGTAACCAGTATCCAGAAAAACATAAATATTATCCTTTTATTTGAGGATTGGAAAGGCCCTTCGCTTTGCGTAGGGCTTTCTTTTTTTGGTAAACCTAGGTATCTTGCGGCTTCTATTTCTCATACTTCATACTTAACACAAACATGAAAATATTAGTTATTGGCGGCGGAAATATGGGTTTGACCTACGCCCAAAGTTTTTTGAGGGCTAAAATTACGACGCCCAAAGACATGATGATTTTAGAAAAAAATGCGAAAAAGGCGGAAGAGTTGAGCAAGAAAGACGTCGGAACAGTGTACGGTTCGCCCGAAGAATGTCTGAAAAAAGCGGACTTGATAATTTTAGCAGTGAAGCCACAAGATACCACGGCTCTTTTTGAAAGTTTACGGCCGCATACTGACGAACAGCAAGTTTTTGTCTCGATTATGGCTGGAGTGACGATTGAAACGATTTCCAAAGCATTGGGCGTGAAAAAAGTGATTCGAGCGATGCCCAATTTACCCGCCCAAATCGGGATGGGGATGACTTCTTTTACGTCAACAGATGATGTGACTAGAATTGAATTAGTGATGGTGCAAAACTTGATTAATACGACGGGAAAAACGGTGTACGTAGAGAATGAAGCGTTTATTGATGCGACAACTGCTATTTCGGGTAGCGGTCCCGCCTACGTTTACTACTTTATGCAAGCGATGATGGAGGCGGCCAAAGGTATGGGATTTACAACTTCACAAGCCGAATTGCTGGTTAGTCAAACGTTTCAAGGGGCAGTTGATTTGTACAATAAATCCGATTTGACCTGCGCCGAATGGATTGCTAAAGTTTCTTCCAAAGGCGGAACAACCGAAGCGGCCGTGAAAGCCTTCAAAAAGCATAAAGTGCACGAAGATATTGTTCGGGGGGCGCAAGCAGCGTTAAACAGAGCCATAGAGTTAGGAGAAAAATAGTTTGTTAGTGATGACTAGTCACTAATTTCTAGTCACTAATCACTAACTACTCCTTCTTCGCTTATTATCCTTGTAATCCATAAAAATAAACTCACCTAAACCTTTCAAACTACTGTAGAAGGCCTTACCATTATTGGCTTTAGTGAATTGTTCTACGAAATTGACTAAGTAAGGGTCACGAGCAATCATGAAGGTAGTAATGGGTACTTCCATTTTTTTGCAACGGGCCGCTAAGTTAAGCGTTCGATTAACGATTTTTCGGTCCAGGCCGAAGCTATTTTTGTAGTATTTTTTCCCCTTTTTGATACAGGTAGGCTTCCCATCCGTAATCATAAAAATTTGCTTATTGGGGTTTCGACGGCGACGGATGATGTCGATGGCTAGTTCTAATCCCGCAACGGTATTGGTATGGTAAGGCCCGACTTCTAAATAGGGGAGGTCTTTGATTTCAATTTGCCACGCATCGTTACCGAAGACCAAAACGTCCAAGGTATCTTTGGGATATTGCGTAGTTATCATTTCTGCTAAAGCCATCCCTACTTTTTTTGCGGGGGTAATTCGGTCTTCCCCGTACAGAATCATTGAGTGAGAAATATCAATCATTAGTACGGTACTCGTCTGACTTTGCGAGAAAGTTTCGTGTACTTCCAAGTCTCTCGGCGTCAAGCTGAAATTGTCAATACCGTTATTGATTTGGGCATTTCGTAGCGATTCCGAGATGGCTAAATTATCGAGCGAATCACCAAATTCGTAGGGGCGTAACTCGGAAGTGGATTCGTCTCCTTTTCCGCTAAAATTAGTGCTGTGATTTCCTTTTTTCGACTTTTTAATTTTCCCAAAAATATCGTCTAGCGACTTTTTGCGCAGCGCGACTTCCATTTTTTTCGATGGTTTGAAGTCACCACCTTGACCGTTGCCGCCTTCCTGTTGAATATAGCCTTTATCAATTAATTCTTGGATAAAATCGGCCATTCCGTATTCCTCCGTGGTCAACTTATATTCCTTATCCAATTGAGTCAACCAAGATAAGGCTTCACTTACGTCTCCCGATGTGTGAATCAATAATTCTTGGAACAATTTTAATAATTTCTCGAAGGTTGTTCCCTCCTCGGGATTCGGAACGTACTCCGAAAATTTCCATCCTATCATATCTGCTTGAATATTTAAATTTTTAGGTTCTTTGACAATTTTTGCAAAAGTTCAACCAGCCCGACTGCGTCATGCGGGCGGGTCCCTTTAAGATTGTGGGCTTCGGATATACCCAAATTCTCCGCATTTCATACGGAGTTATTCACGTTTAATCACTTCGTGATTTCCAAGATTGCAAAAATTGTCAAAGAACCAATTTCTAGTACCCCTTTCAACATAAAAGTACAAACTTTTTCAAATACAAAACGCCCTGAGATAGGCAGGACGTTCATTTAAAAGTCAATTATTTTTGTGTCACCGATTATAATACACAACACTCCGCTAATTTTTCGTAGTTGGGCTTGTCAGAAGATAGCTTGTGAATATAATGTTCTTGAATCCTACGACCCTGAATGACAAACACACCTGGCATTTGAAAACCGTCGCCAATTTGCTGACCAATGCCGTGTCCTTCCACAATTCCCGCTTGGAAGCCTCTAATCCAACTAGTCAGACCAAATAATTGCCGAAAATTTCCTTTCACCAACCCAAAAGAGGCGTAAAATTCACAATCGGGGTCACTTACATTGTCAATGCCCTCTAAATTGTACCGAGAAAAATAACGGTTAGCCGTCTCGTAGTCGGACATATGGACAAAGACTAACTTAGTACCTTTGGCTTCGATGGCGGCTTTTTTTTCGGATAGTTCCGCTAGGGCTTCTCGACAGAAAGTACAACCAAAATGGCGTAAAAAAATAACCATAACGGGTTGATGGTCAGATAGTTCGCTAACAGTTTGGCCCTTTTCGGTAACCATTCGGTTGAAGATGTTTTTAATTGCTTGATTCACCATGCTCACTAAATTATGACATTTAAACAAAGTGTGGTAAAAAAAGTTTACTGCTACTGCTTTGTTTTAAGGGTATCACGAACATTCGTGCAAAAATATACGCTAAGTAATGGATAAAAAATAACTTGGGCATCTCTTGCTCGTTTTTACCTCGGATTCAAGAGGGACCACGGATTAAGATGTACAACTTATTATTTTGTTTTTACTTAGGCAACCTTACAACTTAATCCACTTTCTATCAATCACCTATTCTCCGTAAAGAATCACATTTAACGGTTGTTCAAATAGACTATCTATTTTTTGTCGATTGATGCTTTTGCACTAACTTATTTTTTTATTTTTGATTCTAAGTAACTACTTGCTACTCTATATTGAAAATGCCAAAACAGTCAATGCTACTGCTCGAAATAGTCAATGCTACCGCTCGAAAAAACTTTATGGACTCTATGA
>JBCCQK010000165.1:0-14926 GCA_039024375.1 Bacteroidota bacterium
AGATTGCCAGTACTACGTACCTTTTTGCTTCCAAATAAACTTATGGGGTATCGATAGACTGGTAAAGTATCGCCTGCTGAGGAAGGATAGTCCGCAACTTGAGTTATCTTGCTCTCCTTCTCTTCTAGACAATCATTTCTTATAATTGTAGCCCACTACAGGCTATTCGCCAAACAACTGCTTCATTTCTTTCAACCCCACTACCCTCACCTGCTCATTCAGCCAATATCCCTCTTCCACGGGACAAACCACAAAATGCCGCTTCGTCCGCAAGTCCGCTTGTGCAATGTAGAAACCTTTCGATACTTTAGAGGTGGTCGTGTATTTGATTTCGACCAGTATTTCGGGTAGCCCTCCTTTGGTAATCACCAAATCCGCTTCTGTACCATCGTGGGTACGATAAAAGTACAAGTCCGCCCAATCGGGTAAGTGCGCACTAATTTGTTCAACGACGTAATTCTCCCACGAAGCCCCAACGATAGGATGTCCACTCAAATCCGCAAAGGAGCCAATGCCGATTAATTGGTGCAGGATACCCGTGTCTCGCAGGTAAATCTTGGGCGTTTTGACGAGCCGTTTTTTGAGATTCGTGTAATAAGGCGGCAAACGCCGAACGAGGTAAGCCGCTTCCATGAAGTCCAAATAATTGTTGACCGTTGTGCTGTGAATGCCCAAAGAGTTACCGAGGGTATTTTTGTTGAGTAATTGACCGCTGAGGTGGGCGGTCATTTGCCACAGGCGCCTTGTTAGGATAGGATTGGCGCTTAGCCCCAACATTGGCAAATCTCGTTCTAAATAGGTCGTGATAAAGTTTTGCCGCCACAGATTCGACAGCGTATCGTCAGGGGCAAGTAGGGCTTCGGGAAAACCACCGCGTAGCCAATGGGCTCTGAAATCAACTTGCTGCGATACTTCTTCTAAAGCGAAAGGACGCAACTCTAGATAGGCAATTCGCCCCGCTAAGGTTTCTGAAATATCTCGAATTAAATCGGGAGAAGCAGAACCCAACAAAATAAAGCGTCCTGCCTGTCGATTTTGGTCGATAATTCCACGAAGAACGGGAAATAAAGCGGGCACTTTCTGTACCTCGTCTAAGATGACTGTGTAGTTTTCGTAAGGTGTCAGAAATAACGAAGGATTGGTCAACTTCGCTAAATCGGACGGATTTTCTAAATCCAAATAGATACTAGGCTTGGTTAATTGGCTCCGAATGGCTTTCACCAAAGATGTTTTTCCTACTTGTCTAGGACCAACTACCGCCACCGCAGGAAAAAAAGTAGCCAACTTTAGAATACTTTTTTCGTCATTTCTAGTAATATATTGATTCAAACCCCGAAATTTTTGTTTTGAAAACTAAATTTTCGGGGTAAAGTAATATTTTATATCCGTATTGACAAAATTAATTTCCCTTCTCCTTCACCACTTCTCAAAAATCATCTCCCGCTTTAACACAAAATATTTCCAAAATCGCCCAATATCAAACCACAGGAAAAACCGCATTTTCTGAGCGATTTGCCAACTAGAATTGGGCGATTGTTCTTGGAAAAAACGCTGGCGTTCTCGCCGAATCTTTGGCCAATGCGTCGTAAAAATTCGGTAATAACTGTGAAATAATATTTTAAGGAATTTAGGTCGCCAGAAGAGAAGATTAATAAAAAAAAGGACGACAAATTTGAAGAGTAGAAAGGGTACGTTGAATAGTAGCAGGGGCAGGGGCAGTAACTTCAAGTACGAATAGTAAATATTGACTTGAATTTGAAGGACATATTCGTAGTTCCAAATTTTGGCGACGGATTGGCTGACTTTGTGATAGACAATGGCCTCGGGGGCATAAACCGTTTTGTAGCCTAATACATTCGCCCGCACGCCAATTTCAGCATCTTCGTAGCCCGTCGTAAAAAATTCGTCGAGAATACCGATTTTTCGAAGCATATCGACATCGTAGAGGGCGGCACCCGCGCAGGCGCCCATGTTCTCGTTAGGTTCGTTGTGCTGCTCCACGGGTTCATTGTGGCCGATGGGAATAATTTCGCCCGTGTTGAGCATTTGGTGGCCCGCGTTGTCCATTTTGCTGCGGTCGAAGTAATTGACCATTTTGCTGGACACGATGTGCGCTTGTTGGTCGATGGCGGCTTTGAATAGTTCGTTAATCCAATTGGGGTCTTGAGCGGTGTCGTTGTTTAATAAAATAACGTATTGATAGTCAGGATTTGGTAGGACATATTGGCGTAGGACTTCGTTATTGCCTTTGGTGAAACCGAGATTTTGGTCATTGGCAATGATGGTAACTTTTGGATGTTGTCCGTACTGTTTTTTTAAAATGGCTAAATCGTCGCCTTCGGAAGCGTTATCGACTAGGTAAACGTGAAAATTTTGGTGAGTTTGTTGTTGTAGGGATTGTAGGCACTCTAGAGTGTCGGCGAGGCCATTCCAGTTGAGGATGATGATGGGAATGATGAATGATGAATGATGAACGATGAATGATGGGTTTTGTGGTAGTTAAGGAATGGCTTGCAAAAATAGTGGAATGTGGGTAATTTGTAGGTTAAAACTTTGGTAGTGGAACAGTTTTCTTTTTCGGATATAACTTTTAAGCAAATTAGGGAATTAGTACTCATTGAACCAGAACACGACGACCGTGTCTTCGAAAAGTGGTTCAATTATCCCTACAAAGTAACTGAGTCAGACGAGATATTTCTAAATCAACTCCTAGTAGATAAACGACTCATACTCGATGGATTTACGGTAGGAGAACTAAAAGCTAAATTTCTAATTCCTTTACTGAATAAGGTTAACTTTATCTTTGGAGGAGTTACAGATTGGTACGGTCGAACCATTGAAGCGTCTGTAAATAATACCCTGTTGAATGGGAAAACAGATTTTTTAATAGCAGGCGGATTTAGCAAACCTACTGCGCCTTATCACTTTGTTGCTAGAATCTTCGACTATTCGATGGAAGCTAATTCTTCACAAGACCAGTTACTTGCCGATTTACTAGTAGCGTTAAACTGCAACAAGGCAAACGAAATAATTGGGGTTTACGTAGTTCGGTCGATTTGGCGTTTCGTTTTATTACGACGAGTTGCGCCTAATAATTATACTTATTTCCTATCGTCTGGCTTCAACTGTTTGAATAAAAGGCACCTAAAACGACTGTTTATCGCTTTGCAGGGAGTTAAAGCGGATATTGCGCAAAAAATTAAAGCTTAGAAGCGCAACTCGGAGAGTTACGTTACGCTTGCATTAGTGCTTCGTACTGCGCTACTATTTCCTCAGGCTTCCCAATCGCCAGCGGCACTCCCCTATCCAATAATAATACTCGGTCGCAATGTTTTACGATGCTTTCCAAACTATGGCTGACGTGAATGATAGTCCTTCCTTTCACCAATCTTTCCCGAAAAACTTTTTCTGATTTTTCTTTAAAGTTTAAATCCCCTACCCCAACGAAAAATTCGTCCATCAATAGAATGTCGGCTTCGGCGTAAGTGGCAATGGCAAATTTGAGTTTACTCAACATCCCATTAGAGTAGGTTTTGACAGGAATATCGACGAAGTTTTCGATTTCGGCGAAGGCGATAATTTCGTGGAAAATACTGCCAATCTTTTTGAAGGTTAAGCCCAGAATAGAGGCCATTAGATAGATATTATCACGGGCGGTCAATTCGGGCTCAAAGTTCATGCCTTGGGCGAGGCGGAGTAATTTGCCTTTTGTCTCAATTACACTACCTTTATCGGGTTTCATGGCGCCCATCAGCAGATGTAGTAGGGTCGATTTACCGCTACCGTTACGGCCAATGATGCCAAAGAATTCGCCTTTGTCAATCGTGAGATTGAGATTTTGGAGGGCATGGACACGCTTTTGGGTAATGCGTTGTCCCCGTAAGTACGCTAGGGCACGGGTGCGGATGGTCATGGCCGCTTTTTCTCGGACGTTGAAGGTTTTATTGAGATTTTTGATAGCAACGGCAACTTCGAGTATTGGCGATTGAACCGAAAGTGTAGGTAATATGTTGGCGGTCTTTTTAATAATTGTCATACTTAAAGACTAGCTTTTTTGTTGCTATTTTGCATTGATTTGATGTGTCAATCCAATAGACCAGCTTCGGATAAAAGTTGTTTTACAAACGCTAAAGACTTATTTGTTTTTTGTGCGATTTCTTCTAAGGAATTTTTTTGTTGGTACAATCGAATGATTTGAAGAACAAGTTGTTGCCCCGCAGTTTCTCCTTTTTCAAAACCCACGGCTTCTCCTTTTTCAAAACCCGTAGTCTCTCCATCTTTAAAAGCTGTATCTACGACGTTCGTTAAATCCCAAAGATGCTTCAAACTCGTTTTATAAGCCTCTTGCTCTTTAGCATTAAACTTAGCCACTTCCGAAATTTTAAACAACTTGGTAAAGACTGCCTCCTGCAAATCTGCGGGTATTTCTTCCAAATTCGGTAAATTTTTAAATACCCAGAGCCACCTCTCAAAGTGAGATTTACACTGCTCCAAAGGCTTGTTGAATTTAGCTAGTTCGAGATAAATGAAATGTAATTTATCGTAAAAAACTTGGCAATCTTGGTCTTTCAATTGGACATGATGGTATAGCTTATCTACATTTTCTTTTCCCTCTTTGAAAGCAAAATTCAAAATACCCACTGTGAAAATAGGTGATAATTGATAATTCCAATCTAGCCCATCTTTTCTGCCTTTTTGCGCCATTTCCTGAATAGGAAAAGAAGCATAATAAACGCTTCTATCTTTGAAGTAATCCTGTCTTGCTTTCTGTAATTCGACTATGAAATGTTCGCCTTTGCTAGAGATACAATAAATATCAAATACAGCTTTTCGGTTTTCGATAGTTTGCCCAAGGTGTTCATTTTTGGAAAAATGTAAATCATGGATACTATATTCGGTTGGTAGAACTTGATTGAGAAAGTCCATCAAAATGTCTTTATTGGCTTCTTCGCCAAAGACTCTTTTGAAGCCAAAATCTGTGAATAGATTGATATATTTTCCCTGAAAAGTCATCGCTTTTTTAAACCAAAAATAACAGCGTTAGTTGACAAGTTCAAGTTCTAAAAGTTTTCCCATTAAATTGTCTCTAAGAACTTATGTGAAAATCGCTTGAACAATAAAGTAGCTATTCCCAAAATAATGCAACCCGTCAATAAATTTACACCAACCAGTAGCCAATCGGGTGATATACCTTCCATCACCGTCAGACGAATATTACGAATAATACCTACGAAGGGGTTCATATAGTACAACGGCGGCGCAACGTCCAAAAAGGCTACCCCATCGTAGAAAATGCCCGAGCCCCAAAAACCAACCAGTAACGCAATTGCCCAAACGTGAACGATGTCTCGGAGGTAAATTTTGATGGTCGCCAATAGCATACAAACGCCCGTTTGGATAAGGAACAGATTAAATAAAAAAACGGGTAATAGCAGCACTGTCGGTTGTAGCGCAATGCCCGTCAATAAGCACAACAATAAAAAGATGGTGACATTAAAGGACAGGCCAATAAATACACTCAAGGTATGCGAATAAAAAAGGTCCAAATGATTGAACTGGATATTTTCAATTAGGAAGCGTTTTCGATGTAGTAGCTGCATTCCTTGGTTGGTTCCTTCGGTGAAGGCCATCCAGATGATTAAACCACAGAATAGAAATAGCGCAAAATTTTCTTGTTCGGACTTAAAAATGTATTTAAATACCAAAAAGTAAATACCCATCTGAAACAAAGGATTCAGCAAGGCCCAAAACAAGCCCAATCGGTCGTTATAGTACCGCTTTTTGAACTCGACTTGCGCCATTTTCCACATGCGCTCTAGGCGATTGTTTTCGGGTAGCCAGTCGATGAATTGTTTTTTGAGTTGGGTGAGCATTTTGAATTTTTTGATTTGTGACTACGCCGTACTTGTTTTTTACCACAAAGGTATAGAGTCCACAGAGCACATGGAGTTCTTTCTAGAGCGCAGATTTGGCAAATCACTTTGCAAGGGAAATATGTACGACCCTAGAAAGTTGTGTTACGTCACCTTTTCACCTCTTTACCTTTCAACCTATTCATCTTTTAACCTTTCCGCCTTCTATATGCTACCACTCAATTCCATTCTCCTTCCCCCGATGCTTCGCCACAAACTTCTGCGCATTGATTTGCTGGTATTTTTTAAAACCACTCGCCGTATTGGTGCCCGCCGTACCGCCCTCTTCGTGGTAGATGATGCTGTGGGGCGTGACTACCGTCAATAGGTCATTTTCCTTAGCGGTGTAACAGTAATCGCTATCCTCATAATAACAAGGATGGAACCGGTCATCGAATACGCCGATTTGGTCAATGGTGTTGCGCTTGATGTACATGGCGCAGCCCGAAACGTAGCCGACCGATTGGACTTTTTGGTAGGTTACTTCGTCGGGGCTAGCCCCTTTTCCGAGATTATTACCCAAGCCGTTGGCGTACAGTTCGGCGCCAAATTCCTGCAATCGACCATCGGGGTACAGCACCTTTGCGCCCACAATGCCAATATTTTTTTGGGCATAGGCCGCTCGATGCAATTCCAATAGCCAGTTTTTGGTGACCCATGCATCATTATTTAGCAGTACTACATCGTGGTCAGAGTATCGCTGCATCATACGATTATTCGGTCGAACAAATACTTCATTTTGCTCAGATAAAATGGGAATAATACGATTGTCTTTTTTGGAAATAGCTTGTAAATATTCGGCTGTTCCGTCGGTACATCCATTAGAATGAACCAATATTTTGTAGTTGGGATAGTGGGTATTTTTTAAAACGTAGTCGATACATTTTTTTAAAAAAGCCAACTTATTCCAAGTGACGATGCAAATGGAAACGGTTGGAAAAATAGCTGTTAGTGCATTTTTATTGACCGCTATTGAACCTACTAAATTGGCTAGTTTCGATTGCGCCCGTCGGGTCATCGCTCCTAAATTGTATTTTCCTTGTAAGGCATCAACGATTAGGTTGGGTATCTCCGCAATATCACCAATTAGTCCTTCTTCTCCGTGTACTAAATCGATGCCTTCGTTGCCAATAGCATTAGTGACTACGGGGGTGGCGTAGACGATAGATTCGCAGATTTTCCCTTTGATACCTGCTCCCGTCAACAAGGGGGTAACGGTTAGTTGTGTCTGTTGGTAAAGCGTTGGCATTTCCGATTCGGGGACAAATTCTTTTAGTATAATCCCTTCTTGTTGGCCTAGTTTTTTAATCGCCTCGGGCATATTTGTTCCTGCTAAAACGAGAGATACATTGGGAATTTGTTGTTGTACTTTTGGAAAAATTTCATTAGCCAACAACATCGCTGCGGAGATATTGGGCAAATGTTTGTAGCTACCGATAAACAACAGTTGAGGTGTTAATGCCGCTTGAAATTCAGTAATAATTGGGTCGTGGATATTGGAGACAACACGAACGGTAGCATCAGGGATTTCTTTTAAAATGGCCTGTTTATCAACTTCCGTTACTGCCCAAATCTGGTCACTTTGGCGATAAGCCGCTACCTCTCTTATTTTATTTTTGGCAACCCGTTCAACAGTCAAGCCATCAACGATACCAATCGAACGCTCTTCTCGCACCCAATGTACATCGACCATATCGACGATTAATTGGGTGGACGGATAATGCACTTGTACTTGTCTTCCTTCTTGAACGGTGGCGAAAGTGGCGCAGATAATCGCCGTCCATTCGGTAAATTGCGCTTTTAAGTCTTGAGGGTCAATTCCTTGAACAACGATAATGCCTTTTTTAGTAAAAAAATCAGCGTATTGCTCTGGGCAATTTCCTGTTACATATATTACCACGTCTAGCTGTTCACTCAATAATCCTAATAAACGAGTCGCTCGTTTCCCCCCACTCGACCGGTCGTACTCGGGTAAATCGGTAGTCAAATATAGGATGCGACCGATTTTATTTTTACTAAGTACTAGCCCAATTGGTTGGCTCAATTGGTTGATAGTATTGTTCGTTAGTTCTTTTCTTTTATCGCTACTTTTCTCCGCAGTCACTTGACTCCCTAACAATAGATTGCGCAAATTCCGCAGAATCAAGCTCGGTGGTTCGTTCATCAACGCTTTTTGCAGCGTTCGTAAATTATCTAAGTTGATATTTTTTAGAAATTGCCAAGGCGACTGTAAACTCGTTTTCACAAAAGACCACCAAAAATTAGGACGCTTTGTCTGCGACTTAACAGAGTTTTTTTGAAAAGCAGCAATTGGCGTATTTACAGCTTCCTCTTCCAAATAATTAATCCAAACTTTTAGCGCCGCTGTTCCATTGGGCAATTCTAGGTCAATGGATTGCTTCTTATCAGAAAGCGTGGGTGTTGCCTTTTCCAAAATGGTGGGTAAACTTTGCAGTTCCCCGTTTTTCAATAAAACGGCAACATCGTATAACTCCACTACTCTTTGTGTATTGGTGGGATAAAAACGGACGCAATTGGGCGATTGACCTTTATTAATCGGTAATTCAATGGTCCAATTTTGCTCCCCTTTTTCAATGGGTTGAAACGATTTTGGAAATTGATTGAATTGGTAGTTACGCCCCCACTCGAAGGTAGCAAAGTGATTCGGTTGCAGGACAAAACTAGAGCGCCAATCGCCATTTTGAATGGTGTCAAGTGTACTTAATATAGCATCATCGGCTGGCGTATCGGTCAATTTGCTAAAAGCAGCGAAGCTAGCCGCTAAGGCTTCGTTTTTAATAGTAGTCGTAATTTGGTGGTGCCGCAATTTCGTTTGAATACTTTTCCGAGTATTATTTCTACTGAATAAAACGCTTCCATGTAGTGATTTCGCCGTAGTCGATTCTATTTTTTTTAAAACAGGGTTTGTGTCCTCTAGTAGCGATTCGTAACTGACAAACTGTCGTTGCCAATCTCGAGTATTTCGTTCCGCCGATAGCATATATTTCAACCACAAAGCAGTCGATTGACTCTGGGTAAAATTATTTCGCTTTTGCAAAGAGGCCGCTACTTCGTAGGGATGTCGTACTAAGATGTACGGACAAACGTTCATATTCAATTGCTCAAATACCGATTGCCACAAGGGAAAAGTTAAAGATAATCGGGGGTATTTGAAGGCAAAAACACCCTGACTTTCATCTACCTTTTTTAAATAGTCAACTATCTTTTTTTTAATTTTTTGAAACTTGGCCAATTGCCACCAATTATTAGGTAAATCGTCTATACTATCCCAATCCTGCCCCAACAGCGCTAAAATTTCGTCGTTTAGAGCTACCACTTGCTCATCTTCGAAGAAACCTAGCGGATTATCGTACCCCCCAACCATGAGTGCTTCGCCCATTGGAATACCGCATTCGTGCAACAACCCAGCAAAGGCAGACGTGCCGCTGCGGTGCATGCCCATCACCAATAGACAAATCGTCTTGGTTTGGTTCGAAGTTGTATGGATAACTGGTTCCTTATCCATTGGCTGCTTCCTTTTTTAATCGTTGGGCAAATTCGTAGAGTTCAATGTCCAGTCTGTTGTATTCTATGATGAATGCTTTGATAGGTAGTTCGACTTCTCTCGTGTGCTGATTTTGATTGATGTTTGGAAAATGAGTGGCGTCTATTTGGAGCCAATCGGGGCTTTTCTGTTGCAAATCCTGCAAATCAAGCGCTAACTGTTCGAGCAGACTAAAGGACGCATATCCGTATTGTAAATTGTATTTTGCTATTTTCAAAGCGTTTTTTTCGCCAAAAGCAGCCAAATTTTCAATTCCTGTGAGGTATTTGGTCTGCACGTTAGCAGAGCGTCTTAGAATATCTCTTAGTTTTTCTACGGGAAGTTCGTTCAATGGAACACCTTGGCAATTCTGCTGTCCATTTTTAAAATTAAAAAAATAATAGTGCGATACAAAGCGGTCGATTGGCGCCCGTAAGATGGTGTAATAAAAAGGGCATTGAATGCTTTTCAAATCATACCACAAGTGGGTGTTATAGTAAGAATGATTGGCGATAATTCGGCACTGCTTGGCTTGCAACCGTTGGACTTGCTTCGTATTCAATTGGAGTAGATTGGTATTGACGTTTTGGTAATTTTCGCCTGGAATGTAGATACTATCCGTAGGAATATGATTAGCGGCCGCCGCTTGATTGATAAAATGTCGAAGACTCATGCCACCGCATTTGGGGATATGCGTAAAAATGAAGGCGTCGTAGGACTTAGTTGATTTTATTGATTCCTTACTCCATTTTTCATTTTGGTAATACGCCACTACTTTTTGGGAATCAATGGCGTAGGGTTTTGTTTTTTCGCCTACTAACTGGGTCAGTTTTGGAATAACGTGAGTATCAAGGAATGATTGAAAGCGTCTTTTTATTTTCAAAAATTGTAACTATTTAATTCAAGTTGTGGATAACGGTTAGAAAGCGATGCTTTGTCAGCATCTCTTTCTTTTAGGCGCTTAAAAAGCAGAAGATACTGGAAAAGTATCGCCTGCTGAGAATCCAACTTTTGACTTAATGTCGGCTTTCACTCCTTGCAAAGCAATGTATAATTTTTTTAAATCTTCTATATTTAGCACATTGAAACCGTCTGACTTATAGAAGACGTAGTCATTATCTGCCAGCTTTTTGACCAGTATAAAGTCCCACACCTTACCCACGATAGTTGCACCAAGCATTTCGGTACTTTCGCTCAATTTCATTGCTACGATTAACTCTGCTATCAATTGTATTTCGGGGTCACTTGCTCTTTTAGACGGTTTGAATTCTTGAATAAAAAAATAGGGAGTTTCAGGTTCAAATATGCCCCGAGCAACTAAGTAATCGGTTAATCCTTTTAATTCAATTCCGTTTATCGTTGCTCGAATTTGTCGCTCGTACCAGTTGGACACCTCACCGAAATTGAAGTTCACCTTGTGTATCAAGGGTGCAATAAACTGCATCTTCAACTCCTCCTCAGAGTAGTGCGGTATTCTGATTCTGTTTCTATCAATTAGCGATTGTAAAAAGGTTATTTCCTCTTGGGAAATCGTATAATCAATCTCGAACCACTTAACGAAAACCGATACTTCCACGCTGGGCCTAAGGTTGACAAATTGTCTTAACTGTTTAAAAGTTATGTCGGAGAAAGAAAGCTGCTTTTTCATATCAAAAAATTATATCCATTGACAATTCGAATCCTTTTAACACATCACTAGTGAGTACATCCTCGTCCGTGAACGGCGTACTGCCGACGTATTTTCCTTTACTATTCAACGCGTAAATGAGTGCAAATGCTCGTTCGGGGTCCACTAACCAATATTCGGGAATCCCAGCACTTTCGTAGATTTTAAGCTTGCCTTTCATTTCTTTCTTCGTATTACCGGGAGAAAGTACCTCCACTACAATATCGGGGACACCGTTGCAGCCCTGTTTATCTAACTTCTTTTCGTCACAGACCACCGTGATGTCGGGTTGAACAACAGTGCTAATTTTTTCATCTGTCTGCCTATCGGAAGGCAAAGGCAGTCGTACATCGAAAGGTGCAACGAAAACTTGACCGCTTTTGTCTTTCAAGAAGAGTTTGAGGGCAAAGAAAATCTCTCCAGTTATGTCTTGATGCCTGCGATTAGGTGCAGGTGACATTTTTACTACCTTACCCCAAAACAGTTCTACTCTTTCGGGAAAAGTCCAAGTTAAATAATCCTCGTAGGTGTATTTCTGATTTGGATTAAGTTGTTGTAAAGAGTCCATTCATTACGATTTAGCACTAAGAAAGTAAAATAGCATCCTAAAATTACTACTTTTTGGGGATTATTGAATGGGAATAAAGGACTGGAGTTGTTGGACAATGGAGTCGTACTGTGAAGTAGGATGTTCTTGGAAAATGGCGAGATATTGACGGGCTTGTTGGTAAGATTGTTCGGAAATGGCTAGTTCAGCTAATAGTAGGTTGAGTTCGTAGTGGTTCGGCTGACGTACATAAACCGCTTCGGCATATCTTTTGGCGGCCGCTCTATCATTTCTGACGTGCCACAAGAACTTTGCGTAACTCAGTAGAATCGCTTCGTTGGTTGGGTTTTTCCAAAGAGCTTGTTGAAAATAAGCCGTTGCCAATTCGTTTTCGCCCTGCTGCTGATACAATTTAGCTAATTCAAAAGCGATGGACGTTCGATAAGTATAGTTGGTATTGAAAACGGGATGGTACAAGGCCTCTAACTGCTCAATCGACTGCTGAGTAGATTGCTTCGATAGGTGTTCTTTGGTATAATTGTATTGATTATAATTCGATTTGGCGTAGATAAACCACCCCAGACAAACAATGGAAAAAGTTAACAGGACCCCATTCGTCCAAGCAGGCAAGGTATAGTAGTTTTCACTATTTTTCCCCGTTAAAATACCCAACGCACAGAAAGCTAATAGATGAATGGCACTAAAATGATATTCGTAGAAATTGACGTCGGCGTAGAAAAAAGCGGTGAATAGATAAACTACCAACGTCGCCAACGCAGCCTGTTCGTAGCCATCCAGTTCTTTTTTAAAGCGCAATCCTTTGCCTAAAGCAATGGTAATAGGTAGCGCAAACAATAAAAACCCAATAGCCCCTACTTCTACCAATTGGCGAGTGTACAGGTTGTGACTCTTGTACCGAATAAAAGAAGTAGCTTCATAAAAGGTCTCCGTAGGAACTTGCTCCAACCCGTAAGCGGCAATGTGCCAATTGCCTAAGCCTACGCCCAATAGGGGGTGATACGTAAAAGCTTCTAAAGAAATAGCCAGCAATTGCTGTTTGAAAGGGGCTACTTCGTGGGCCATTTGCCGAAGCAGCGGTACTTCCTTCATCCATGCCAACGCCGTCGGATTGAAGAATACGGCAACTGAAAAAGCGGTCAATAATCCGCCAAACCCCAACCAGAAATAGCGCCGTTGCATATGCGTCCATGCGTAATACAAAATCACAATTAGAAAAGCGACCGTTGCCCAAGGGGTTTGATTGAAAGCTAATACATACACCGTTAAAGCGATGAAAATTCCCTTGGTCCATTTGGCGAGGCGATACCGTCCTTCGTAAAAAAGCAAGAATGGAAATAGACTAACCAAAAAGCATGAGGTATAATTTCTATTTTTTCCAAAAAAGTCATTCCAGCTACTATCCGGGGCGTCCGTCGGCAGATTTATCGCAATCGCAGCCACGTGATAAATCATAATAATCAGAAAGAAGAAACAAAAGAGCATCGGCATCAACGAATCCGACGTATCTCTAGGCGACAATGACCGAAACAAAAACATCCACAAAATCAGTCCGAGCCATCCAAATAGCGGATACCACACCAATCCGTCGTTCACCGCCCAAGTAAAAGAAGCAGCACCTAATGCCAAAAAGCCAAACCATCCCAAATCGGAGGTCGTCACCCGAACGGGCATTTTGTTGTCACTGGACAGCAGATACGTAAAATACAGCACGGGAATCAACGCCATCAAAATAAAATGCCAATTATTCAGTGCCCACAACGGCGGCGGAATAATTGGAATCAGAATAGCGACGACCAACATCAGCAGCGTAATACTTTCCTTCAATTGAAGCATTCGGTCGAATTCTATCTTTAGTGCATTCGTCTGTTCGGGTAAGTCCTTAAATAATCTAAACGCCAATTGTGAACTTGGAAAAACCAACGTCCAAGCGGTCAGCAACAGTATCTTGACATCTACCCAAAATGATTGGTTTTGGTTGTACCACATCTCCAGTCGTCCCTTATAATCAAAAATCACTTTACTTTTGAAATCCCCCGCATCTTTCCCATCGTCTTTTACCTGCGAAATCAACTGCGCTTCGTCTCGAAAAACGACCGACCCGATGCCCGTGATGCCCGGTCGCACATTATAAATATTAGCCTGTACTTCGGGTGGATAGCTGTCAAAATCGGGCGTTTTCATCAATGCTCGTGGTCCCACAAAACTTACGTCGCCTTTCAATACGTTGAACAGTTGTGGCAATTCGTCGATTTTGGACATGCGTAAAAATGCGCCGATGGGGGTGATTCGGGGGTCGCGCTTACCGATGTTGGTTTTATTTTTTTGCTCGGGCGCTGCGCTGAGCATGGTGGTGAATTTGTAGATTTTAAACAGTTGGTTTTTGTATCCCACTCGCTTTTGAATAAAAAAGACTTTCCCTTCTCCTGTGAGCTTTAAAATGACAATCGCCACTACCAAAATTGGTGAGGCGATGAGAATTCCTACTGCAGCGCACAGGAAATCGAAGAGACGTTTTAGAAATGGAAACATGGGTCTTAAGACATTGCTTACTTAGGCAGATTTAGTCCTGGGATTTTACGGAGGATTGGGTAGATTGGTTTAGGCGGAGTTGGAGATTTTTGATTATATTTGAATAATTTTGAATTTGGCCACTAAGAGATTTAAGATACTCATCAGCCTCTACTAGTTTATTTTCTTCTAAGGCAATCTCGGCTTTTAGTAGAGTAGATACCTCAAAATAACCAGGTGCGCTAGTGTCAATATTTTTTAAGTGTATTCTGGCTTTTTCATAATCATTCAAGCTTATGCAAATTTCAGCTACTAGTAAATTAATATCAGAATGATTTTTTTGTATGTTATGAGCCTTTATAGCATACTCTAAGGCCTCTTGTGGACTCTTCAATTTACGTAGTAAGAATTTTGCGAAATTTGTGAGGATATTTTCATCATAAGGAGCAACTTTGACAGCCTTTAAGTAATTTTCTTTCGCTTGCTCGTTATTTTCTAAGTGCTCGTATAATTGTGCTATCCTGAGGTATAAAGACTCATTTCTTCCTGTATGGTGATAATCCTGATAAAATTTGTGAGAGTTTTTAAAAATGGGAGATAAAATAGACTCTAGCTTCTGAACGTTCTCTTTATCTCCTAGAAAATATCTTCTACCAATCTCGTAATCAGTATCTAAGTTACTATTAATATTTGAAGATTTGAGTTTTTCTTTGTTCTCCTCGGTTATG
>JBCCQK010000166.1:0-14868 GCA_039024375.1 Bacteroidota bacterium
CACTAAATCTATTTAGAATATCGAATAATAAATGAAAAATATTTTAAAAAAGCTAAACGAACCTTTTCCCGAGCAAAAGGATTTTAAGTACGAACTGAGGTCAATGGGGTTGATTGCTATTTTCGTAACGCTTTTTCTGTATGTGTTTGAACCTTTTGGACTAAACTTTTATCCCGGACCTTACCTCTTTTTTATTTGCGCTGGCTTCGGCTTAGTCACGATTCTATTTGGATTACTATTTAGATTTATTGACATTAAGGTTTTAAAATTGCAAAAGGACGTTTCTTCGTGGACGCTAGGCAAATGGATTATGAACACCCTTTGCCTTATTTTGACCATTAGCGTTGGCAATTTTTTGTACCTCTCCCTTTTAAATTACGGTTTAAACTGGGACGTATTTGATGCTCCATTCTACGCCTTCCTTTGGATGATTGTTGATACTTTTCTAGTCGGTATTTTTCCCATCGCTCTATCGGGTTTGATAATGCAATTGCGTGCCTCCAAACAGTACCAATCGCAGGCAGCAGATTTACAGACTAATTTAAGCAAGCCTAAAAACGATGCTCAAAAAATAACGCTCTCTTCCCAAAATGGAAATCAATCTTTAGCGGTAGAGACCTCCACCATATTGTTTGTAGAGTCCATGCAGAACTATGTAACCGTCCACCACTTGACCGAGCAACGACTACAAAAAACCGTTCTGAGAAACACCATCAGCAATATAGAGCAACAACTAGCTAGTACTTCGGTCATTCGTTGCCACCGTTCTTTTTTGGTCAATACAGATTTGGTAGAAAAAGTAGCAGGCAACGCTCAAGGACTACGACTAGCCCTAACCAATTTACCCGAAACGACCATCCCCGTCTCTCGAAAATACATCGCCACGCTTCGAGCACAAATTTCCTAAAACACTGACAATTAGCCCTTTACTCTTTGTCATTCGTCCCTCTCTTTGATAAACACCCCATTTATTTGTCGCCTGTCCCTGTTTTCAGCGCAGTGTTTTAAAGCGATTTATATTTGATAATGTGGTTACCAACTACAATGAATGATAAATGATGATTTCATCTTACGATACAAATACTTGTAGTTCTTTACTCATCAAAATCATCCATCACTTATCACTCATCATCCATTTAATGAAAACATTAATCCGAGTCATCAAAATGATTTAAACCTTATCTATTCCTACAAAATCGCTTTAATTATGCCATCTATTACTTCCTTATTGACCATCATTCACGTTGTCGCGGGCTTTTCTAGCTTACTATTATTTTGGATTCCTGCCTTTAATCGAAAAGGAGGGGTCAACCATATTCGCATTGGCAACCTATACGTTAAGTTGATGTGGATTGTCGTTATCACTTCGGGGTTACTTTCTATTAAAAACCTCTATATTGGCCGAACACAGATGGCCGCGTTTCTAGGTTTTCTGACCATACTTACGGCCAATCCACTTTGGAAAGGTATTGCTATTTTAAACTACAAAAAAGGGTTAACGGATGCTTTTTTGAAACGGCAATTATTTCTAGAAATAATGGTCTGTGTGACGGGCGCTTTATTACTAGGTTATGGAATTTACTTGCAGGGAAATGGCAACGGTGTGCTAATGATAATTTTCGGAATTCTTGGTTTGAGTAACTTGAAAGATGTGTTAAAAACTATCAAAAATCCACCCACTAAAGCCGATTGGTTGATGGAGCACGTCCGAGGAATGATTATCACAGGGATAGCGGCCTACACTGCTTTCTTTGCATTCGGCGGTCGAACGTTGATGGGGAATATCTTTACAGGCTATTGGATGATTATTCCTTGGGTTGCTCCTACCGTATTAGGCATACGGGCGATAAAATACCTCGAAAAATATTATCAGCGAAAACGAAAGCCCGTGATAGCTACAGCTTAATTATCAACGTTTCGTACTTACATAAATTAACCCCTCCCCTATCAATATAAGAGCAACTGCTCCGAGAAAAACAGGCCATTGCATTCCGTCTTCGGGCGTGTAAAAAAACAGGGTCATCGTAAAGGTCAAAATAAGAGCACACAAATAACCTATAAAAATAGCAACGGATGAACCGCCCGGAATTTGGTAAGGTCGAGGGTGGTTGGCATCTTTACGGCGAAGCTGGACAAAGGCTAAACTCATAGCAATATAGGGAAGAAAAAAAAGGATGCCACTAAAGGCAAACAGCGACCAAAAAAGGTCTTCGTTACTTCCCGCTAGAAAACCGTAGAGCACCAAAATCAAGGTACTAGATAGACCGAACAGCAATGCTGAACCGACGGGTGTTTTTCTGATAAGGCTTTCTTTAGCAAATATGCTAGGAAATTCTCCCTGCTGCGCCGCTTCGGCCATGGCACTATTGCCACCAATGGCCCAAACTGCACCACCCGCAAAAAAAGTGTACAGCGCACCGATTCCCAAAAACAGCGCAAAGGCACCGCCTAGGCCTGTACTGCCAAAAAACAAGTATAAAGTATCCATTAGTCCCTCCACCAAGTTGATGTCCTCCACGGGGATGGCGACCAACATAGCGGCGGTTGCGGCGGTGTATAAGGTTAAAATGATAGCGCCAGAAATTAGAATGGCCCGAGGAACGTCTTTGGCGGGTTGTCGCATTTGTTCGCTATTAGCACTTACCAATTCGAAGCCCAACATTCCGTAAATAATCACTGAGATATACTGTAAGCTGTTGCTAAGGTTAGGTCGGAGGCTTTTCCAAGAAATTTCGTTAGCGGTGCCGTTCGTACCGACATATTGGATAGCACCAAAGATAAGTAGCAGGAAAATAGCCATTTTTAGAACCGCACCGATATTCGGCACCCATTTGCCAACGTCTAGGGTAACACAATTAACCAAAACGGTTAGCCAAGTCAACAATACGCCGATGCATACTTGTCCTTGTAATGATAAATCGGTCCAAAATAATTGCTTGAAAATGCCTGCAAAGAGGATAAAAATGGCGGGCGCCCAAACAGTGATATTTACCCAATAACTCCACGTTACTCTCGCCGCCCAACGCTTTCCAAACGCTTTTTTGACCCAAACGTAGATGCCGCCCTGTTCTGGGTAGGCGCAACCCAATTCGGCACTAATCAATCCAAAGGGGACAAAAAAGATAACACCTAGAAATAGCCACCAGAAGATAGCAGAAACGCCAATGGAAGCACTCGCCGCTAAGGTGTCGAGTAGCAAAATAGCGGCGACGCAGAACAATACGATGTCTTTTTGACCGAGGGCTTTAGTAGGATTGGACAAAATGAGGATGTTTTTTGATGTTAAAGTTTGTTTGATTCACGGTGTACGGTTCACGGTGTACGGTTTTTGGATGGGGAAAATTTAAGCATGGCTATTCTTTTCTTGTTTTTTTGGGAGGCTGACTTTACTGCCAATGTTTGTTGCCGCTTTTTACAACACGGAAAAAAGGAACATGGATTTAGATGTTGACGCCTTACTGCTACTGCCACTACTTACTGCCACTACCCTACTACTATTTTTTTGGAAAACAGATTCAGATGCTGACGACTTACTTCCACTGCCACTGCTTACTGCCACTGCCTTACTGCTACTCTTTTTTTGGACAACGGATTTGGGGACAACGGATTTAGATGTTGACGCCTTACTGCTACTGCCACTACTTACTGCCACTACCCTACTACTATTTTTTTTAGAAAACAGATTCAGATGCTGAAGACTTACTTCCACTGCTACTACCTACTGCCACTGCCTACTGCTACTGCCTTACTGCCTCTGCCTCTGCCTACTCCAAAACTGGCTGCTGACAAGTGATACAATGAATACTTCCTCCGCCAACGGCAATATCATTAACAGGAATTTGCACTACTTTTCTGTCGGGAAATAATTCGACGAACCGTTGTTTAGCAGCTACATCGCTAGGCACACCAAATGCGGGCAGTAAAATACCGCCATTCACAAAATAACAATTGATGTAGCTCAGGGCAAAAGTGTCATTCATTTTCGGTGGTGCATCTGGCATCGTTATCCATTCGATTTGGATGGGACGTTCCTTTGCGTCGAGTTGACCTTCGATAGCGGCTTTGTTTTGTTGAAAAACGGCGTTTCTGGGATGGTCAGGTGTTTTAGCTTGTTCCATTATTACCACTCCAGAGCGGATAAAAACGGTAAGCAAGTCAACGTGTCCATCAGTCTCCGTTTCGTCGGCATCTCCGGGAATCCATAACACTTTTTCGATGCCTAACGTCCGATGTAGTTCTTTTTCAATATCTTTTTTGGTCCAATGGGGATTACGATTTTTGTTTAGAAAACAGGATTCGGTAATAATCGCCGTCCCTTCTCCGTCGGTAGTAATGCCACCGCCTTCCATTATCAAATGTGAGTCGATACGGGGGTAATCCATTTTTGCTAAAATTCGCTGGGCCATTTTAGCGTCTTCGTTGTACTTTTCGTATTTGTTCCCCCAAGCGTTAAATCGAAAGTCGCAGCCCATTACCTCTCCATCTTTTTTTATAAAAATAGGCCCCGTGTCTCTAGTCCACGAATCGTCAATTGACATCGGTAGCACTTGGACTGCTTTGGAAAGCAATGTGCGTGCTTCTTTCACATCTGCTAGATTAGCTAGCATCGTAACGGGTTCAAACTGAGCAATCGTATTGGCTACCAACGCATAATTCCGTTTAGTTGCCGACAGATTATCTTCCCACGTTTCTAGGCGACAGGGCCACGCCATCCACGTTCGAACGTGGGGTTGCCATTCGGCAGAAAAGTGGATTTTCGACTTGGTTTCCATATTGTCTGCGTTGTTCTAAATAAAAAAGTGCAGCAGATTTTGAGACCTACCGCACCTTTTTAAATCAGATGTAAATTTAATGTCTTCGCCAAAAATGAATGATGAGTGATAAATGATAAATAATTTTAATTTGTAGTAAATACAAATTGTCGTTATTATGAAATACAAAACTATCATTTATCACTCATCAACCATCATTCATTTTGGTTAGCGACTACATTAAAAATTGTGATACAAATTATATTTCTATTAGAGTCTTTGGTATCACGCTATCATGTGAAGACGCAATGGTATCACGTCTCTACATTGCGTTTAATACCCAGGGTTCTGTACTAACTGGTTACCCTCCACATTCAATTCGTTGAATGGAATAGGATAAATTTGTCGGAACGGGTCGATGTCCAAAACAGAAGCGGCTTGCCCCAATCGTGCTAAAACTGGCAGACGGTGGCCTTCACCAAAGAACTCCCATCGGACCTCGTTTAAGTGTTTGTTGACAAAATCGTCCGCCGATTCGTGTGCGGGCAATCCCGCCCGAGTTCGAACGGCATTCAAATCTTCTAGGGCACCATCTACGTTACCCGTTAAAAATCGGGCTTCGGCTCGGTTAATGTACATTTCAGCAACCCGTAAGATGTACGCAGGGTTCGCATCGTTGGCAAAGTCTTCCGCTTTAAAGAATCGCTCTCCGTTGAAGCCGTCGATTTCTCTGATTAAACTTCTACGTAAATCGCCCTCTTCAAAAGAAGCCAATAGGCCTTCTTCGGGACGAACTTCGTCTCTTCTAATTGTCCAAAGCGCCAAGCTACTTGGGTCTAACGTATTATAGACCAATTCAAAAATAGATTCTTCGGTCAAATCGGAGAAGTAAATATCCGTTGGGTCAGCTGCTAAATTATAGTTGGGATTGTCAATAACGGCCGTTGCGTAAGCCTCCGCATTAGCGTAGTCGCCTCGGTATATGTAAACTCTGGACAATAGGGCTTGCACCATGCCCAGACTCACTCTAGTTCTGTCATCACTATCGGCCAATACCCCTTCCGCAAAGTTCAAATCGTCCAAAATGAACTGGTAGCTATCCGCTACACTACTTCTTGATGGGTTTTCAATTCTGGTAAAATCTCCACCATTTGTTGTAGAAACTAACGGTATGCCAAAAGAAGAACTAGGGTCCCAATGCTCTCCAAAGTAGAGTAATAGGTCCATATTGAACAAGGCACGCAAAGCCCGTGCTTCAGCGAGCAAACTAGAACGCTCTTCTTCAGTAAAACCTTCCTCTTCTACCAATGGAACACCCGCAATCACTTCGTTTGCTACGTTGATACTAGCAAAAATAGCTTGCCAAATATTAGCCACATTACCATTGGTAGCTGGAATAATTTTATTGTCCAATTCTTGAAAAGGAACCGTAAATCCTGCGTAGAATCCAACATCCGCAACGTTGTCGGAGGAATATTGAAAGCGACCACCGTAGTAGTCAGCCTCTTGCATAGCATCGTAAATACCATTGACGGCCGACCGCGCCAAACTTTCGCTCGTAAACGCCTGTTCGGGGCTTACTTGCAAGACCGAATCTTGGTCTAATACATCGCAGGCGGGTAGCAATACTATCGCTAATAAGCCTGCTAAAAGGGAATATTTTATATTTTTCATATTTTTTCTACATTTTGATTAAGGGTGATTGTTAGAATTGTTGTATTGTTATATTGCTTTATTGTTCTAATAACACGTTAACAATACAGCCATTAAAAGTCTATCGTTCAATGGCTTTTTGAACAATGCTAGAACCCTAATTTAACACCAAATACATACGTCTTGGCCTGTCCCAAACCACCATAATCTTCACCTGGCTGCAATACGCTTTCTCCGTTAGAACTTACTTCGGGGTCAACGCCCAAGTAATTCGTTATAGTAGCCAAGTTTTGACCTCGGAAATAAAGCGTAGCGTTGTTCAACCCAACATTTTGTAGGAGTGCTTGTGGTATCTGGTAAGAAAACTCAACATTTTTTACCCGTAGATACGAAGCATCTTCCAACCATTGGTCGGAATTTTCTTGCCAGTTCTGGTAGGTGTCGGTAACGTTTCCTTCGGCATCGAACACATTGCCAACGCCCGCTCGGGGTACGTCCGTCACATCGCCCGGTTGTCGCCATCTTTCGTCTTCTACCCTCTGCGTATTATTTCCGTAAGGCAATAAGAATCCACCAAAGTTGAACGACCAACCCACTTGTTCGGCTGCGTAGCGACCGTGGTTCCAAAGATAATTTCCTTTAGAAAATTGCAAAAAGACACTCAAAGAAAAGCCCTTGTAAGAAATTCGATTGTTCAATCCCCCGTAGAAATCGGGCCAAACTGACTTGATATTACCATCTTCGTCTCTTGGAATCATCGCATCGTCGGTGTTAATCACCCCATCGTTATTAGCGTCCGTAAAAATGGAATTACCCGTTTGTGGGTCAACGCCTTCAAACTGAATCAAGTTGAAGGACCCTAGTGGTGCGCCAGTAGTCAAAATGTGTGACTGAACACCATCTAATCCACTTATCTGATTATCCTGTTCCAATCGGATGACTTCGTTATCGATAGTGGAAATATTAAAGGAAGTTTCCCAAGAGAAACCGTTCCTGTTGATGTTAACCGTGTTCAAACCGATTTCCATTCCCCTATTTCTTACCTCACCAATATTTCGGAATACATTGCTATATCCACTCGTCGCAGGTACGATAGATTCTAATAATAAGTCCGTTGTAGATTTGTTAAAGTAATCAAATACCAAATTAACACGTCCGTCCACGAAAGCCGCATCAAAACCAATATCTAGCTGGGTAGTAGATTCCCATCCCAACTGACTATTTCCTAACTGGTCGGGGCGAATCGCAGGAACGCCACCGTATTGACCGTTCAAAGACCAAAGCGAACGGGAAGCAAAGTTGTCAATACCTTCTTGATTACCCGACAAACCGTAACTCGCTCTAATCTTCAAGTCATACAACCAACTCAAATCCTGCAAAAACGGCTCGGCGCTCGCTCGCCAAGAAACCGCTACCGACGGGAAGACGCCGTAACGGTTGTCCTGTCCAAAACGAGAAGAACCATCTACCCGCACGGAAGAGGTGATGTAGTACTTATTTTTAAAATTATAGTTCACCCGTCCCAAATAGGATAATAATCCCCAATCAGAAAGCTCCGCCGCCGCCTCCGTAATGTCGGAAGCCAACTCCAAACTACCGAGGATATTAGTGGCGAAGTTTTGTCCATTAATTTCGCTGATTTCTCGTTGAGATTCCTGCATAGTGAAACCCGCCAATAAATCTAGATTGTGGTCACCTCCTAGATTGGCCGTGTAGGTCAAAATATTTTCGTTCAACCACGTTAAGGTCTCTGCGGTGGCGAATAAACCTTCGCCCGTATTTCCACTTCGAATCGCTTGGAATGTGTTAGAAGGATAGAACAATCGGTCTTTCAAATATTGAAAATCAGCCGACCAAGAAGAACGCAATTTTAAATTAGGTATCAGTTCGTACTCGCCGTAAACGGACCCTAAGAATCGGGTGGTAATCGTATTTCGTTGGTACAAATCCGTGGCCGCTCGTGGATTTTCGAAGGCCCACCAACTGTAGTAAGAAAAAGGGTCAGAATAGGAACCATCTTCTTGAAAAACGGGCATCGTTGGGTCAGCGGCTAGCGAGTTAATCATCACGCCGTACAACGAGTTGTCTCCAATAGTTGATTTACTGTCACTACGGGCCACGAAAGAACTGACGCCAACTTTGAATTTCTCGCTCACCTGCGCATCTACATTCACCCGACCACTAAAACGGTCGAAGTTCGTCCCTTTTTGGTAGCCTTCTTGGTCCAAATAGCCTACACTCGTAAAGTAGGAGACCTTTTGATTGCCACCCCGAGCACTCAAAGAGTAGTTCGTCATCGGTGCATCGTCTCGTAAGATTTCGTCGTACCAATCCGTATTTTGTAATTCTGGGTCGTCTGGGTCGCCGATAAAGTTGCCAAAATCGGGATTAGAAAAGTAATCGGGCGCTAATCCGTCGTTCGCCGCCGCTTCGTTCATCATGTTGATAAACTGTCGCGAGTCCATCATGTCAATCACTCTCGTAGGGCCTTGGATCCCCGTGTAAACATCCAGTTCAACCGTTCCTTTGCCAGCTACTCCTCTTTTGGTGTTAATCAGAACAACTCCATTGGCCCCTCTAGCCCCGTAAATCGCCGTTGCCGAAGCATCTTTCAAAATTTGAATGGACTCAATATCGTCGGGATTGATGTCCGAAATGGAGTTGAAGTTGTACCCACCCGTAAACAGCGCAGAGTTGTTTTCGGAAACCATCGGTACTCCGTCAATTACGTACAACGGGTCACTGCTCGCCGTGATAGAAGTGGCCCCTCGGATTCTTACGTTCAACGCCGCCCCCGGCTGCCCCGTAGAGGAAGTAATCTGTACGCCCGCACTACGCCCTTGCATGGCCTGCTCTACACTGGTGATAGGCGCTACCTCAATTTCTTCGGAAGAAATATTAGCAATTGCCGAGGTCAAATCTCCCTTTTTCTGAGTTCCATAACCAACGACTACGACCTCGTCCAAAACGGAGCCTTCGCCCAGTTGAACGTCTAGCGTTGTTTGATTACCTAGAGGAATTTCTTGGGTTTGGTAGCCCGTATAAGAGAAGATTAACACGGCATCTTCCATATCAATTTCTAAAGAATACGAGCCATCAATATCGGTGATAGTTCCTTGTGTGGTCCCTTTGACCAGCACGTTGGCACCGATGAGTGCCTCGCCGGAAGCATCGTCGGTCACCACCCCCGTTACGGTTTGCGCCAGCAGAAAGCTAGCGGTGGCACACAAGGCTACCGTTAGTAACATTTTGTTGAAAAGTTGCATCATAATTAGTGAGAATTTTGATAAAATGAATCGTTCTTTGATTCGTTTTCAGTTTAATTTTTCGGTCAATTGCGCTCTGTTTTTAGCGCAAAAGATTGCATACGTAGAAATATCTGTGGCAAAAATAATTTTTTATCTTAACACGATGACTATTAATTGCTGATTATTCGGTTGTCGGTAGTAGGTCACTAACTGCCTTAAAACGTTTAGCTTAGGTACTATCGACGGAGTAATTACTTACGATTAGCAACCTGTGGTATCCAAAACAAAATTTAATTTTACCGAATCGCAGCAAACAGAATTTAACTATCGAATTTCAATTTTATAAAAAGGCGTTTTTTTCAAATATCAGGCAAGCATTAAATTCAACTAACTGCCAATTTCTTCTGTAATATGCACCACTTTTCCCCGATAAAGGGTCATCAACACCTTCGTTTTGTGGATTTCTGTTTTTGGAACGGCAAATAGGTCTTGATTCAAAACTATCAAATCAGCTGACTTACCAACCGTTAAAGCACCTCTTTCAGTTTCCGCAAAATTAAGATACGCGCCTCCGTTCGTGTAGCCCAACAACACATCGTTCAGATTCATCAAATGTTGTGGCATCCAAGGGTCCCGCACTTCCGAGTCGGGTCCTCTACGAGTCAGTGCTACCTGGATGGCGGGAAAGGGATTCATCGACGTAACGGGCCAATCGCTACCGTTGGCTAACATCGCACCCGAATTGGCAATGGCGCCGAAAGGATAAATCCACGCCGAACGTTCGGGACCTACCACGGGAATGGTCAAATCGGAAATATAGGTATCTTCGGGAGTCGCCCAAAGGGTCTGCAAGTTCGCAATGACATCCAACTCTCTAAATCGAGGAATGTCTTTTTCGTTAATCAATTGCAAGTGAACGATGTGGTGTCGAGCGTCCTCTGTTTGATTCACCTTTTGCGCATGTTCGAAGGCATCTAAAGTCATACTAACCCCTCGGTCGCCACAGGCGTGGACGTGTACTTGGAACCCCGCTTTGTCGTAGGCCGCTACCATGTCATTATACGCTTCGGCACTAATGTAAGGCTCTCCTTTGAAATCTTCTCCTACGTAGTTTTCGAAGAGCGCCGCCGTTTTCCCTTCCACGACGCCGTCTATCAAAATTTTGGTACTTTTTAAGTTGATATGCTTGCTTTCGTTTTCATACTTCTTCTGCAAGGCAATCACTTCTTCCACGGCATCCATTTCTTTGATAATTTCCGTTATCAACGCCAGCGTAACGTCCAAATCCAATTTTCCCGCTTTTTCTAGTTGCAGATACGCCTGAATGGTTTCTTCATCGACGGCGGCATCTACCCAAGCGGTAATACCATTTTGGTGAGCAATGTCGATGGCTAATCCAATCGCTTCGGCTTTCTCTTCGAGCGTCATTGGCGGAATAAACTTTCTCACCAAACCCATTGCGTATTCCCGCAAGGTTCCGGATGGGCTACCGTCTGCTGCCCTTTCGATTACCCCACCAACAGGATTTTTAGTGTCCTTTGTTACCTTCGCAATTTTTAGCGCTTTAGAATTGACCCAAGCGTTATGCCCATCGGTTGACGTGATAAAAATGGGTCTTTCCGAATCAATGGCATCTAAAACAGACTTATTCGGATTGCCACCACCAATACTCGGCAACCACAAGCCGCCGCCTTGAATCCATTTTTTGTCGGGATTGGCAGCGGCGTAGGCCTTAATTTTAGCAATAACTTCCGCATCCGTACGCAAGTCCGTCAAATCGCAATTCAACAAGCGGCTTCCTCCACTGATGGGATGGATATGTCCGTCTGTGAAGGACGGTAGCACCATTTTACCACCTAAATCGACGACTTTGGTCTCGCTCCCTATCCATTTTTGCGCCCCCGCTTCGTAACCGATATATACGATTTTATTTTCTCGGATAGCAATGGTTGTTACCCGTTGGCGAGTCGTTTCCATTGGATAAATCACCCCATTTTTTAGTACCATCGTCGCAACGTTCGAAACCGTCGGCACCTCTTTTACCGATTGACAAGCTCCCACTAATATCATAACGGCCCACCCAAAAAGGAGACTTTTCAAAAGTGCCACTAATGATTGTTGAGAGCCTTTCATACTATATTGATGTTTCTATTAAAGTTAGTTTCCTAAGATGGGTCTCTGCTTTCGCAGCAAAATAGCCTGTCTGGATTTTCATCGGGAGTCGCTGCTCTCTATTCTTAAAAAACTTCACTAATTGTTTCAATAATGCTTTCTTTCAAGATACTGACGGTCGTATCAATCGCCACTTTGTCCATGGTCAAGGGCGGCGACAAGACCGTAATATTTCCAATGGGTCGAATGATTAACCCTTTGTCTTTACATTTTAAATAGATGCGCTTGGTCAATTTCATTGAACTATCAAAGTGCGTCTTAGTCGCTTTATCTTGCACGTATTCCACACCCAACATAAAATGACTTCCTCGAACGTTACCGACGATGGGCAAATGTTCCAATTTTTTCAACTCTTGTTTGAAATAAGGACCCCACTGCCGCACGTGGTAGCACATAAATTCTTCTTCCATAATGCGGATATTTTCTAATCCGCAAGCACAGGATAACGCATGACCAGAGTAAGTAAATCCGTGAGAAAAATACGGATTATCCGCTTTGGGACGACTCAGAACATCATATACTTCGTCCGAAATCATCGTAGCACCCAATGGTACATACCCCGAAGAAATCCCTTTCGCCATCACTAATAAATCGGGCTGTACGCCAAACCTATTTTCGGAAGCCACCATCTGCCCCAATCGACCAAAGGCCGTCACTACCTCGTCGGCGATGAAGAGCATATCGTATTTTTTACAGACTTCGTACATTCGTTTGTAGTACCCCGCTGGCGGTACCACCACCCCGCCAGCGCCCATAATTGGTTCTCCAATAAAACAAGCCACATTATCGGGGCCTAACCGCAGAATTGTTTCTTCGAACTCATGGATAAGATGGTTCAGAAAACCCTCTTCGGATAGATGGGCTGGCTTGTGATAGGGGTTGGGTTCAGAAATATAGTGAATCAAATCGTGGGCTAGGTCAAAGCCACTGTGTGAGGATTGGATACCCGTCAAAGCGTGGGACAAGTAGGTGCTACCGTGATAGGCGTTGATACGAGAAATGATTTTTTTCTTTTTCGATTTTCCTAGTTGGTTAAAATAATAATGGACAATTTTGATGGCCGTATCATTGGCCATAGACCCACCCGTTCCGTAGAATACTTTATTCAAATTGGCAGGAGTGATTTGGGCCAGTTTTTCGGCAAGTTCTGCTGCTGGCGGGGTTGTTGCGTCGCCGAAGGTATTGTAGTAAGCTAGTTTTTCAGCTTGTTGCGCCAATACTTCACCGATTTCTTTGCGGCCGTGCCCAATGTTAACACACCACAATCCCGCAATTCCGTCAATATATTTCTTACCATCATTATCATAGATAAAATGTCTATCTCCTTTTGCATAAACCACTGCTCCCTCCTTTGGAAAATCTTCCATGTGGGTGTAGGAATGTAGGAAATGGTCTTTATCTTTCTGCCAAATTTCTTTAGTCTGGGAAATAGTTTGCACGACGTTCATGATTAGAGTGGTTTAGTTGCTTAAAAAAAAGAAACACTAAATTTTAGTTTAAAAATAGGTCAATTTTGCATATTATAGCAATTTGACGCCACAAAAATGCAAGATTTAGTAATATAGCTATAAACAGGGTTAATTTCGTATCAATTTCGTTCTCTTTACAAAACGAGTGTGTTACAAATAAGTGGAATTTATATTGGAACAGCGTATTTCACAATTAGACAAATAGTTATATTGCTGTATTGTTTTATTGTTGTCTAGCCACATAGCAATACAACAATATAGCCATTTGATAATCAACATTTTTGATTTCCACTAAAATGTAATACGCTCTTACAAAACTTTCTCGATAACTTAATTTCCTCTTTTTCCCAATTTTTTTTATGAAAAAAAGCGCTTTAGTTTTAGATGATTTTGATAAGCAACTGGTCCAACTTTTGGTCAAAGACGGTCGAATGTCTTTCACCGAAATTGCCAGCCGACTCAACGTCGCCGTTTCCACCGTTCGCAATCGGTACAATAAGTTAGTAGATGAAAAAGTGCTACACATTTTAGGCTGGGTGGACCCCACTAAGTCTGCTTATAATTCTTACAGCAGAGTCACACTGGAAATTAAGCCATCGAGCCTTTTTGACACGGTTGCCCAACAATTGATGGACATCGAAGAAGTCTCGTTTTTGGCCATTACTTCGGGACCATCGGATATTGAAATTAATCTGATGTGTCGAGACAATGCCCATCTTCTTGAGGTTATGAAAAATAAAATTCACCCAATCGAAGGTGTTCATACGACTACTTCGACGGTATATTACGAAGTGCGGAAATGGGCGTCGTACGATTTGAGGGGACAGTAAGAGTAATATTGATAGCTAATTGTCACCTGTTTTTTTTACCACAAAGATATGCACAGGCGTGTCCGTATGGAGAGGGCACAAAGTACATAGCGTTTTTTTTCGAGCGCAGCATTGACTCGCTCCCGCTATCTTAACATTGTCCCAGATTTTCCGTAGAGTCCATCGAGGCTGAGTAACCACTAATTTTCTTACTTTACACTTGACATACGAAAGGTAAAGATATGTTCGTTGTAAGCAGCGATAACCCTGTTTCATTTACGTATTTCGGTTTGGAGTCCTTTCTGTAACCGAACTAAAAAGATACCTTATGACATCCGTTCGAAAATTTTATTTGACGCTTTTTGCTTGTTCGTTCCTTACTTTTTCCGCCGTTGCTCAATTATCACTAGGCCTGCGGGGCGGCATCAACGTGGCCGAATATTCTTTTAAGGACAATGGGACCAATCTCGACCAAGAATCCATTACGGGGTTTACTTTTGGTGGCCTTTTAGAAATTGGGTTAGGTGGTAATATCTTTTTACAGCCCGAATTTATTTACACCCAAAAAGGAAGTCAATTGGAAGTACTGAATGAAGAAAACAAGTTCAATGTCAACTATTTGGACATTCCCGTTTTACTAAAAATAAAAATCATCAACGCCGACTTATTTAACCTCAACTTATTGGGTGGCCCTTCTTTTGGCTTGGCTTTGAATGGAGAAGAATCAAGAGCGGGCCAAACGGTGGATATTAATTTTGGCGGGGAA
>JBCCQK010000167.1:0-14815 GCA_039024375.1 Bacteroidota bacterium
GATAATACTGGTTTATATTCTGAAATGCTTCTTGTTTAAGCTATCTGAATCTAAATTGAATAGTTTTGATTAGAAGTACATGTTGTTGATAATGAGTCATTTGATTTGCGAATGGAGTGTTTGATTAAAAATAAGCGGTTATCCATTTTGCTCCTCCGAAGGATAAAATGAAACTAGCGGAAGAATATTTGACAGGTACTGAAATATCTTCTTTGATTTATACTACTACTATTTTTTTGACAATAAGTGTGTTCGTGCACACTTTTTATTTTACCTATATTTCTGTACAGTTAAATCGTTAAATGGAATTAGCCCTTTTAGACATAATAATTATATTCGTCTATCTTTTTTTGACGCTTTTTTTGGGATTTTACTTTTCTCAAAAAGCATCCAAAAATATGCGGGCTTATTTTCTAGCGGAGAACACGCTGAATTGGAAGCTACTGGGGTTGTCGAATGCGTCGGGAATGTTTGATATTTCGGGCACGATGTGGCTGGTGACATTGCTATTCGTCTATGGACTGAAAAGTATTTGGCTGCCTTGGATGTGGCCCGTGTGGAACCAAGTATTTATGATGGTCTTTTTGGCCATTTGGCTAAGGCGGTCAAATGTGATGACGGGGGCACAATGGATAACGTTTCGGTTTGGAGAAGGACGTGGGGCAGTAGCGTCCCATATCATTGTCACCATTTTTGCCATTATCAGTGTACTTGGCTTCATTGCCTACTTTTTTGTGGGAATCGGCAAATTTGCCACCATTTTTTTTCCTTGGAATTTGTCCTTTACACTAGCAGGAATCGACTTTTCGTCCGAAGAAGCCTATGCGCTGTTGATAATGGCCATTACTACACTGTACGTCATCAAAGGAGGAATTTACAGCGTCGTTCTAACGGAGGTCCTGCAGTTTATCATTATGACCATCAGTTGCCTAGCGGTTGGATTTATTGCCTTTAATCAGGTATCTGCCGACCAAATTATGACACAAGTACCCGAAGGGTGGGACCAATTATTCTTCGGTTGGCAACTCAATTTAGATTGGTCGAACCATTTAGCAAGCGTTAATAACAAAATCGAATCCGATGGTTTCCAGCTATTTGGCTATTTGTTTATGATGATGCTGTTCAAAGGAGTTTTTGCGAGTTTAGCGGGACCCGTTCCCAGCTACGATATGCAGCGGGTATTGTCCACCAAAACGCCCGTCGAAGCGGCTAAGATGAATGGCTTGACCATTCTTGCCTTATTGTTTCCCCGATACCTAATGATTGGTGGTTTTGCGGCATTGGCTTTGGTGTACATGGTACCAGAATTAGCCGCTATGGGAACAAATCTTGACTTTGAAATAATTTTGCCCTTGGCCATCGAACGCTTTATACCAATCGGATTAAAGGGATTATTGTTAGCGGGATTATTGGCAGCTTTCATGGGTACTTACGCCGCCTTTATCAATGCTGCCCCTGCATACATCGTTAATGATTTGTACAAAAATTATATTAACCCAACGGCGGCGGATAAAAGGTACGTTCGGTTCAGCTACTTAGCTTCGTTGACCATCGTTCTTATTGGCATCATCGGTGGTTTTTTTGCCGAATCTATTAATTCCCTAACCCTTTGGATAAGTTCTGCCTTGTACGGCGGTTACGCCATGGCCAACGTACTGAAGTGGATTTGGTGGCGGTTCAATGGTTATGGCTACTTTTTGGGAATGGTAGCAGGTTTGATTGCTTCGACCTTTGTGCCGCCCATGTTCCCCGACATCAACGTGCTTTACGTTTTTCCAATCATATTACTGAGTTCACTGGTTGGCTGTTTGGTAGGAACTTTTGCTACATCATCCGATGACGAAGAAGTCTTAATACAGTTTTATAAACAAACAAGGCCGTGGGGCTGGTGGCAACCAATTGTTGACAAAATAAAAATAAACGAACCGAATTTTTCAATCAATAAAGATTTCAAGCGGGATATGTTTAACGTGGTGGTCGGTATTATCTGGCAGACCACTTTGATGCTAATGCCCGTCTATTTAGTCTTTCATTTTCAGTTCCCTTTTCTAATCAGTTTACTGGTTTTTTTAGGGACAAGTTTACTCTTGAAAATTTATTGGTACGACAAGCTTAAAGATAATGTATTCGCCAACTAAAAAATACCAATTCAAATGCTAAACCATCTCAAAACGCCCCCTTCAATCGCCCCAAAAGTACCTGCTATCCCTTGGCAAGAACGCCCTAATGGGTGCCAAGAAATACTTTGGAGAGATACCAGAAATCCAATTATTGGAAGGTACCACATTCCGAGTTCTAATAGTATTTTTAATAGTGCGGTTGCTCCATTCAATGGCGGTTATGCGGGGATTTTTCGCTGCGATGACCGTCGAGTGCGAATGAATATCCATTATGGTTTCAGCAAAGATGCCTTGAATTGGCACATTGAAGATGAACCAATTGCCATGAAAGCGGGAAATACCGCCCATATTTCATCAGACTATAAGTACGACCCGCGTTTGGTGAAAATCGACGATAAGTATTGGATAACGTGGTGCAATGGGTATCACGGTCCTACGATTGGGACGGCTTACACGTACGACTTCAAGGAGTTTTTTCAATGCGAAAATGCCTTTCTTCCTTTCAATAGAAATGGGGTGCTTTTTCCAGAAAAGATTAACGGGAAATACGCCATGCTGAGCCGACCGAGTGACAACGGACATACGCCGTTTGGCGATATGTTTTTAAGCTACAGTCCCGATATGAAGTATTGGGGAGAACATCGTGCGGTGATGCAAGTGACTCCTTTTGAAGAGAGTGCTTGGCAATCTTTGAAAATTGGTGCGGGACCTATTCCTATCAAAACCGAGGAAGGTTGGTTAATTATTTATCACGGTGTTATTAATACCTGTAACGGTTATCGCTATTCTATTGGGGCTGCACTGACCGATTTTAAGGAACCACATAAAGTGCGTTATCGGTCGATGGAGTACTTACTAGCACCCGCTGCGCCTTACGAAATGATGGGCGATGTACCCAACGTTGTTTTTCCTACGGCCGCTTTGACAGAAGGTAATCGAATTGCGGTTTACTACGGTGCTGCGGATACGACCGTGTGTGTATGTTACGGCTACATTTCGGAAATTATCACTTTTATCAAGGATAATTCATTGTAAGTAAAAGCAGGATACAACGTAGCTACGGTTATGACTTCTTGCTATTTTAGCTTACGGAGAGAATCATTAAGTTTCAAGGCAGGCATCAACTATGGTTTGGTGCTTGCGACTCTTCGGAGGTCGGCCTTATTTCTAAAAAATTGCACTAGTCGCGTTCTAAGAGTATGTTTAAATTTACAACTATCTTTAAATCAATCATTTGTAACGTTTGGAAAATTTTTTAATGGTTTGATTGTCAGATGGTTTGATTGTTTTTATGTGACGTTGACCATCAAACAATCAGACTAATTTCAATAGATAATTACGAATCTCGCAAAGTAGCGCAATAATATTTTTAAACATACTCTAGATTTTGGCAAATTGGTAGTGATGGATTGGGAGGTTGGAAAGCTACTTATTTGGTAAAAGAACTTGCCTGGATTTTACAAAAAAATGAACTCCTTATCGGACATAATTTATTCATTTAAAATAACTTAGTAACCTCGTAGATTGACCTAAAATTAAAGCTACTTAATCAAAAATGACCTTGAAAAAAATTAAAAATATCCTAGTAAAATCATTAGGTTTGATGAGCCTAATTTGCTACTTGTGCAATTGCCAAACAAGACCTACTTCTGATGGTAATATTTCGAAATTAGTAGAAAAAGAACAAAGCATTCCCGATAAAATAGACTTCAATTTTCACGTTAAACCTATCCTATCTGACCGCTGTTTTGCCTGTCACGGACCCGATAAGAATGCCATAGAAGGAGACTTGAGTTTGGCCACTCGGGAGGATGCTATGAAGGCCTTGGGCAAATACCAAGACCGCCACGCCATTGTTCCAGGTTTGCCCGATAGTAGCACGATGATTCAGCGCATCTATTCGGACGACCCCGAAGACGTTATGCCAACTCCCGAATCTAATCTAACGCTAAACGACTACGAAAAAGAAATCCTTAAAAAGTGGATTGAGCAAGGGGCAGAATGGAAAAAGCATTGGTCGTTTCTTCCACCAGAGGAATCAGAAATCCCGCAAGTACAGGACAAAGATTGGGTGAAAAATGAAATAGATAATTTTGTTTTGGCCAAATTGGAAAATAGTCAGCTGACCCCCAATGCGCCCGCCGAAAAAGAAAAACTCTTACGTCGATTGAGTTTTGATTTGACGGGTTTGCCGCCTACCATCGAAGAGTTAGACGCCTTTATCGCAGATGAATCCCCCGATGCCTTCGAAAAACAAGTTGACCGCTTGTTGGCGAGCAACGCTTTTGCCGAACAAATGGCAACGCACTGGTTAGATTTATCTCGCTACGCCGATTCCCACGGCTACCAAGACGATTTGGAACGGATTGCTTGGCCTTGGCGAGACTGGGTGATTCATGCTTACAAAAAGAATATGCCTTACGACGAATTTGTGACTTGGCAATTGGCGGGGGATTTGTTGCCCAATGCTAACCGAGAGCAAATCATCGCAACGGCCTTCAATCGCAACCATAAAATTACTCAAGAAGGCGGCGTCATTGGCGAGGAATACCGCACAGAGTACGTTGCCGACCGAGCGCAAACTTTCAGTGTGGCCTTTTTAGGATTAACGATGGAATGTGCCCGTTGTCATGACCACAAATACGACCCGCTCTCGCAAAAAAATTACTTTGAACTTTTCAGTTTCTTTAATAATGTTCCCGAAAACGGGCAAATTGAACCCTACGGAGCTATCCCTGAACCGTACATCAAATTGACCAAAAAGGAAATTGACGAGGTATTAACCTTCATAAACAATGTCGATACTTTAGAAGAAATTCCGCTCATGGTGATGCAAGAGATGGAGCAACCTAGACAGGCGCACATACTTAATCGAGGTTTGTACGACCAACCGACTACGCCCGTTGAACCTAACACTCCCGAAGCCGTTTTTGCTTTCGATAAAGAATTCGAACAGAATCGTAAAGGGTTGGCCGAATGGTTATTCGACGAGCAAAATCCACTCACGGCGAGGGTAGCTGCCAATCGACTTTGGCAACAAATGTTTGGAACGGGTTTGGTGGCTACTTCTGACGATTTTGGCAATCAAGGTGCTTTACCAAGTCACCCCGAACTACTCGATAATTTAGCGATTAAATTTAGGGAAGAAGGATGGAACATACGCGCCATGCTGAAAATGATGGCCATGTCCGCTACCTATCAGCAATCTTCTAAAACGAGTCCCGAACTATTAGAAATGGACCCCGAAAATAGATTGTTGGCACGGGCGAGTCGCTTGCGTCTGTCCGCCGAAATGATTCGAGACCACGCTCTAACTATCAGTGGTCTCCTATCCGAAGAAGTCGGTGGTCCAAGTGTAAAACCGTACCAACCCGACGGACTCTGGGCCGAAACAATTGGCGGCGGTGGTGGTAGTTTGGCCAAATATGTGATGGACGAAGGCACTAAGCTGTATCGTCGAAGCCTCTACACGTTTTGGAAAAGGACGGTTCCGCCGCCGAGTATGATGATTTTCGATGCTTCCACTAGAGATTTGTGTACCGTTAAGCGGCAAAGTACGAGTACGCCTCTACAAGCCTTGGTACTGATGAACGACCCACAAATTATCGAAGCGGCAAGGGTAGTGGCGCAAAGTACACTGATTGAAAAGGAAGCGCCGAAAGAGCGCATCGAAACCATTTTTCAACTAGCTACTTCGCGTCGCCCAACCGACGAAGAAGTCCAGTCACTAGAGGACTATTTGCAAGAAGAATTGCAGTACTTCGAAAGCGCCCCTGAAAAAGCGGAGGAGTATTTATCGATTGGTGAATATACGATGAAAGTCGATGAACCAACTACTGAAGTGGCCGCCTACGCAATGCTAGCCAGCACTATTTTTAATCTGGAAGAATCCTTCTCAAGAGGGTAAATGAACATTCCCGAAGGGTGAAGATTCGGGGAATCTTCAAGTGAGTGAACCGTGAAACAGATGGGTTTGCAATTCAATAACTAACAACATTTTCTACTATGGAAAAAATCATAAAAGACCGTTCGTTAATTCTAAATCGCAGAAACTTTCTTTCCAAAACGAGCATTGGCATCGGAACGGCGGCGTTGAGTTCTTTGCTAGGAATGAATTTTTTTAGTAAGAGCGAAAATGGCGTACTTAGCCCAACTGCTAGCGGGGCGAAAGGCGTCCTCAAGAACTTGCACTTTGCTCCTAAGGCGAAACGAGTCATCTACTTGTTTCAAAGCGGTGGCCCTTCTCAGTTAGACTTATTCGATTACAAACCGATGCTAACTAAAATGCGGGGTCAAGACTTACCCGAATCAATTAGAAACGGGCAACGATTGACGGGGATGACTTCGGGACAAGATTCATTCCCCTTGGCCGATTCACTATTTGAATTCAAACAACACGGAAGCAATGGTGCTTGGGTCAGTAATTTGTTGCCCTACACTTCAAAAATTACCGATGATATTTGCATCGTCAAGTCCATGTTTACGGAGGCGATTAACCACGACCCCGCCATTACGTTTTTTCAAACGGGTTCGCAGCAGCCTGGGCGACCGAGTATGGGCTCTTGGATGAGTTACGGCTTGGGTAGTGCGAACGAAAATTTACCCGCCTTCTCGGTTCTGTTGTCACGAGGAACGGGACGGCCTGCTGGTCAACCTTTGTATTCCCGTCTGTGGGGGAATGGATTTTTACATTCGTTACACCAAGGCGTCCAATTCAGGTCGGGTAAAGACCCTGTTTTGTACCTCAAAGACCCCAAAGGTATCGACCGTACGAGTCGGCGAAGAATGTTGGACAAATTAGCGGAATTGAATCATAAGCAATTAGAGGTTTACGGTGACCCCGAAATTAGTAGTCGAATCGCCCAGTACGAAATGGCCTATCGAATGCAAACTTCCGTCCCCGAAGTGATGGACATCAGTAAGGAACCCGACCATATTTACAAAATGTACGGTCCCGATTCTACCAAGCCTGGTACTTACGCAGCGAATTGTATTTTAGCGAGAAGACTGGCAGAAAGCGGTGTGAATTTCATTCAGTTGTACCACATGGGTTGGGATAGCCACGATAATTTACCCACTCAAATCAAAGGGCAAGCCTTGGATACCGACCAAGCCTCCGCCGCTTTGGTTATGGACTTGAAACAGCGAGGAATGTTAGATGATACCTTAGTGATTTGGGGCGGAGAATTTGGTAGGACGAACTATTCCCAAGGCACCCTAACGAATACCAACTACGGTCGAGACCATCACCCGAGATGCTTTAGTATTTGGATGGCGGGCGGTGGCATCAAACCAGGTGTCGTGTACGGTCAAACGGACGAGTTCGGCTACAACATTGTCGAAAATCCCGTTCACGTCCACGATTTTCAGGCAACGGTGCTCCGTTTATTGGGCGTTGACCACGAAAAATTGACTTACAAATATCAAGGTCGTCGATTTAGATTGACCGATGTGCATGGGCACGTAGTCAACGATATTCTGGCCTGATGCAATGAGCAATGAGCAATTGTCAACGTCTAAATCCCCATACGGGCAAGCAGTTGTCCAAGTCAACGTCGAACAAAGCATCCGTTGTCCTAAGAATATGTTTAAAAATATGATTTTGCTAGTTTGTTAGATTCGTAATTATCTACTGAAATCATACTGATTGTTTGATGATTAACATGATGTAAAAACCATCAAGCCATCTAACCATCAGACCATCAGACCATCAAAAATTTTCTTAAATGTTACAAATCATTGATTTTGGAATGATTGTAAATTTAAACATACTCTAAGAGGGTAATAGTAAACCAAACATACCCTAAACTAGCAATCAATAAAAAATAAACATATGAACAGAAGACATTTTGTAAAAAACACCCTTTCGGCCACGTTAGCAATGGGCTTTCTACCCAACTTAGGACGCGCTGCTAGACAAGAACTAGCCATTTTCAAAGACGTCGTTTTGGGACACGGAACGCACCAATACAAAGTGGACTTAAATTGGGGCGCTTTGAACAGCAACTATTATCCCGTTAAAGACTGCCACGAAATGGTGCAGGACTCGAAAGGGCGAATTATTTTGCTGACCAATGAGACCAAAAATAACGTCATCGTTTACGATAAATCGGGTGAGTTATTAGAGGTATGGGGGACCGAATATCCCGGTGCGCACGGATTAACGCTCAATGTAGAAAACGGAGAAGACTTTCTCTACATAGCAGATAACAACCGCCACGAAATTATCAAAACCACCATCGACGGAAAGGAAGTAATGACGATTCCTTTTCCAAAAATGGCGGGCAAATACGATAAAGCGGAACAGTACGTCCCCACCGAAACGGCTATTGCGCCCAATGGAGATATTTACGTTTCGGATGGTTATGGTTCGCAATACGTTATCCACTACAACGCCAAAGGGGAACTGCAGAATATTTTTGGTGGAAAAGGCGAAGGGGGCGAATTTTTTGATAATGCTCACGGCATTTGTATTGACCAAAGAGACTCCAATAATCCAACCTTATTGATAACAGAACGAGAGAGAAACCAACTCAAACGGTTTACTTTAGACGGAAAACTAGTAGAGATTTTCGACTTACCGGGTGCCTACATTTGCCGCCCCGTAATGGACGACGAAAATGTATATCTGGCAACTATTTGGTCGGGAGACAAATCTCCCAATAGTGGTTTTATTTCTATTTTGGATAAAGACAATCGACTCATTTCCGCACCAGCGGGTAGCGAACCCATTTACCAAAATGGACAACTGCAACCCATGCACCAAGCCCTTAAAGTTTTTCACCACCCACACGACGTATGTGTGGATGAGGACAAAAATCTGTACGTGGCTCAATGGAATTCGGGTAAAACCTATCCCATTAAATTAAATCGAGTTTGATGCGCTATTACTACTTTTTGTGTTTGGTAGTGCTGGTAAGTTGTGCAAGTTCTATTCAAAAGGTGAGTACGGTACCTCCCCAAAATGAGGTGATTGAGAAAGTGGGCGATTTCTTTCCCGCTTTTCAATTAGGGACGCCCGTTTTAAAAATAGAGCGAACCCTATTCAAAGAAAAAACGGTCGCAACGCTAGCACTAAGGCTTCCAGAGGTAACTATCCGTTATACGTTAGATGGAAGCGAACCTACGCAGTCTAGTCAACCATACGGTAGTCCTATTACCCTTACTAAGAGTGGACAACTTAAAGCAAAAGCTTTTCACGCAAATTATCAATCTAGTGAAACGGTGGCCGCCACTTTCAGAAATATCTCCGATGCTTTACTCGTAGAATCTGTGGCCATAGACGTTCCACCTCATCAAAATTACACGGGAAGCGGAGACCAAACGCTCATCGACCAAATCAAAGGCGAACGAAACTTTAGGACGCCCAGATGGATGGGATTTCAAAAAACGGTGACCGCTACTCTAAAATTGTCGCAAGCAAAAACAGCGAACCAATTGACTGTTAGTACTTTAAGTGATACGGATAGTTGGATTTTTCCACCCGCTAGTATAGCGATTTATGCCGTTAATGAATCGGGGAAAGAACAGTTACTGGCAGAAAAAAGCATTGAAACACCTACAAAGGACTCGTCGCCAATGCTGCAATTTCATACTTTAAGGTTTACGCCTCAGACTTTAAGTGTGGTAAAAGTTGTGGTGAAAAATTACGCCGAAATTCCCGAATGGCACGCGGGGAAAGGAACGCCAAGTTGGTTGTTTTTAGATGAGATGCTTGTTGAGAATAGGTAATGGTATTTATTCTTAAATTTTTCGTAAGAGAAGTGGTTCCAGCACTCGACGTGCTGGAACCACTGACCATCAAGCCATCCGACAATCAGACCATCAAAAATGTTGGCAATAGTTACAAATCATTGATTTTAGTATAGATGAAAATTTAAACGTACGCTCAGATACAATTATGGATATACTTAACTTTTTAGGAAGATTTCACCCCCTCATTCTACATTTGCCTATCGGCTTTTTGTTGCTAGCCTTTATGATGGAATGTTACGACCGTTGGCGAAAAACAACGCAGTTTCAGGCGGCCATTGGGTTTGCGTTGTTTTGGGGAATGTTGGGCGCAATTGGGGCCGCGGGGTCGGGCTATTTGTTATCTTTGGAAGGTGGCTACGAAGAAAGTTTATTGAGTTGGCACCAATGGTTAGGTTTTGGCGTGGCGGGATTGTCCATTGTGCTGTACGGCTTGCACCGACAGCAGGTGAAAAATACCAGCGTTATCTATTTTCCTGTGTTCAGCGCAATGGTGGTTGCCTTGTCCGCAGCGGGTCATTACGGCGGTTCGTTGACTCACGGGAGTGACTTTTTGTCTCCGTCGGCAACCGTCAAAGCACCCGAAAAAGTGATTGTCGATATTGATAATGCGGTTATTTTCGACGATTTGGTTCAGCCGATTTTACAAAAAAAATGCGTGCAATGCCATAAAGAATCTAAAACCAAGGGCGATTTATTGATGACGACTACTGAGGGATTAGAAAGTGGAGGGAAGACGGGCGCTTTGTTCGTCAAAGGCGATGTCGATAAGAGTTTGATGTTGCAACGGGCGCATTTGCCAATGGACGATAAAAAGCATATGCCGCCCAAAGGAAAACAGCAATTATTAAAAGATGAACTTGAACTATTGAGCTGGTGGATTGCCGAAGGGGCAGATTTTAAAGCCAGCGTTAAAGAGGTGCAAAAAGACGAAAAAATCGAGGCGATTCTAAAGAAATTCATCACGCCCGCTGATGGTTTGGAAACCGTGAAAGTGGAACGAGTAGCGGATAATAGCTTACAAAAAATCAGGTCGGCTGGCATTCCTATTTTCAGATTAGCGGAAAAAAGTCCTTTCGTGGAAGTGGATTTGTCCAATCGGCAAGGCGTTTCCAAAAGTACTTTGAAAAAATTGAGTCCCGTTGCGGACCAGTTAGTGAGTTTAAATTTAGGAAAAACGGATATTCAGAACGCCGATTTGTCTTATCTAACCAATTTTCCCCATTTAGAAAAATTGTACTTACAACAAACCGAAATCTCCGACGAAGGCCTCGAAACCCTACCCGAATTGACTTATTTGACTTACTTGAATTTATACGATACCAAAGTGACCGACGCCGCTTTACCAACGCTTAGTAAAATTCAACGATTACAAAAACTGTATCTGTGGCAAACGGCTACCACGCAAGAAGGAATTGCTCAATACATCAACGACCGCCCTCGAACAATGGTCGATGCGGGCGTAAAAGCCAGTATTTTTGGAGATTCTAAGCTACAAACGCCGTTGATAATCGCCGAAAATGACCTGTTTTCGGATTCGATGCGGGTGGAGTTGAAGCTGAATCTAAAAAATACGAACATCTATTATACCCTAGATGGGACGACACCCGATTCCACTAGCTTATTGTATGACGGTTCTTTTTTATTGGATAGAACAGCCAATTTACAGGCGGTTGCTATGAAAGATGGATGGCAACCGAGTAAAATTGTTAGTCGGCAATTGACTAAAGTAAAGCACAAACCCGTCAATATTCGATTGAACAAAGCGCCCCACGAAAGATACGCTGCTCAGGGAAGTAAGTCCTTGGCCGATTTTCAAAAAGGGACGCTTACCTTCACCGATGGAAACTGGTTGGGCTACGAAAAAGAACACCTCGTTGCGACTTTAGATTTAGGAAAATCAGTGGATGTATCGGCAGTAAGCGTCGGGGCGTTAGAAGCTCCGAGTTCCTATATCTTTTTTCCCAAAGGACTGCAAGTTTCGCTTTCCAATGATGGTCAAAAATACGAAACCATTGTCACCAAAAAATACCAAACGGCACCCGAGGATAAACCTTCGGAGTTGGGCGTGTTTAGGGCTGCTTTTGACCAGCAAAAAGCCCGTTACATCAAAGTGAAAGTAGAAAGTAATTTGGTGAATCCAGATTGGCATCCAGCGCCCGGTGCGCCGTGTTGGTTGTTTGTGGATGAAATTGCGGTTGAATAAGGTTAACTTTTGTCAGTACTTTTAAATTTAGAATTTTACATTTTAAATTTTACATTTCATTTATGAGAATCACCCTTTTTTCATTTTGCCTAGTCTTGTTTCACTTAGGAAGCGTTAACACCCAAACACCAGCCGACTACGTCAATCCCTTCATCGGCACCTCCAATTACGGTGCCACCCATCCTGGCCCTGTCCGACCTTCCGGAATGGTGTCCGTCGTTCCTTTCAATGCAGCTTTTAAAAAAGACGAAGAAAATCCTTTTGAAAAAGACAGCGAATGGCACTCTCGACCCTACGTTTTCGAAAATAAGTTTTTTACGGGCTTTTCGCACGTCAACTTATCGGGGGTTGGCTGTCCCGATTTGGGGAGCATTATTTTGATGCCCACAACAGGCAAACTAGAATTTGACGCCGAAACAAATGGTACGACCATTAATGAAGAACATGCCGAAGTAGGATATTATTCTTGCATTTTGGATAAGCACAACGTCAAGGTAGAAACAACCGCATCAACTAGAGTAGGGGTGAGTCGCTACACTTTTCCCGCAGGGCAAGCAAATATTTTACTCAATTTAGGGTTAGGACTGACCAACGAAACGGGCGCCCATTTGCGGGTTGTGTCCGATAAGGAAGTAGAAGGCTACAAGATTTTTGGCGAATTTTGCTATACGCCCGAAGCGGTTCGGCCCGTCTATTTTGTAGCAAAATTATCTTCAAAATCTAAGGACTTTGGTGCATGGAAAAAGATGCCCAATTACAAAGGTGTTGAAGGTGACTGGTTCAAATATAACGACCAGTATAAACCTTACCCAAAATATACCAATGATATGGCAGGGGAAAATATCGGCGCCTATTTTTCCTACGAATCCGACGAAGCACAGACCATTGAAGTACATATTGGTATTTCCTATACAAGTATCGAAAATGCACGATTGAATTTAGAGACGGAGATGAAAGGCCAAACCTTCGACTCTATCCGTTCCGAAAGCAAAGCCGAATGGAACCGTTTGTTGAGTCGTATCAAAATCAAAGACCAAGACGAAGAAAAAAAGACTCTATTTTATACCGCCCTTTACCATTTGTTATTGCACCCAAATATCCTACAAGATGTCAACGGAGATTATCCCGCCATGCGGTCTTCCGAAATCTTGAACGCTGGTAGTCGAAATCGCTACACCGTTTTCTCTCTTTGGGATACTTATCGAAACGTCCATCCTTTTTTATCTTTAGTGTACCCCGAATTGCAATCGGATATGCTAAACAGTATGGTTGGAATGTATAAAGAAAGTGGCTGGATGCCCAAATGGGAACTGATGGGATTAGAGACGCATATCATGGTAGGCGACCCCGCTACGCCCGTGATTGTAGATAGCTATTTGCGGGGAATCCAGGACTTTGACGTCGAAACTGCTTACGAGGGGGTTAGAAAAAACGCTACAGCTAAACACGGCAATTTTATCAGAAAAGATAATTACTTGTACGATTCTTTGGGGTACATTCCCCAAAGTTTTGACGATTTGTATTACGGGGCGGTTTCGGCTTCTTTAGAGTATAATATCTCCGATTGGAACTTGGCCAAATTGGCGAATGAGTTGGGAAAGACCGAAGATTACCAATATTTTCTGAATCGCTCCAAAAGCTATAAAAACTATTTTGATAAAGAAACGATGATGCTGCGACCGAGAGTGGCGGGCGGTGCTTTTTACGATAAATTCGACCCCGAATTAGGGAAAAACTTCGAAGCCAATGTCGGTTTCGTAGAAGGCAATGCTTGGCAATATCGCTTCTACGTACCGCACGATACCGAGGGCTTAATCGACTTGGTGGGAGGCAAAAAAGTCTTTTTAAAAGAATTGCAAACCTGTTTCGATAGCCTCCATTACGATGCCGCTAATGAACCCGATATTACTTACCCTTTTCTGTTCAATTTTATTGAAGGAGAGGAATGGCGTACTCAAAAAACGGTCAATCAACTGGTCAATCAATACTACAAAAATACGCCCGATGGGTTGCCTGGTAATGACGATACGGGGACCTTGTCTTGTTGGTTGCTGTACAGCATGATGGGCTTTTATCCGCATTGTCCGGGTGACATGGATTATGCTATTTTTACGCCAATGTTCGATGAAATAGAAATTGAATTGAGTGACAAATATTACAGTGGTAAAACGCTAACTATTCGGGCGGATAACCAGACAAACGGAGATAGTGTGTTTATTGATAAAGTGCGATTGAATGGTAAAAAAGTGAACGGTTATTTTCTAAACCATCACGCATTAGTTAAAGGAGGTGAGCTGGTTTTTTCTTTGAAAAAGACGCATGATTAGTAGGTTTTTTTTGGGAAGCTAGTGGTTCAAGTCATAAGTAATTGATAATTTAATCGAGTGTATTTTTTCGTTAGACAAGGCATTTTTTTTGAGAATAGCCGTAGCTCTTTGAGAAAAAAATAACGCAGTATAACGGAAAAAGACGCCGATTTAACCTGTCAATAATTTATGACTTGAACCACTAGACAAGTTGAAAACTTTAAAGATATTGGTTGGAAGATACTAGCATGGCAAACAAGTTTTTAATATTTTTCCAATGTCGATATTTTAAGATTGTATCTTAAGGGATGACGAAATAAATAACCTACACATCTGACGGCCTCTTTTTCCTTTTAGCTGCGTTAAATTTTTCCAACGTAACGACGGCTATGCTGAAAAAATTTGCCTTGCTAAAAGAAAACCAGCCCGCC
>JBCCQK010000168.1:0-14725 GCA_039024375.1 Bacteroidota bacterium
GAACAGAAGTAATGATTAAATATTTGCAAGTTTGTCCTGTTTTACTGAAAAATATGCGTTTCTTTGACCTGTTCCCCTATATAAGAAAAAAACTATTTATTTATCATAAAGAGACAAAATGAACAGGTATAAAATAGCCGTCATCAACGGCGATGGAATTGGACACGAAATAGTACCAGCAGGAATGCAGTTGGTTCAAAAAGCTGCGGAAAAGCACGGATTTAGCATAGAGACTAAAAGCTTTCCTTTCGGCGCGGGGTACTATAAACAAACGGGACAGTTTATGCCCGATGATGGACTAGAAACACTGAAAGATTTTGATGCTATTTTTTTTGGAGCCGTTGGATTGCCAGATGTAGATGACCGTTTACCTTTCAAAGATTACACGAATAAAGTCCGTACGGCCTTCAAGCAGTACGTTAATTATCGGCCTGTGAAATTGTGGCCGGGTATTAAAAGCCCATTGCGGGATAAGACGGAAAAGGACATTGATTTTGTGATTATTCGGGAGAATAACGAAGGCGAATTTGTCCAAAATGGTCGAGTGTTGTATCCCGAAAAACCCGAGGGACTAGCGACGGATACCGCTATTTTTACCCGCCAAGGTATCGAAAGAGTCGCCCATTACGCTTTCCAATTGGCCCAAAAACGCCGTAAACATCTAACCAACGTTACCAAATCCAATACGCTCATTTATACGCTGGGCTACTGGGATAAAGTGATTGGGGAAGTAGCGAAACAATACCCCGATGTTCAATATCGACCGATGTACGTGGACGCCGCTTCGGCTAACTTTGTATTGCATCCCGAATATTTTGATGTAATTCTGACTACAAATATGATTGGGGATATTTTAAGTGATTTGGGTGGTGCGATAATGGGGAGCTTGGGCTTAGGCGGAAGTGGTAATATCAACCCTGAAAAGGACTTTCCTAGTATGTTTGAACCCATTCACGGGTCGGCACCCGACATTGCGGGCAAAGAAATTGCCAATCCAGTGGGTCAGTTTTGGTCGGCAGCCCAAATGTTAGAACATCTAGGCGAAACGGCGGCGGCCGAGGATATTATGCAGGCAATCGGAGCAGTTACTAAAAAGGGTATTGTGACCGTTGATTTGGGAGGAACAGCGAGTACTAGCGACGTTACCAAAGCGGTACTAGCGGCGATGGAAGTTTCGGTGGCTGACAGTGTTGGATAATTTCGCCTAACATCTTTCATACATTAAAATCATTCATCATCCATTTAGAATAGACATGAACTAAATGATTGATTTGTCACAATATCGAATACATGACCTGACGCTTCCTTACAACGAAGAGATAGCGGGCTACACGTCCGAAACGGCTCGAACCGTAGCTAAAAACGGTTGGAATGCCCGAACTTTGCATATCTATTCACACGCTGGGACTCATATGGATGCTCCTTTCCATTTTGGTGTTTCGCAGGAAACGATTGACGATTTTTCCCCCCAACAGGTTATGGGAAAAGCGTGGGTGGTGACCATTCCCATTAAAGAAGACCAACAGTTGTTGACCCTCTCGGATTTACAGCCAATAGTTGCTCATTTTAAAATGGGGGATAGTTTGCTTTTACGAACGGACTGGAGTCAATTTTTGGGTAAGCCCAAGTACCGAGATGCGTTACCTCGCATCAGCGAGGAGTTGGCTCAATGGTGTGTTGACCAAAAAGTCAAAATATTAGGGGTAGAACCCCCATCTGTAGCGGATGTGAATAATTTGGAGGAGGTAACCAACATCCATCATATATTGTTGAAAGGAAAAGTAATCATTGTGGAAGGACTTACCAATTTGGACAAAATTGACCGACCTTTTGTATTTTTAATAGCTTTACCTTTAAAAATAGAAAATGGAGACGGTGCCCCTGCTAGGGTAATTGCTTTAGAAGAAAAATAAGAACGAATGACCAATTCTTTGGATAAGGAAAAGCTATTATCCATCTTGCCGCCCGTTAAAGAAGGCCCTTTCTTGGCGAATATCCAACAATTAAAAAAAGGTAAGATTGATACCATTATTGTCTTGGACGATGACCCAACGGGAACACAAACGGTGTACGATGTTCCCGTATTGACAGATTGGTCCTTTGAAGCTATCCTACGGGAGTTCAATCTGGGGAGTCCCCTCTTTTTCATTTTAACTAATTCAAGAAGTTTAACCGAAGAAGAATCCACTAAGATTACCCAGCAAATTGGGGAGAATATCCGAAAGGCGGCTAAAGAAGCGAATACCAGTTTCTGGGTCATAAGTAGAAGCGATAGCACGCTGAGAGGCCATTATCCTAGTGAAGTCACGGCATTGGCGGTAGGCTTAGATTGGGAGCAACCCGTACAATTTATCATCCCCGCTTTTTTTGAAGGTGGGCGATATACCGTCAACGATGTTCACTACGTACAGAAAGGCCAGCAGTTCATTCCCGCTAGTGAAACGCCTTACGCCAAGGATAAGGTGTTTGGGTATCAATATGCCAATTTAAAAAGTTGGGTAGCAGAGAAAAATAATGGTTTGATAAAAGCCGATTCGGTGGCCACGATTTCCATTGAAGCCCTTCGAACTCAACCTTTAAAAGCATTGGTCGAACAAATCAACCAATTGAAAAATGGGGACGTTTGTGTGGTCAATGCTGCCGATTACGCCGATTTATTGCAATTGACAATTGCCTTGTTAAAATCGAATATTCGACCGATTTTTCGAACGGCAGCTTCTTTCGTGCGGGCGGTAGCTGGGTTGGCGGAAAAAAAGCTGCTAGATGGAAAAAGACTTACTAGCGGAACGGAAAAAGGTGGATTGACCATTGTCGGTTCGTATGTGCCTACTTCTACCAGTCAACTTCGGCATTTGCTGAGTCATCAAGCTGAACTGGTAAAAATTGAAATCTCGGTGGAGCAGTTGCTCGCCGAAAATAACTTTGAACGAGCTTACCAAACGTACGCTAATACTATTTCGGAGCAGCTTCAAAAAGGACAGTCGGTAGTGCTGTTTACCAGTCGCAAATTGATTACCGCTACTTCGGAGGAAGCGAATCAACAAATAGGAAAACGCATTTCCCGTTTTTTAACCCAAATTGTAGGGCATCTGACCGTCTGCCCCGCCTATTTGTTGACTAAGGGAGGCATCACCTCAAGCGATATTGCCACTAAAAGTATCGGAGTGCAAAGAGCAATGGTTAAGGGGCAAATCATCAAAGGAGTACCCGTTTGGGAATTGGGGCCAGAAACTAAATTTCCAAAAAGCCACCAAATTATCTTCCCCGGTAACGTAGGAACAGAAAGCTCTTTAACCGAAGTGATTCGAAAGTTAGAAATATAGTCTACAATATAATGTGGTTGCCATCCACAATGAATGATGATTAATGAGAGATAAATGATGGTTTTTGCACTTCGTAAAACGAATATTTTCAATTTGCCACGCATTAATATCATTCATCACCTATCATTCATCACCTATCATTCATTTGGCGAAGACGTTAATAACAACAAAACGAAAAACTATGGCCTCTATTCTAAAAGGTCGGCATTGGGTAGCAGCGGGTATGTTTTTACTGGCCCTATTGCTGTACATTGACCGAGTGTGCATTTCGGTTGCGAAAGACCCCATTGCGGGAGATTTGAATCTGAGCGATAAAGCAATGGGGTGGGTGTTGTCTGCTTTCGCTCTAGGCTACGCCTTGATGCAAGTGCCCAGCGGAATGATGGCTGACCGTTACGGTCCCCGAAAAGTTTTAGCTGGAATTGTGGCTTTTTGGTCGGGGTTAACAGCTTTGACGGGGGCTGCTTGGAATTTTATCTCGATGCTTACCGTTCGCTTTCTGTTCGGAGCAGGCGAAGCGGGTGCCTTTCCAGGAATGTCAAGAGCGATTTTTTCGTGGATGCCCTTGCAAGAAAGGGGGATTATTACGGGGATTAATTTTTCGGGCTCTCGGCTTGGTGCTGCTTTTGCACTACCGCTAGTTGCTTGGTTGATAGATAGTTACGGATGGCGAACCTCTTTTTTGATTCTCGGAGGAGTTGGTGTAATTTGGGCCATTGGCTGGTGGGTTTTGTTCAGAGATACGCCCGAAGAACATCCCAAAATATCGGAAGCGGAAAAAGCATTCATTCTGACCAATCGACAACAAATTTCTGCTACCAAAGAACCCTGGAGTCGAGCATCGCTATTGGCTTCTAAAAATATGTGGTCGGCGATTGGCCAATACTTTTGTAGTAATTTTACCTTCTTTTTTGCGCTTACGTGGTTGTTTCCCTATTTAAAAAATAAGTACGATTTGGCCTCTGTCGAGGCGGGATGGTATGCTGTTACGCCCTTCATTGCAGGGGCGATTGGTAACTGGGTAGGTGGCGGAATGGTGGATAGTATTTATAAAAAAGGTAACTGGAATCGGTCACGGAATTTGCCCGCCATTATTGGGTTTACACTAGCTGCCTTGGGATTAATTGGAAGTCTTTACATGGAAACGGCATTGGGAGCTATTCTTTTTCTAAGTATCGCCATTTTTGGCGCAGATATGACCTTGCCGCCTTCTTGGGCTTTATGCGTGGATATTGGAAAAAGCAATTCGGGAGCCGTTTCGGGAACTATGAATATGGCAGGAAACGTAGGTTCTTTCTTGACGGCCTTAGCTTTTCCTTATTTAACGGATTGGACGGGTTCGGTCGATTACTTTTTTTACGTTGCGGCGGGGCTGAACTTTTTGGCTATTTTGATGTGGATGAGAGTTAAGGCGGCGGAGGGATTGGATTATTAGGGAAAATGCTTGATTTAAGAAGAACTAAATACACTAAAACATGAAATTCAGAGCAGGGGTCCTTTTTGGAGACGAAGTAACCGCCTTATTGGAGTACGCCAATGAACAGAATTTTGCTTTGCCTGCCGTCAATGTGTTGGGTACGAGTTCTATCAATGCGGTTTTGGAGACGGCTAAAGAAGTTAACTCACCCGTTGTTGTACAATTTGGGCATCGTGCTTGTTGGTATAATGCGGGAGACGGGTTGCCCAACGACCATCAGAAAGCTGCTATTCACGGAGGAATAGCGGCGGCTATTCACGTTCATACCCTTGCCGAAGCCTACGGAGTTCCCGTTATTTTGCATACCGACCATTGTCAAAAGCCACTTCTGCCTTGGATTGATGGACTATTGGAGGTTGGAGAACGGTTTTTTGAGAAAAGAGGCCACCCGTTATTTAGTTCTCATATGCTCGATTTTTCAACCGAACCATTGCAGGAAAATATTGCCATATCTGAGCGTTACTTAAAAAGAATGGCTAACATCGGAATGGCCTTGGAAATTGAATTAGGAGCTACAGGTGGAGTGGAGGAGGAGATGGATAATTCTCAAATCGACATGGCCCTACTATATACCCAGCCGAGCGATGTTGGCTACGCTTACGAAAAGCTGATGACTGTTAGCCCTCATTTTATGATAGCCGCTTCTTTTGGTAATGTTCACGGAGTATATAAACCGGGAAATGTGGTGCTAACGCCTAAAATTTTGAAAGACTCCCAATTGTATGTGCAGGAAAAATATCAGACGAAGGATTCACCGATTCATTTTGTTTTCCACGGTGGTTCGGGTTCTAGCCAAGTGGAAATTCGAGAATCTATCGAATACGGCGTCATCAAAATGAACATCAATACGGATTTGCAATGGGCGTATTGGACAGGTGTGAAAAACTATACAGAGGCGAATAGCGCTTATTTGCAAAACCAGATTGGCAACCCTGATGGGGAAGATGTCCCAAACAAAAAGTATTACGACCCTCGGAAATGGCTGAGAAAGGGAGAACAAAACATGAGTGTGCGTTTGCGGAAAGCGTTTGAGGATTTGAATTGTATGAATCGGAATTGACCTAGTGAGAAGACAGAAGTCAGACCATTTTATTGTCAGAAGTCAGACGTAAGACTCAATGCAGGTCAGGAGACTTGATACATCGAGAGCCGATATTTTAAGTCTCCAACTATAGCCGTCAGGTTAAGAGATATAGTATTTCCTAAAAACGTACCGAAAGCCGTCAGGAGACGGCCGTGATACTAATTTCAAGTTTGGAAACTTAAAATATTGGTAAGAAACAAGAGAAATATTCGCTCATAGCTGAATTAAGGCGAAGTTATCGTAGCTTAGGCATTCCTGCCTGAGAAATTTCGCCTGATTTTCTGCTCAGGCAAGAATGCCTAAGCTACGTTTTATCCTAAATCATATATGAGCGGAAATATTTTTACAAGAAAACCCCCTTTAGAAATTTATGAAAAGAAAAATAAGAATTGCTTGCATTGGTGCGGGCTATTTTGCCCAATTTCACGTTGAGGCGTGGCAACGGATTCCAGAGGTGGAACTGGTGGCTATTTGTGATACCCAAATTGAAAAAGCTCAACAGTTAGCGCAAAAATTTTCTGTAAAAAAAGCGGTAAGTGATGTGGAAGAATTGCTAGGACAGGAACCTCTAGACGTTATAGATATTATCACCCCGCCAGAAACGCATTATGCACTTTGTTTGCAAGCTGCCAAACGAGGTATTCACATCATTTGCCAAAAACCCGTTGCGCCCACTTTGTTGGAAGCGAAACAATTAGTGGAACAAGTGGCTATCCATAAAGTACGCCTAATGATTCACGAAAACTGGCGATTTAAACCTTGGTATCGGCAAATCAAGCAAATGCTTTTGGATAAAGCCATCGGAGATAAATTGCATACTATGTACTTTCAAATGCGGATGGGAGACGGCTGGCCCGAGGACGCCTATCTGAGTCGTCAGCCCTACTTTCGCACCATGCCCCGATTATTGGTGTACGAAACGGGGATTCACTTCATTGACACTTTTAGGTACTTGGCAGGAGAAGTTGAAAGTGTATTTGCTAATTTAAAAAAACTCAATCCCGCCATTGCAGGCGAAGATGCGGGACAGGTCTTTTTTAATTTTAAGAACGGCGCTAGTGCTATTTGGGATGCCAATCGATTTAATGAGTCCAATCATCCCAATCCTCGTTACACCTTTGGGACGATGTTAGTAGAAGGTAATGGAGGTAGTATTCGATTGTATAACGATGGTCGAATTACCCTACAACAATTGGGTCTATCGGAAGTAGAAGTTCCCTATCACCACGAGAACAGAAACTTTGCGGGAGATTGTGTTTATTTTTTGCAAAAACATTTTGTTCATTCTTATCTCAACGAATTACCATTTGAAACGGAGGGGGCGGCTTATTTGAAAAACTTGGAGATACAAGAAGCGATTTACGAAAGTTCGAGGGAAAAGAAGTTGACGATTATTTATAGTTAGGTACTTAGGTCAAAAACAAATCTTCCAAGGTCGGTATTTTTTCTACCACTCCCAAACTGGGCTGAATATCCTTTAATCCAAAAGTAGTAATCATCACCAGCATTAGATGATTCTTTGTTTTAGATAATTGCCCAAACAGATGTGGTCGTTTTCGAAGTTGTTCCGCATAAGCGGCTGTAAATACAAATTCGGTATTGTAAAATTTTATCTCAAACAAATTAATCACTCGGTCTGCCCGTTCCAATAGCATATCAATTTGTAATCCCTCGTAGAGGTCCGAAGGTTTTTTTAAATAAGAATAGGTGGTGTTGTAACCCCCCGAGACGCCCAGGGCTTTTTTTATTTCGGGGATTACAATCAGCGTTTACCAAACTATTCCGTATTGGTCTAGCTTTTCCTAATTGAAAACAGTAATTAGGATATTTCTACTAAAAGCGTTAATTTTAAGCAAGATTCGTAACTGTTCAGAATAGAGAACAGAGACTCCCGATGAAAATCGGGATTGAGAGAATAGAGACTTAGACGGAAGGACAATTGGTGGAATTTTTAGCTTTTTCTCATTGGTCAACGCCATACGCCTCATTTCCCTACTCTCTGCTCTCGGTTCTGAATAGTTACCAAGATTCAATTAACTAAAAAATTAGTAAAAATGGATAAATCAGCACCGGTTACCTTGGAAATGGTCACCAGCGAAATTGACCGCATTTTTGAGTTGCAACAACAAAATCAATACAAAGTCGGTAATACGACCGTCAAAGAACGCCGCGCCAAACTCAAAAAATTGGAAAAAGCTTTGATGGAAACGTACAAAGCGGACATCATTCAAGCTGGGTACGATGACTTTCGCAAGCACGAGGCGGAAGTCATGCTAACCGAAATCTTTCCTGCTATTACTGCTATTCGGCACACATCTAAAAACTTAGGCAAATGGATGCGGGACGAAAAAGTAGCCACGCCTATGGCTATGTTCGGTTTTTCTTCTAAAATAAAATATGAACCCAAAGGAGTTGTACTGATTATTTCGCCTTGGAATTTTGCGTTTAACTTGTCCTTTATTCCACTCGTGGCAGCAATTGCAGCGGGTAACACGGTTATCCTAAAACCATCGGAGAATACGCCCAACAGTGCTCGGTTAATTGCCAAAATTATCAATGATTTGTACGACGAGAGCGAAGTAGCAGCTATTCAAGGAGGCGTTCCCGAAACAACGGAATTATTGAAAAAGCCCTTCAACCACATCTTCTTTACGGGCGCACCGAGTATCGGTAAAGTAGTGATGAAAGCGGCCGCCGAACATTTGACCAGTGTCAGTTTAGAATTGGGGGGTAAAAGTCCTACCATTGTCGATGAAACGGCGGACGTAGCGGCGGCGGCGGAAAGAATCGCATGGGCTAAAAGCATGAACAACGGACAGATTTGCATTGCTCCCGACTACGTTTACGTCCACGAATCAGTTAAAGAAAAATTTGTGACCGAATACAAAAAAGCGATAACGGCCATGTACGGTGACAATCCGAAAGAAAATGATTCGTACAATCGCATCGTCAACGACCGCCATTTCCGACGATTAAGTTCCTACATGGAAGACGCTGTAGAACGCAACGCTAAAATTGAAATGGGCGGGCAAATGGACGAAAAAGAGAACTACGTAGCACCGACGGTAGTAAGTAATTTGGGTGATGATGCGCTGCTGTGGCGGGAAGAAATTTTTGGCCCAATCCTACCCATTCGCACTTTTACGGATATTAAGGAACCCGTTGGGTATATCCAGAAAGGGGAGAAACCCTTGGGCTTATACGTTTACAGCAAAAATCAACAAAACATTGACTACGTTAACAATAATACCCGTTCGGGAGCGATAGTGGTTAACTATTCTGCGACGCAGTACAGTAATCCTAATTTGCCGTTTGGTGGCAGCAATAATAGCGGGATTGGTAAAGGCAACGGAATTTTTGGCTTCAAAGCCTTTTCAAACGCCAAAGGGGTGCAAAATCACTGGGCACCGATTGACGGGATGAAAGGATTTTATCCGCCATACAATAAGGACAAAGTGGGCTTAATTGAGAAGGTGGTGAAGTGGTTTGCTTGATTGATTTAGATTGTCTAATGGTTGGATTGTTTGATGGCTTGTAGAAGTGAATCGCCCCTTTTTTGTTGCTACAAAAATGCGTATATTTACTACATTATTAGCTTAAAAATGGTCAACAAGAAATCGTTCAAATACTCTTTGCGACAAGATGTAGAAGAAGTTTTTGGCATCGAAGAAGTTAAAAAGCACGACTTATTAGACCAATGGCTCGCCGCCGAATGTGAACTTACTGAAACGGAAAAAATTCGTCTAGAGGAACTGCGCAGTACGCTCGAAGAAAACGTGGATTTGTGGAATGAGGCAGAATTAAAAATGAATTTTATTGGTCCCTTACTAAGTTTGGTCAATTATAACACCAAAAAGTATCGAGCCTACATGGAACGACCACTTTCGGTGGCAGTTGGTGAAGATAAAGCCTCGGGAACGGTTGATTTTTTGATTGCGAGGGGGCGACAAGAGCCACGGACATCTTTTTTCTCCGTCCACGAACACAAACCCGAACTAAACGTCAATAAAGACCCGCTGGGCCAATTATTGATTGCGATGGTGGCCATACAGAAAGCCAACGCCGAGGTAGAGCAATCCTTTCCTTTGTATGGTGCTTATGTAATTGGTAAGTTTTTTTATTTCGTGGTCTTTGATGGTACTACCTATGCTAGAACTGAACACTACGCTGCAAATAAAAGCGAGGAACTTACCCAAATTTTTTGTGCACTACGACAAGTAAAATTTTACATCAACGAAGTCGTGGCACAAATCAAAGACAGACCCCCTATTGCCCCTTTGCAGGTCTAAGGCGTAGTACCAAGTATTTTTTCAGTAGAACACCAGATAAATAATTGATAAGAGTGTGTTACAGGTTAGTGGAAATCATATATCATAGTTCAAAAATCATAAATCTGTCTAATCAAGCAAAATTATATAGATATATGAATTTTGATTTTTGATTGATAATCTACACATTAAATTCCACTACACTGTAACACACTCAAAACATTTGATACAGCCTAATTACTTTATTCCACAATAAACTTCCCTTTCATAAAGGCGTAGTGCCCAGGAAAAGAACAAACAAAATCGTACGTTCCCTTTTCGGGAGCATCAAAAAGAGCAATTGAGGTCTCCCCACCACCAATCATGGCGGTGTGAGCAATTATTTCGTCGAAGTCATCACTAGGAATGTAGTCATTCTTCTTGGCTCCTATGGCTCTTTGGCAAAAAGCCGCAACGTCCGTATCGGGTTTCAGAATAACAACGTTGTGTCCCATAGCATCCCACCGCATTTGGCCCGAATGCTTGAGGGTCAATTCTACCCGTGTACCCGCTGGGACTTTGAGTTCCGCTTTGTCGTATTTCATCAAGTCGTTACCCGTAATTTCTACTTTAACGACTTCTCGACCATCGTTTTCGGAACTAGTAAAATCTTTGTTTAGGTTGGGTCGTTCGTCTTTCTTCTTTTTCTTCTTCTTTTTGATAACGGTGGGTTCGCTGGATTTTTCCGCCGTTTCCCCGCCGCAGCTAACCAATATTGAAGTTGATAATAGTACCAATAGAAACAATTTACTTACTTTTTGAAATGTGTACCTCATTATATTTTACTTTAAACTTGATGAAAAACAGCACCATCTGCTGGTCTGCCTTGTTCTTTATTTGAATGGTACAAATCTAGCAATAAAATGGCAACTGCGGTAGTCTTACTATATACCTCTCTACTTGAGGCCTTTTAAATTTTTATTCCTCTTCATCAAAATAGACGGCTTACTAAAGTTGTCTAACACCACCTCACCCAAACTCGAACTACGGTATTCATTTCCTTCGATTTTTACGTCCACGCATTGCTGAATTTCAATCACGGGTTTGTTGGCTTGCAACGGTGGATAATCTCGATTGACAATAATTTTATTATCAGAAAATACCAACCCCGCAACGGATTTTGCAAACAAAATAGGCTTGTCGAAAGTGTGAAAAGTATTTTGGGTGATTCGGATATTGCGGTTGTAAAATTGATGAGGGTCGTTTCCTTCGGTTAGCTGTTTGATTTGTGGAAAAATCACAATGGCAGGTTTGCCGTTGTTGACGCGACAAACATTCTGAAACGTATTGTTTTGAATCGTCACGTCCGTTACGCGCCCCGATTCGTTGAAAAAATTCATTTCGCCCCAATTGCGCAGTCCCGACATGGAAGGCGCAAAATAATTGTCTTCAATCAAAATTTTGCCGCCCGTTTTAAACAGTACTCCTCGCGCCCAATTTCTCTGAACGGTATTGTTGCGAAAAATTAGGTCGGCGTTCCACGTTAAGTTTTCTAATCCTATACCGTTGGAAATATCGGGGAGGGCTTCCTCAAAAGTCAACTTGAAAAATTGGTCGTTAATCAGTTCTACCGACTTAACCTGCATCGAATCGGCAATCGGCAGTAGGGTAGTGGGGTCAATAAGTGCGACCATATCACCCACTCCGGCAAACACGAAGCCTTCTTGTTGAATATGCACCACTTCCGCCAGCAAAGTATGGTCGTCTATTTTTTCTCGCACCGTCGTGTAATTTCCGTGAATGTTTAGGCCATCGTCCATACTCGCCTCAAACAAACAATTTTCTACTTGCACCAATCCTCGGCAGTTGACAAAATGGGTAGCATCGGCCGTGGTAGAAATCACTCTATCGCTATCGGGCGTCGGAACGACTTGCACTTTTTCCAAAGTAATATCGCTACTTTTTTCGCCAATTATCCCCATTCCTGCCGCACTGTGAATCGCCACTCGCCCCAACCGAATCTGTTCGGATTGTTGAATATGGATGCTGGGTGCAATTCGATTGACGTTGGGCTGGTTGCGCCATTTGGCAATCAACGTCATGCCTGCCGACGGCAGTGAGTCAATGGTATTAACGACCTCCACGGTGTGCGCATCCAACTGCGTCAGTTGGTAGTGCTGCGGTTTGTAAGGATTCCAGTAGCGATTCATACGCCGCTCCAAGTTGTAAATCGGAGCCTTGGTAAATTCATCAAACCAAAACGTCCGACCAATAAAATAATCCCTTTCTGGCCGACGAACCACTAAGTCGTTATTGATGACCTCCACGGTTTCCGCTTGCCCAAATTTTACGGTGTAGGATTTTTTGTCCTTATCAACCGTTATTACCTTTCCTTGCAAATAAAACGGGGTTGCCCAATCAAAACTTAGGTCTTGAATAACAATGTTTTGACAGTTGTGGATGGTCATGCCCATCATCGTGCCGTGTAGGATAATTTTTGCGTCCTGCCCTAGAATAGTTAGATTTTGTTGGCTTTCCAATGGAAAAGCAATGCGTTTCATCCCGTTGATGTTGTTGCTCATTTTGACGTATTGCTGGTGGGCTTGGTCGGGGTAGTAGTGGTGGGTGCCTTTGGGGAGGACGAGGTATTTGGCTCGTTGCTTTTTGGCGGCTTTTAGGGCTTGGTGGGTGGCTAGGGCGAAGTTGGGGTATTGGGGGAGGTAGTTTTTTAGGAAGAGGGTGTCTTGGGCGGGAGTGGGTTGGGGCAAAAGAAAAAGCAATAGATATAGTAAAATTAGAGGTAATACTTTTTGCGATATTTTTTTCATGATAGAAATTGAAAGTTACTAATTTTTAAGTTCCTCTTCTAAATATTTTCTCTTATGACAGAGCAGTTAGATATTGTTAAAGTATATGATTTGCTTATTCTTATTACGCTTAGTAAAAAACGTATGAAGAAGCTTTATGGGGACAAGAAATGAATAGAGAATGGACAAGTATTCAGCTTGGTTATAAATTGCTTTAAATACAATTAACCTCGCTCATCTTTTTTGTGACTTGTTCAATATCTCCATTCCACCCCTCCCGCTTTAGGCTAACTCGTTCACCCAGTAAATCTATTTCTGCACAGGCATCCCGTACGCTACTTCCTAGCGATACGCTTACAGCTTTTTTCATCCAACTTTTTCCAATTGAGCCCCAGAGGGGAGATTTTTGGCTTGAACTGACCTTTGATAAAATGAAATTTCGCACCCTATAAAAGGTTAGTTTTCACTTCTTATTTTACCACCAGCGGAAGCCAAATCTTGCTATTTTGCAATTCAATAGGCAACGATTGCACAATGAATGCATTGTCTGCTTTGACCGTTGTGGACGGAAATGTGATTTCCGGCAGGGCCCCCTCTGCAGTAAGTGGTACCTGTATGGTGACTTGGATGCTGGCCGTTTGATCCGCAATCATGCTGCCCAGTGACCAGACAAAACCTCCGGCCGTGTTTTGGACAGCCTCAGAGGTTGAGACAAGCGTGCTGCTAATGGGCAACGTTTCTGTCACAACAACGTTGTCAACGCTGGGTGTGTTCATCGGAGATCTCACATGGATGGTGTACTCAATTTCGGCCGTTGTTTCGTTCAGAGTAATGCGCTCATCTGACGGCAGATGTGGGATATCCCGTGAAATTTCAAAAAGTGGAATGTTCAAAACCGGCTGATTGGAGGATTGGGCTGGTACATGCGCGGCCGAAGCAACGGCCGGTTCAAATGTTAGGGTCTGTGTCAGTGATGCTGTTGAACTGAAAGCAAGCGTGATTTCTAGCTCCACCTCTTGATCTGGGCCAAGGTCCCCAATGTGCCAGTCGAACCCGTTTGCTGTCATTGATACGGGTTGACTGCTGGTCAACACCACACTGTTCTGTGGAATTGTGTCTGATACCAGTGAGTCCGTAAATGTCAGATAAGGACCGGTTTTCTTGACGATGACGGTATATGAAATAGTTTCACTTGATGGCTGAGCGGTGACATCCCCTTTGCTGACATCCAAGTTCAGGATTGCATCAACCGCGTTTGCAACGTTGATCCGGCCGTGTCCGAACGTATTGTTAAACGTTTCATCACCCCCGCAGTCCCCCACGCCGATAAAGTCGGCCGTTTCTTCAAGATAGCTTTCAATTGCTTCCACGTCCCCTGCGATGGGCGGGTAGGCTGAAATCATGAGACCAACGGCACCTGCTACGTGTGGCGCAGCCATGCTTGTACCTGACAGCGTGCCGTAGCCGCTGGTGCCGGTCGCAGAGCGTACCCCTCTACCAGGTGCAGTGACGTTGGGTTTAATGCGGCCGCTCCCATCTGCCGTGACCGGGCCCCGACTGGAGAAGTCAGCAACTTCATCATTCAAGGTAGTTGCGCCGATTGAGAATGCGCCTTCGTAAATGGCGGCGGGTGTTCGAACTGAGCTGCATGATGATCCGCTATTGCCTGCTGAGGTCACTACAACGATTCCGGCCGACCGCAGGTTGTTGATGACCGTATCCATCACATTAAAATTACTGGTGTTACAACCCTCAGATGTGGGGCATCCCCAAGAGTTGTTGATGAC
>JBCCQK010000169.1:0-14660 GCA_039024375.1 Bacteroidota bacterium
CAAAAAAGAGGGGAGCAGTACCGAAGTACTACTCACCCTCTACACACTATGAAACACTATATCTTAAAAAATGATTTTTTGCAGTTTATAATACTATATCACTAATCCTTTCTTCTCAACGAAAAGATGCTGCGTCTAATTATTTGTATTGTACAATTAACAAAAAGAACTAGGAAGATTAACCATTAAATTAGTGGATTGCTTTTCTACTTTTAGATAAAAGGTCTGAATGTTATTGGTTTTACTTCCAATAACTAGACAAATGAGTTAACAAGCAAGGTTGGTCGTAAATAGTATGGAACGGTATGTTTTTGAAAATATTTGTTGAGTTTTGTTGAATGTACGGTATCTTCGGGAAATGATTCATAACAACTTAGATACAATATACAACTAATAACGCAAAAAAACTACTATTGGGTTCAAATTCAGTTGTTTATATGACAAAAATTAATGTTGTTCTAACATTAATCAAAAGCCGCAATAACGTTTTTCAAAAAGGCATTCGCATCGTAATTGGGGCCTTCGTTTAATCCCATTCGTACAATGACTAAATCTTTTGATGGAATGATATATACGAACTGCCCTTCGAAGCCATTGCACGAATATAAATCGGCAGGCACATCTTTGTAGGCGGCGTGGTCGTGGTTTTGCCAAAAGTGTCCACCATAAATACCTTCGCTGTGTTCGGCGGGCTGCCGAGTAAAATTGACCCAAGAGGTGTCCACTATCTGTTCGCCGTACCAATTCCCTTCGTTCAAATAGAGCAATCCAAATTTAGCCCAATCTCTGGGTGTGGCGTAACCGTAAGAAGAACCGATGTAATTACCCGATTCGTCGGTTTCCCATACCATAGAGTGCATACCTATTTTTTGAAAAAGGCGTTCGTGGGGGAAAGCTAGATACGTTTCCAAATCTCCGCCTAATGTCTTTTTGACCAAGCCCATTAACAAATTAGTCGTCCCACTAGCGTAGTACCATTTGCTGCCGGCGGGCGCTTCTAGAGGATTATCTAGTACATCAGCAACGATGTCTTCGTTCATAAACAACATCTTGGTCACATCCGACACTTCCGTATAATTTTCTTCGAAGGCGAGGCCACTTTGCATTTGCAACAAATCGTTGAGGGTAATTTTACTCCGTTCGTCGGTCCATTCTTCGAAGAGGTAGTCGTCCGTCAACTGCAATTTTCCCTCTTTTACCAAAATACCAATGAGGGCATTGGTGATGCTTTTGTTCATCGACCAACCGAGAATTTCGGTGTCTTTGTCAAAACCATTAGCGTATTTTTCGACCACTAAAGTATCTTTGTGCACGACGACGACCGCACGGGTTTTAATGGAATCCATATTGAGACTCGAATCGAAAACACCGTTGATGGCCGCAGTCAGCTTTTCGTAATCTACGCCCACCATTTTTTGCTGGCTTACCGTTTCGCCTAACGGCCACGTTGCTGATGTATTTTTCTCTTTTTGGGAAAGAGTAAGTTGAACGTTATAGTCATCTTCGCCATTCAGCAAAATGCAACCTAAATTGTCTCGATAGACGGCGGTTTTTGCCCCTAGGCCAAACAGCGTAGCGGTAGCTGATTTTGATGCTTCGTCAATGACCGTTTGGGTCAAATTGAGCGGGGACATTCGCAAATCGTCGGTTTGAATGCTTGATTGACTGCGCCCTGCAATAAAGTGACAAGAACACATTTTCTTGGCAGCGTAGCCCGTCGCAATCGGAATCATCGGGCTGATTTGCTTATAGGTGTAGAATAGACCAAGAATAGCTAATAGGACAAGGCCGAGGAGTATTTTTTTTATCATTGGTATTTGTTCTAAAATTTTCTGTGATGTACACCTTCTGCCGTTGTGTGTATATACCTCATAAAGTCCTTTATAAGTACCTAACCACAAATAATCGACACATTTTATGATGGACTCTTTTTCAATTCTACTTCGTTAAAAATTATCTCCGTAGAGATGCTATGCAGAGAATTTTTACCTTGTAGAATGAAAAAATAGCCTCATCAAAAATGACGATTATTTATAGTTAGGTACTTATTTTAGTTCTCTTCGAAGCATAAGGAACCGTCTCGTCCAACAAAAGGGCTTCTTGAAAAACTTCTAACACGGTTTCAACGGGAATGTCGGCTACGTCATTGAAAATGACCCCACTAATTTGCTTGCGACCGTTGTGGCTTAATAATCCTTGTCCGTTAGACAATTCGTTACCTCTCGTGAAAGCCAGTTCTATTCCATTTGTTTTCTTGATGGGATTCAAATAGCAAATCCAACTTTTTCGAAAATAGAAAGGAATTTTCCAACGCAATTTGGCTTGTACGCCCGGTTCGGCCGTGAGCAAATCGTGTAGAAACTGCAAAATGACTTGCTGATTGTCCGATTGTTCGACAATGAATAGTTCCACTTGATTCATTAAACTACCTGTTCTTCAACCTTAGGTTCTGGGACAACCTTCTCTGGTTTACTAAAAATCATCACGCCGTCGTCCACCTTTCCATACTCAATCATCATACGGTCAAAGAGGTAATTCTGCTTGAGTTTCCAAGGTTTCTTGTCGCCTTGTTTTGGTAGTAAATGAATCTTACGTTTAATGTAGCCCGATGAGAAATCTAGCCAATCCTCTAGCTGTAAAGAAGCATCATTTTGCTGCGCCGTACACTGCTTAAAATCGTGTTCGTCCATGTAATTAATCAATCGACAAACGTAGGAATTGGACAAATCGCACTTCAAGGTCCAAGAAGCATTAGTGTAGCCAAAAGCAAAGGATAAATTAGGGACATCGCTGAACATCATGCTCTTGTAAATTACTTTTCCAGCTAAATCCAACGGTTCGTCATCTACGGAAAAATCAATCCCGCCGAGCAATTTCAAATCTAAACCCGTTGCGGTTACGACCAAGTCAGCAGGTAAGGTTCTTCCCGACTTTAGTTGGATTCCTTCGGGGACAAACGACTCAATGTGGTCCGTGGCCACCGATGCTTTCCCGTCTTTGATGGCTTCAAAAATATCGCCATTGGGTGCCAAGCAAACTCGTTGGTCCCAAACATTGTATTTAGGTGTAAAGTGTTTATCCACGTCGTACTCCGTCCCCAATTCGTTTTTGACGCCTTTGATAAGCAGCTTTTTCATAAAATTGGGGTAGCTACGTGCGAGCCAAAAAGAAAATCGTTGAAATAGAATTTTTCGCCAGCGATTGATGGAGTAGGCTAATTTATACGGTAATATTTTATTGAGAAAATTGGCAAGTCCGTCTTCGTCGGGGGCGGCGACCATGTAAGTTGGTGACCGTTGGAGCATCGTTACGTGCTGCGCTTTTTTGGCCAACTCGGGAATCAACGTAACCGCCGTCGCTCCACTACCAATAACGACTACTTTCTTATCGGTGTAATCAACGTCTTCCGTCCATTTTTGCGGATGCACCACCTGCCCACTAAACTGGTCAATTCCTGCGAAGTTGGGCGTGTAGCCCGCTTCGTAATTGTAGTAGCCCGTACACATGGAGAGAAAATTGCAAGTATAGGTGGCCATTGGCCCTCCTTTTCCCTGTTGTACTTCTAGCGTCCAAAGCGCCTCTGCCGACGACCAAGCCGCTTTCACTACTCGCTGCTCGTAAACAATATGTTGGTCAATATTAAATTCGGCAATTGTTTCCTGTAAGTAGTTCATAATGGAAGGCCCATCGGCAATTGCCTTTTTGCTCGTCCAAGGTCGGAAGCGAAACCCAAGGGTGTACATATCCGAGTCGGACCGAATGCCCGGATATTTAAACAAATCCCAAGTGCCGCCGATACTTTGGCGGCCTTCTAAAATAGCGTAGCTTTTGGTAGGACAATCTCTTTGCAGATAATAGGCGGCACTAATGCCCGAAATGCCAGCGCCGATGATGAGTACATCGAAGTGTTTTTTTTGCATGGTAGTATGAGCGTTGAGACGGTTTTACAGCGTTTTGCGTTATCAACTCTAAATATGAGGAAAATTGCTGGATTATTCAAGTATCGCTGGCTGACCCGTTAATTTATGGCATTTAAAAGAGGAAACAGGGGACGAGTTGCGGGTTTTGAGTTGCAAACAGCTATTGACCATTCGAAAATTCACCACTTACCCTTTCAACATTACTTTGGTTTCCACACTACTTCTTTGGCTCCTAATAGTTGCCCCACAAAACGAGCTAACACAAAGAAATAGTCCGACAATCGATTTAAATATTGCCCCAGAATGGGCGCCACGGTTTCGTTTTCGGCCAACTCAACTACGTGGCGCTCTGCACGGCGGCTAACACAACGAACGACGTGGCAATAAGAAACGACGGGATGGCCGCCCGGCAGAATGAAATTTTTCAGTTCGGGGAGAGCTGCTTGCATGCGGTCGATGCCGTTTTCCAATAAAAGAACCTCACTATCTTCGATAGCAGGTAACCAAAGATTGTCTTTGGAAGGGTCTGCGGCCAGATGAGAACCGACTGTGAATAGGGTCTCTTGGATGGATTTGAGTTCCGCTCGTAGCGTCTCGTCCGTCAAAGAATCTCGTACCAAACCAATGAAAGAATTGGCCTCGTCCACGGTTCCATAGGCTTCGATGCGAACGTGATTTTTGGGTAGGCGAGTGCCACCAAAGAGGGCAGTAGTGCCTTTATCTCCAGTCTTAGTGTAAATTTTCATAATTGCTGTATTGATGAAATGTTTTTATTCAGAATAGAGAACAGAGACTCCCGATGAAAATCGGGACAGGCTATTTCATTGAGAGAACAGAGACAAGAATTTCGGGAAAATCGACAAAATTTTGGTGATTATCCTCGTTTGTCAACATTCCAAGTCTCTAATCCATATTCTCTACTCTCGGTCCTGAGTAGTTACGATGAAATTTTATAGACTGAATAAAAAGGAAATCACTTAGTTCAAGAAAATAGGTGGAAATAGAGGAAATATGTTGGAAATAAAGTGGAAATATATGGTATAGTGTGTAAGGCCAGACGTTTACTAAATTTTCATAGTTTTGGTAAACGTCTGGCGCCACCCCAAAGGTCACGGTGATAAGGTGCTAGTAACCAGCATCCAGCATCTAGCAACTAGTTCCGGTACGACCGACGCTTCTTCTTCCGCTCAAAACGGTCGCCCGCATTCACTCGTATAGAACGGCCTTCGAACTCGCTGTTTTCCAGTTCTTTAATGACCTGTTCGGCGGCGTTTTCCTCAATTTCAAAAAAGGTAAACTTTTCTTGCATATCAATGCGGCCAATGGCTTGACCCGATACGTGGGCCTCTCGGCAAATCATATTGATAAATTGACCTTTGTTCCCGACGTCCATTGACCCGATATTGATAAAAAGGCGTTGTCGTCTGGCTCTTCGGCCCGTTCGGTGGCCATTTCGACCGTTGTTTCGGTCGCCATTCGTCCGCTGTCGGCGGCCTCTCGGTTCGGCACGGTTCATGTCACGCGCCTTGCGGTAGTTTTTCAAAAATCTAGCTGAAGACAAGGTAATGACTTTACCCAACAGTTCTTCTTTCGTCAACTCCTCGCCCAACTGTTCCATCAATTTAGGGAGTAAAGATTCTACTTGCTCGTTAATATCAACTTCTTTGATTTTGTCAATCCGTTCGAGTAAGTGCCTTTCGGAAATTTCTTCGCCCGTTGGTATCTTGACGTTAGAGAACTTTGTCTTGATGATTCTCTCCAACCGACGCAAAATGCCAACGTCTCTCGGATGCGCTAAAACCAAGGAAATACCCTTGTTGCCCGCTCGACCCGTTCGGCCACTGCGGTGCGTGTAGAAAGAAATATCTTCGGGAATATTATAGTGGAAAACGTGGGTAATATCGTTAACGTCAATCCCTCTAGCGGCCACGTCCGTTGCGACCAAAATCTGCAAACGGCGGTCTCGAAAACGAGCCATTACTCGGTCCCGTTGTGCCTGCGTCAAATCGCCGTGGAGTGCATCGGCTCGGTAGCCGTCTCGACCCAACATTTCTGCTACTTCTCTAGCATCTCGACGAGTTCGAGTAAAGACTAAGCCAAAACATTTGGCGTCGTAATCCAAAAAACGACGCAAGACTTCGTAGCGGTCGGATGGATAAACGGTGACGTATTGGTGGTCGATGTCTTGATTCGAAGAATTGGCTTGACCGACTTTAATTTCAATGGGGTCGGTCATGTAATTACTCGAAATTCGGCGCACTTCGCGGGGCATCGTCGCCGAAAAAAGCCACGTTAATTTATCGTCGGGCGTATTTTCAAGGATTTCGTCAATTTCCTCTTTGAACCCCATATTGAGCATTTCGTCCGCTTCATCTAGCACTACGTACTCAATTTCTTCAATGTTTACTGCTTTTCGCTTAATCAAATCTCGCAACCGACCGGGCGTGGCTACAATAATTTGTACGCCTTTCTTGATAGCACGAATTTGTTGGTAAATATCCGTTCCACCATACACTGCTAGGATGTTCATCTTGCGAATATGTTTTCCGAATTGCTCCAATTCTTTGGCAATTTGTAAACATAGTTCTCTTGTCGGCGCTAAGATTAAAGCCTGCGTGTAGCGCTCTTCTTCTTCTACCAAATCCATCAATGGCAAACCAAAAGCGGCCGTCTTGCCAGTTCCCGTTTGTGCCAAGCCAATAAAGTCAGACTCGTCTTCTAAAAGGGCGGGAATGGCTCTTTCTTGAATAGCGGTGGGCGTCACAAATCCTAGATTGCCAATGGCATCTACCAACGGTTGGGACAAACCCAACGAAGCGAAATCACTCATAAATGAATTTTAATAAACGGTGCTAAAATAAGTCGTTAATTTTTTGTTTGAACAAATCTTAGCCAATCAAAAAAAGACTGGAAAATGGGTCAAAGCAAATCCTAAATTTCTCGCAAACGGATGTTTGGTAAATGTTCTTATCACTTACCCTGTTTACTTTAATTGCGTTCCGTAACTATCTAGGAATACTTTGCCTCGGAGGAGAGCAGTGGAGGTTTTACAGGATGACTATTTAACTTCGAAGTTCAATCGGAGTTTTTTAAGAACAACAGCGGCTCATTATTTCAAAAATGCTGTATTCAGCGCCTATTAGTTCAAACTAGGAAGAACGGCGAGTCATCGATACTTACAAACCTTTCTCAGACAATTACTATTTCAATTCGGCGGCAAAGGTACGATTTTATATAACAAATTTTCAACCATCAGAGAACTTATTGTACGCTAATTTGGAAACCAACAATTATCTATTACTTTTACCGCTCAACCTTTTTGCAAGTTAAGACGTTGGTAACTCTTGGGCTTTCGCCAAAAAAGTTTTCGAGAATTAAACACCTCAATCTGTATGCAAAAAAATCAAAAAAGAGCTTTACCAAACAGCGACATGAAACAGTGGACAAAAATAAAAGGGGAAAATGCTTGGACGATGTTCAAAGTTATCTCCGAAATGGTAGATGGTTTCGAACGACTCAATGAAATTGGACCCTGTGTCTCCATCTTTGGTTCGGCTCGCACCAAATCTGACCATCCCCATTACCAATTGGCCGTAGATGTAGCAAAACGGCTCACTGAAGAAGGGTTCGGAGTAATTACGGGCGGTGGTCCAGGTATTATGGAAGCGGGAAATCGGGGTGCGCAGCAAGAAGATGGCGTTTCCGTAGGTTTAGGAATAGACTTGCCTTTCGAAACGGGCGTCAACGAATTTGTTGATTCTGACAAGGTACTCAATCACCGTTTTTTCTTCGTTCGAAAAGTAATGTTTGTCAAATACGCCCAAGGATTCGTAGTTTTACCGGGCGGTCTAGGAACAATGGACGAACTGTTTGAAGTACTGACGCTGATGCAAACCAAGAAAATTACGAAAGTACCCGTCGTTCTAGTCGGTAAAGATTACTGGTCAGGACTCAAAAAGTGGATTAAAAACGTCATGTATAAAAAGGCAGGCAATATCAATAAAAAAGATTTAGACCTCATGCCCATTGTAGAAACGGCCGACGAAGCCGTCGATATTATTTGTAATTTTTATAAAAAAGGTAAAGGTTCGGGTGAGCTGGCGCCGAATTATCAGATGGAGTAGGGGGACAGGTTAATGAGGTGAATAAGGTTAATGAGGTGAATAAGGTTCATAAGGCGTATGAGGCCGATAAGGTAGTAACTCATAAACCTTATTAGCCTTATAACCCTGATAAACCTTATTAGCCTCGCTTTAAAAAAATAAAACGATGAACTTTACAGGAAAAACAGTAATGATTACGGGTGCTGGCTCGGGGATTGGCCGAGCGGCTGCTTTGATGTTTGCGGACAAAGGCGCAGATATTATGGTCTCTGACATCAACAAAGCGGGCGGGTTAGAGACCGTTCAGTTAGTAGAAGCCAAGGGGCAAAAAGCCGCTTTTTGTCAATGCGATGTCTCCAACATCGAACAGGTTAACCAGTTGGTCAAAGAAACGGTTGACCGATTTGGTCGGGTGGACGTTGCCGTGAATAATGCGGGTATTGGCGGGGATTTTAAAATTACCCACGAATTTTCTTTGGCCAGTTGGAATCGAGTGATTGCCATTAACCAAACGGGCGTTTTTTATTGTATGCGAGCCGAATTGGAACAGATGGTCAAACAAGGCGGTGGTGCCATTGTCAATATTGCTTCGATTGCGGGTTTGAAAGCGCAACCGTACACTTCCGCCTACACGGCGGCCAAACACGCCGTCGTTGGATTGACTAAGACGGCCGCTGCGGAATACGCTCGGTACAACATTCGGGTGAATGCCGTTTGTCCCGTTTTTACCATGACGCCGATGGTGTCCGATATGTTGAAAATCGACCCAAGTTTTGAGAAAAAATTGTTGCGGAATATTCCGCTGCGCCGCTACGGTCAGCCCGATGATATTGCGAATGCGATTGTTTGGTTGAGTGCGGACGAAACGGGGTTTGTGACGGGGCATAGTATGCCAGTAGATGGGGGCATGACAGCTTAGATGAAGCTATACTTTATCAAACAAAGCATCCATTGTCAATTCGTCTTGTACGATACTCATCTTATGCGCATTGTCCTTTACGCCGAAAGTAGTTAAAAAAGTTAGAAATACGGTTTTGTTGGTTTGTGTTTCTTCTTTAAAACGAGTTACTTTGTTTTTTAGATTTTGTGCGTAGGATTTAGTAATGGTATAGCTACTGTTCGCCAAAGAGCTCCTTAATTAAAAAGGTCTTACCAACTCTTTGCCTACCATAAACAGTAACAAACCCCGAGCGTTTTTTTTGATACAATTTGGTGAGTGTAATCACTTCCTCCTTCCTACCGATAATATTATCAATGGCTATATTTTATTTTATAGAAGGTTTTTCTTATAAAACTAGTTAACAGACAAATGTAGTCGGTGCGCGGCACCTTTGATGAGAAAAATAGCGCAAAAAGTAGATACAAAGGTTGTCGATGCGCTGCATCTGATACTGTAAGCCCCATTCGGGGCGACTATATTTGTATTCAACTTATTCGATAGGTCCTTTTATCTCAAAGGTGCATCGCACCTACCCTATTTTTATAGCAAACCATTTTTATAAGAAAACCCTTTATTTTATAATTAGCTATGTGTGGGTAAAAATGAATACTTATAGCTGATTATATTTTTATAATCAGCTATAAGTGTATTTTTGGTACTACTTATAGCCCGTTATAAGTTCGACCTAGCTGATAGAGAGTTGTTTATTGTCCTTTAACAATATTTTAACGGCCATAATAATCTTAATAGAAATTGGTTTAAAAAAGGTAATCAACCTGATTGTTAACCACCAATCTTCTCAACATGAACACCTTTTTAAAATTCCAAAACCTACGACTAAGTACTACGGTTCTGTTCGCTCTTCTACTTACATTACCCCATCTAGTCACCGCTCAATGTTTCTTTAATAATAGTACTGGAAAGTACGAAACGCCACTTGGCGAGTCCTGTGTAAATCCTATTATTACGGCGGTACCTTTTCTAAGAATTATTCCCGATGCTCGGTCGGGTGGAATGGGAGATGCGGGCATTGCCCTCTCGCCAGATGCCAACTCGGTATTTTACAACGCTTCTAAATTAGTTTTTGCGGAAACGAAAGGCGGATTTAGCTTAAATTTCACGCCCTGGTTACAAGAGTTAGAGGTAAATGATGTCTATTTGGCCAGTGCCAACGGTTATTTAAAACTGAATGAGAATAATGCACTTGGTTTGGAGACACGCTATTTCTCGTTAGGAGATATTGTATTTACCAACGAAAATGGAGACCCTATTGGTAATGGACGGCCTCAAGAATTTGCGTTTGCTGCCAGTTATGCTAGAAAATTATCGGATAATTTTTCGGGTGGTTTCGGATTGAGATATATCTATTCTGATTTAGCGAAAGGGCAAATGGTTACCCAAGAAAATATAAGTGCTGCAAAATCGGTCGCCGCTGATTTCTCTTTCACCTATCAGACGCCCGAGTTGACCATTGGGCTAGCGGCTACCAATATCGGCCAAAAGATAACCTACACGAATTCCGTCAATAAAGATTTCATTCCAGCTAATTTGGGCATCGGCGTCGCTTGGACAAAGGCATTTACGGAAGGAACGAGATTGACCTTAACAACTGATTTCAACAAATTAATGGTGCCAACACCAGATTTATTTTTGACCAATGAGGACCAAGATGGTGTTCCAGACTACAAGCAAAAATCCATTATTGGCGGCATGTTCAGTTCCTTTGGAGATGCGCCCGAAGGTTTTTCGGAAGAGATTCGAGAGATTATGGTTTCTCTGGGGGCGGAATTATGGATAGAAAATATCGCCGCTATCCGAGCAGGCTACTTTACGGAACACGAGACGAAAGGAAATCGAAAATATTTTACCGCTGGACTTGGTCTTAAATATCGGTTTGTCAGTTTGAATGGTTCTTATTTAGTTCCGACTACGAATAAAAGGAATCCATTAGATAACACGATTCGGGTCAGCTTATTATTTGACTTTGGTAAATCTGCTATGGAAAAGGATATTTAGTGAAATCTAAAATTTAAAATGCAAAATTTAAAATCTAAAAGTACTGAAAATCAATAATTTATATTTTAAAGTGGCATAAGCTAATTTTTAAGTTTCACTTAGACTAAGGTTGCACGAATTTCTCTTTTTGACGCTGAAAACGCTGTTTAAAGGTATGAATTTTTTATATTTCCACTTAAACATTCAATTTGAACACGTTAGAGTAGAAAACATAATCGAAGCAGCGTCGGTCAGCGTCAAAAAGAAAACTTTGTACACGCTCAAATCAAAAACAATCATTTTCAAGACTGCGTACACGCCTATACTAAATTTCAAACTTTCCCAGATGTACCTGCCGAATCCCTTTTTTTCGGTCTTTAAAAAAACGACTTAGCGTAAACTTAGACGAAGGAAAAGCAATGTCGTCCCAAGGAATTTCTTCCTCGGAAAATAGGCGAACTTCCGTGCTTTCGGGCGTCGTTTGAAAATCCAAAGCGGTCAAACGGGCCAAAAAGTGCATATACACTTGATTGATTCGAGGAATAGAATAGACCATGTGGAGACCAATAATTTCGACTTTGGAAAGGGTTTCTTCATAAACTTCTCGGACGGCACCGTCTTCGACAGTTTCCCCATTTTCTAAGTAGCCGCCCGGTACGTTCCAATAGCCGATGCGCGGTGGAATTCCCCGTTTACACAACAGCACTTTGTCTTCCCAAATAGGTAAGGCACCCGTCACCACGTTGGGATTCTGGTAATGGATGGTTTGACACTGGTCACAAACGTATCTCGGTCGGTGGTCACCGGGTACGGCTTTGAGCGTAACGGCGTGGCCACAATTGCTACAAAATTTCAAATTATTAATCTATTTTGAATTTTTTCCAAATCTTCGGGCGTATCGATACCAATAGTCTCCAATGTGGTTTCTCGAACTCCGATGGAATGCCCGTTTTCTAACCAGCGCAATTGCTCAAGCGATTCTACTTTTTCTAATGTACTTGGTGGTAACTGTGTGATTTCCAACAACGTATTTCGGCGAAAGCCGTACAATCCAATGTGTTTGTAAAACGTAGCTCGTTGCAACCAATTTTCTTTCGGTATCCCTCTAACATGTGGAACTGGCTGACGACTGAAATAATGGACTAAATTTTGCTTACTATATACTACTTTGACAATATTTGGACTAAATAAATCGGCAGAATTGTCAATTTTTTTAGCCAAGGTCACTATGTTTACAGTTGTATCTGTGCTGAGTGCTTGTACGAGTTGGTCAATTTGCGAGGGGGCAATGAAGGGTTCGTCTCCTTGAATATTAATCACCGTTTCCACGTCGGGAAAATAGTTGGCTACTTCTGCGCAGCGGTCCGTTCCACTCAAGTGGTCACTTTGGGTCATAAAAACGGTGCCGCCAAAGGATTGAACGTGTTGAAAAATTCGTTCGTCGTCCGTCGCCACGCAGATACGTTGTAGTGAAGTCGCTTTTTGTGCTTGTTGGACAACTCTTTGTATCATGCTCACGCCGTTAATTTTTACCAATGGCTTCCCAGGAAAACGTTGGGAGGCGTAGCGAGCAGGAATGATACCGAGGGCCTTCATAAAGTACAATTTGGGCGAAGAAAACTCCTCACAAATGAAAAAAATTATCTGGGCGGTCGCACTACTTGGGCTAACCGCAAGCATACTGGGAAAAACTACCTTATACGCCACAGGCGACAGCCTGCGTTATCTCACCCCGCAAGATACTATTTTTATTACTTCCGATACCTACGGAGAGAAGGTTTTTACACATATCATAGAGCCGAAACAAACACTCTATTCCTTATCAAAGTTTTACGGCTTGACCTTGGATGAACTCTATTTTTACAATCCAAAAAACGAAGGCGGACGCTACGGTGTAGGAAGTGCTATCAAAATTCCTATTCCCAATCGAAGCATCATTCGATTTCGCCCCGATGACTACAGCCCCGACGCCTACGTGCCTATCTTTTACGTCGTTCAAAAAGGCGAGACGCTTTACCACATTGCTCAACGGATTTTCAAAATGCCCATTGATACTATAATGGACCGTAATTTTCTACTGACCACTACGATTGCGGTCGGTCATAAATTGCAAATTGGTTGGATGAGCATCGAAGGCGTTCCCGACAACTTTCGCCAATTCCGAGGACATCCGCTTTGGAAAAAAAGTTATGCTTATCGCAAACGGTATAATGCGGCCAAACAGACCAAACGGGAATATCGCCGCCGTGGTCCCGCTATGTTCATCAAGGGCGCCAAAAGTACCACTGATTTGCTGGTAATGCACAAATACGCCCCCGTTGGTTCGATTGTGCAGGTGACCAATCCGATGAAAAAGCGTACAGTTTATGCCAAAGTCGTCGCTAAAATGCCCAAGACCTACGATGCGAATATTGAAATTGTGGTATCACCCAGAGTGGGTAAAATGCTTGGGGTAATTGATAAGAAGTTTTATGTCAAAACGAGGTACCTGCGATAAAAAATAAGGTATATTAACACTCGTACTTAGCAGATTGGATGGATGCCAAAAGAGGTGAGGAAGATTAAAAGGCGAGTTTTATATGCTGTTAAGTGAGTATGTTTTCTTTATTAGGATGGTTTTACTTATATTAGCAACCGTTACTCATTAAGTAACAAGTTAGTAACGAGAAAACAGTCCTCAAAAAACATGAAGCCCTTTCACTCCTTTATCCTAGCAATAGCCTTGCTAATCGGTTGCCAAGACCGTCCACAACCGTCATTAACACCGCAAAAAATCCGTGTTGAACCCGTAGAAATAAAACCGTTGCCTTACTACGTGAATGGAGAAGGTGACACCATCGACATTAGCCAACCCGTCAAAATAGAGGCAAAACTGGATACCAACTACAGATTACCTCTCCAAGCCGTTCCCATCCAGAATAAAAAAGTTACTCGGTTTCGAGACAATGTGACGCCCGCCAAGGCTCCACTAATTGTTCCCGTTGAGGCCAGTATGTGGGATACTTTAGTGCACGGTGATACCTTAAAGTCGATAATTAGAACCCGAAGCCTAAAAGGTAAAACTGTAAATTTGATAAAATCTCCTATCAAAAGGGTCAGTCAACCTATTACAGAAGGAAACCCCAATTATTCTATTACAAGTTTAACCACGGATTTAGGGTTACCTTCTTCCAATATCATAGGTTTCCTACAAGATAGTAAAGGCAATATTTGGATTAATACAGAAGAAACACTACTGCGATATGATGGAAAATACATCCATAGTTATCAGTTGCAGGAGATGCTTATCGGTGGTATGCAATCAATAATTGAAGATGAGCATCAGCATATCTGGGTCAAATCCTTCAATAAGCTCTACTATTTTGATGGCTTTCAATTTACAGTATTTGATAAAGACTCAGGGTTATTTAAAAATGCTAAAGACATTACCCCTCTTTTTGCTAGTATGAATTTAGACCAGCAAGGGAATCTTTGGTATGGTTACTGGGGGGAGTTTGGCTATATTTCGGACAGTACTATTACCCATTTTTCTGGGCTTTCTGATTTATTGATGAGTAGAATCTTTTGCGACAGCAAGGGAAATGTTTGGCTTGAAAACTGGGAAAAATCACAACTACTTAAATTTGATGGCAATCATATTTTAAAATTAAAGACTAAGATTCCTAATGTAACTGATGAATCTTTTGCCTATCTAACAGAAGC
>JBCCQK010000170.1:0-14605 GCA_039024375.1 Bacteroidota bacterium
AAAAGTGACTATACAAGACCTCGAAAATCAAAACCTTTTACTGTTTGAAGCAGTGAGTGGTAGTCATGCTTACGGGCTGTCGCATAAAAATTCTGACGTAGATTTAAGAGGCATTTTTCTAGTACCTAAAAAACGATTTTTTAGCTTATCTTATATTGACCAAGTCAGCGATGCACGAAACGACGAAGTTTATTATGAACTAAAAAAGTTTGTTGATATGCTCGTTAAGAATAAGCCCAACTTTTTAGAAATTCTCAAAACGCCAAAAGACTGTGTTCGCTATCAACATCCGCTTTTTGCTACAATAGATTTAGCGGATTTTCTTTCCAAACAAGCTAAAAATACTTTTGCTGGATACGCCTTGTCCCAAATTAAAAAAGCTAGAGGGCTGAATAAAAAAATAGTCAACCCTGTGGGGAAAGAACGGAAATCAGTTCTGGATTTTTGCTATGTACAAAAGGGGCAGGGGGCAATTCCTCTTACTGCGTTTTTAAAGAAAAATAAATTCAAGCAAGAGAACTGTGGTCTGGTAAATATTGTGCACATGAAAGGGCTTTTTGCGCTTTTTCATCACCCCAATTTACCTTATCAAGGAATTATCCGAAGTGCATTGTCCAATGATATTTGTTTAAGTTCGGTCCCTAAATCAGAAAAACCAGTTGGGTTGTTATATTTTAATAAGGATGCTTACTCTTCTTATTGCAAGTCTTACACGGAATACTGGTCTTGGGTAGAAAATCGAAATCCAACTCGTTACGCCAAAACGATGCAACATGGAAAAAACTATGATGCTAAAAATATGATGCACACGTTTAGACTGCTGCACATGGCCGAAGAAATCGCTAGGGAGGGAACCTTTCATGTTCGAAGAACAACAGATAAATCTTTTCTTTGGGATATAAGAAACGGTATGTTTGAATACGATGATTTGGTAAAAAGGGCGAATGAAAAAATTGAGGAAATTAATGCTCTTTTTGAAACTTCTTCCCTTCCCGAAAAGCCCAGTTTAAAAAAAGCGAACGAACTTTTATTTGAACTAAGAGAAGCCTTCTACAAAAGTTGACGGATGATTTCTCCCATTTTCTTTCCACCTTCATTAGCAATTTGTATCATTTCTTTCATAGAGGAAGAAACGATATTCTCAGTTGGATAGCACTTATTGGACACAACGGAAATAACCATAATTGGCAAACTCATATGCTGCGCCACAATCACTTCGGGAACAGTGGACATCCCAACCACATCACCGCCAATTCGATTCAAATAATTATACTCGGCGGGTGTTTCTAAATTTGGACCTTGAAGAGCCACATATACACCTTCGTGCGCTCGATAGCCTTTTTGTTGGGCGATTTCTAAGGCTTTTTGGTTTAGTGCTCGGTCGTAAACTTGTAGCATTTCTGGGAAACGAGGTCCTAGTCGTTCATCGTTTTGTCCTCGAAGTGGATTGTCGGGCTGTAAATTGATGTGGTCTTTGATGAATACTATATCGCCCGCAAAAATATGCTGGTTGGTGCTGCCTGAGATATTGGAAATAAACAACCGTTCGATGCCCAAAAATTTTAGTACCCGTACGGGAAAGGTGATTTGCTGCATAGAGTAACCTTCGTAGTAATGGAAACGACCCGCCATTGCTACTATTTTGTGATTATCCAGATACCCAAGTATCAGTTGACCTTTATGTGTTTGCACGGTTGAAATGGGAAAATGGGGAATATCTTGGTACGGAATAGTTGCTACTACTTGAATTTCGTCGGTCAAATTGCCCAATCCCGTTCCTAAAATAATTCCGTATTTAGGAGAAAAATTCGTAATCCCTTGGATGTATTGTACAGCCTCTTGAATTTCATCGTATAGCATAATGGTGAATTAGGAAAGCGATAAGAATAAATTTATCCCATACGGGCAAGCTATTTGTCGAGGATTTAGCTAAATAAACGGTTCATTCTTAGCATTTTAGCTAAATTCTCGACTCTGAAAAATGTTGAGGGCACCGTTATTTTTATCAAACTACTTAACGTATAACGGAAACGGGCATTTGGCGGTCAAAATTTCCTTTGATAACGGGTGATTGACGACTGCCCGTATAGCTTCGAACATTATGATACGTGTAATCAAACAATTCTTGTACGGAAACGATGTTATCCTTGTTAGCGTCCGCATTTCCCTTTAGTCCGTTAATCAAAAAATGACTAAATACACCCTGACGAAGACCAGAAGACTCTAAAGACGTTTCGGAAGACTTGGAAGATAAAATAAGTGCCGACCCGGGACTAGATTGTGCCAAGGCCTCGTAATATTTGAGTAAAGCGTTGTTGGCGGCTGCCCCTTTTGCTGCTAAAAGCCCGCCCGAATGGCAAGCATCCGCAATACATAATTTGTACTTGGCGGGGCTTCTTTCTAAGATTTGTTGAATTTCGTCATGATAAATCCGATTATTAAAGCCATCGTAGTCACTTGGTAAAAATGAGCCCGGTAAGCCGTGACCCGAAAAATATAACATTACTAAATCGTTAGGTCCCGCTTGAGTAAAGACCTCGTTTAATGTTCCTAAAATTCTCGCTTTAGTAGCATCTTCGTCAATCAATACACTAATCTGGTCATCTTTCAAGGCTCCCCCTTCGGGACTTTTGAAGAATGCGTACATTCGATAGGCATCGTCGTCCGTGAATCGTAAGTCGGGCATGTGATTATAAGTAGAAATACCAATTACTACGGCCCATACTTTCATCGCTGCGTGTTGCTGACTGTTTTGGCGAACGGAAGGCGTCGGTTCGAATGGGTTGGTGTCTCCAACGTGGACACTGGCTTTCCAAAAACCCGAAATTTGTTTGCCGTCGCTTAGGCTTAGGGTACCTTTGCCTTCAAAGTATCCGTTGACCCAATCGCCCGTGTAAACATCGCCATTAGCGTAGTAAATTGTACCTTTTCCATGTGCTTGTTCTCCCAAAAAATAGCCTTCGTAGCGAGCTTTCTGGTCCTTGTAAACATAAGTTCCGTAACCGTTGATACAATCTCCTTGAATACATCCCTCTTTGAGGTGTCCTTTTTTTGTTAAATTTTGTTTAGATGAATTGGGTGAAGTGCTCAAAACTTCCTCTAAATTGATAGTTTCACCGTACTTGTTCACAGGTCGTCCCTTTTGCCAAAGTCCTGACCAAGTTCGTTTATCCTCGAATACTTTTTTGCCTTTTCCGTGCGGATAGCCATCGAACCATTCTCCTTTGTAGATGCTTCCATTAGAATAAGTACACATTCCCCAACCGTTCATCTTTCCGTTTTGGAAATCGCCGACGTAGGTAGCACCACTAGGATAAAGGTAAGTGCCCGTACCGTTGATGCAATTGCCCGATGTGCATTGGGAAAAAATAGCAATAGGCGCCCAAAAAAAGCCAACGAGGAGAAGGAGGTGTCTGTGATTCATAGAAATTGTTGGGATTAGATGAAACCTAAAATTTAGACAAATAAGGAAGCCATAAATTTTAGTTTTATCCTGCTGTTAACAGTGGTCTTAAAGCACTTTTTAAATTTCAGCAAGTTTTTACTATTGCAACGATTTTTTTGTGAGAAAGTCTATTGCCTATTGAGTTTTTTTATGAATTTTTTATGAATTTTTTGTGTGATTAAGAAGATAGACTACTTTGTTGTCAGACTGTAAATAGGGTTTAAAAAAGCATTCTCAACATCAAAAATCTGACTTTTGACAATGAATATGGTCTGACATTTGTCTTCTACTTATTAATAATCACATTTTGTTGAGACTATGTACTATCTGATATTATCTCTACTGTCTGTTTATTTGTCCAATTCTTTCAGAAGAGCTACTGCTTTTTTGCGGTAATAAACTTGCTGGTAGTTTTCTAATTCTTTTAAAAGCAATATTGCTTCCTCTATTTTCTTTTGCTTAATTTTTGCCAAGGCTAAGTACCAAGTGGCGTCGGCATATTGGATAGGGTCATTGATGCGAACCGTTTCTAAAACATTACTTGCCATTGCAACATTACCGATTTCCAAATTAGCTAGGGCGAAGAGAAAATTGGCGTAGGTATTCTGTGGCTGAAATTTTTGGTAGTCTTCGAAAGCGGTAATGCTTCCTTGGTAGTCTTTTTGTTGATATTTTTCTAAGGCAATGCGCAGGTCTTTCGGCATATCTATGGCATCATAAGTAACAATACCATCTCCACTGCGGGTGTCCGTTTCGGGTAATTCATAGGATTCGAAGTGCGTTGCGAATAACCGACTTTCAGCATTCTGTTTCCAAAATAAAAAACTGGCAATGGCTGTAATGGGCAGTAAAATTCCCGCCGCTATTCTTGATAAAAAGAGGCGCCTATTGGCCAAGTCCCTTTTAGAAGCTGTGGCAAATATGGCTGATTTGAGTTCGTCGATATCTTCTTCCACACCCAGCTGGTTGATGGTAGCGTGGCTGTTTTTTACAGCATTAGACAGTTGACAATGGGAAAAATGGTCGTTGTATTGCTCTTTTTGTTGGTCAGTGATTTCTCCCCGAAGATACTTTTTGATGTCTTCGAGCGATAAATTAGTTTGTTTGGAGTCGTTCCGCTTCTTCATCTGCTTTTTTTTAAACAACCATAAAATTTAATGTAGTTCGACCTTATAGCTATCTCTCGGTTTTACTTATACTGCTTCATCTTCTCCTCCCGTCAATTTCCTGTACAAATTCTTTTTAGCGTTTTGTAAGTAGCTTTTGATTTCCTTATCCGTATATCCTGTTATACGAGCGATTTCCTTGTAACTCTTTTTTTCAAAATAGAATAATCGAATGCAAGTTTGTTGATGTTTTTTGAGCGAATTTATCGCCTCGTTGAGTTGTGTTTCATTGCGCTCGACTTCCTCTACATTTATAAGAGTAGAAAACGGGTCATTTTCCACACTTTTCTGCCCACTTTTTTTAAAAAAACTGTAAGCGTTAAATTTTTTAGCCTGTAATTGCTTATTTCTCAGGTAAGATTTACATTCGTTTTGGGTAATAGTAAATATCCAATTGCCGAAAAAATCTACTTGTTGATAGCGCAATTTACTAACGACGACTTCAAAAATGGTCATGACTAAATCTTTACTAGCTTCTCTTTCTACGAGGTAATTGCGGACAATGATATAGACCTTATCAACGTACCGTTGAAAAAGTTCTGCTACGAAAATTTCCTTACCCGATTGCTGGTATAGTTGAATCAGTTGTTCGTCGGAATATTTTTGGTAGGCGTTTCCTCGCGTATGTTTTCTAATCCAAAGCACCTTGAATAATAATGGACTTAATTTTCCGCTCGATAATGCTACAAAGATACTGTTTTTTGCTACCGATGGAAATTTTGTTTTTGCACCGTCCACATCTAACCTCTAGGACAATAATACCACCGACGGCTCTTTCATATATTGTTGAAATAATTGAAAATATTTGCCTGTGTGCCGACCGTCCACAACGGCATGGTGCGCTTGGACCGATAGAGGCATTTGTATTTTATTCCCTTCTGTAAAGTATTTCCCCCAAGTAATTCTCGGTACGGAATCGGCGGGCGTATAGTGCATTGCGTGGAAAAAGCTGGTGAAAGAAATCCAAGGAATGGCAGATAGAAATAGAAAATCATCCCGATTTTCGTCGTCTTCCATGGACGGCTTGGTCAGCATTTCTTCCATAACTTTTAACGTATTTTCTATAAAAACAGGAAAGTCTTGATAGTAATCGACCGTACAAAAACTGAACACATCAGTTGCTTCGGTGTTGACCGTAAAGGAAGGATGAACGGTTTCGTGTTCTAAAATTTGGTCTTCTCGAACGCGCCAGCGAAATTCGGCGATTTCATTGGCCACTCTTGCCACAAAATAGACCAGTGTTGGGGTGAAAGGGAGTTCCTCCTCTTTGATAAAACGGAGGAATGCGGAGATTTCTACGTTGGCACAAATATTAAAATGGGGTTGGTCCATACTCTTAAAAAAGTCAAAATGCTTTCTTCTATGTGGATTCGTCAGTTCGATGTATTTAGACATTAGAAATAGGTTTATCTTTACGAAAATTTTTGTGTACTAGTATTGAGTTTGGAGAGCTAAAGTATAGACCCAACGCATTAACTAATTCTGACTATGCAAGTTGTTGTTTATAGCAACGTTTTCAAAGACAAAGATAAAATTTACGTACAAGAACTATTCGACGTTCTGCACGAAGAAAACATCAATGCCTACGTTTTTGAACCGTATTTACAACAACTGCAAGGAAAAATAAATTTCAAAAGGGACGTTGGGTCGTTTGCGGGCTACGTTGATTTTACGATGCACCGTCGCTTCGATTGTGTGATTTCCCTAGGTGGCGACGGTACGGTTTTACGAGCCGCTTCGGAGGTACGAGATAGCAATATTCCGATGATGGGGATTAACCTAGGTCGTTTAGGTTTTCTGGCGAGTATTGAAAAAAGGCGTATTAAAATTGCTATCAGCCTTCTAAAGAGAGGGCGTTTCACGATAGACGAACGGTATTTATTGCACTTAGATTCTAATAAACCGTTGTTTGGCGATATGCCCTTTGCATTAAATGATTGTACATTGCTCAAGCGAGACACCTCTTCGATGATTACGATTCACGCATATATCAACGGAGCGTATTTGAATACCTATTGGGCAGACGGCATTATCATCGCCACTTCGACGGGTTCGACGGGCTATTCTTTGAGTTGCGGAGGCCCCATTGTCTTTCCTCGGTCGGGTAATTTTGTGATTACGCCCGTAGCACCACACAATTTGAACGCTCGGCCCGTGGTTATTTCGGATAGTTCAGTAGTCTCTTTCGAAATTGAAGGGCGTGCGGATAATTTTTTGTGCACTCTAGATTCTCGTTTTGAAACCATTACGGCGGAACATCAGTTGGCTATTCGAAAATGTGATTTTACGGTCAAATTTGTGGAGTTACCCGACATTGATTTTATGACAACAATCCGAGGGAAATTGTTGTGGGGAAAAGATGCAAGAAATTAAAAAATAGATGGACTTCCTTTTCAATATATTCAAAAAAATAGTCATTTTTCCGCTTCGGTTTTACCAAGTGGCGATTTCTCCTTTGTTGGGTGCTAACTGCCGATTTACACCTACTTGTTCACATTACATGATTCAAGCTATCGAAGAATGGGGCGTTTTAAAGGGAATCTATTTGGGTACCAAACGACTTCTTAAATGTCATCCTTGGGGGCCTAGTGGTCATGACCCTGTACCTAAGAAGAAAAGTAAAAAAACAACTTAACTATTCAGAATACCTACAAAATAACCTAAAAATATGCTAAGAAGACCTAGACGAAATCGACGTTCTGCGGCCATCCGTGGTTTAGTACAAGAAACACATTTGACCAGTAAACATTTGGTTTATCCTCTGTTTGTCGTTGATGGAAAGGGAGTAAAAGACGAGATTAAATCTTTGCCGAATAATTTCCGAATGTCGTTGGACAATGTGCTGAAAGAAGTAGAAGAGTGTTTAAACTACGATTTGACCAATTTCATTTTGTTCCCCGCCGTAGAAGAGCAACTAAAAGATAAGTTAGCAACGTACAGCTGCCATCCAGATAATTTCTATCTAAAAATTACGGAAGAAATCAAAAAGCGATTTCCTGAAACTTGCTTAATTTCCGATGTAGCTATGGACCCTTACAGTTCAGATGGCCACGATGGGGTAGTTCGAGATGGTAAAATTGTGAACGATGAAACGTTGCCCATCTTAGCTAAAATGGCCGTCGCGCAGGCAGAAGCAGGTTTCGACCTAATTGGCCCTTCCGATATGATGGACGGTAGAGTACAAACTATTCGAGAGGCACTGGATAGTAATGGTTTTTACGAAACGGGCATCATGTCCTACACGGTAAAGTACGCTTCCGCATTTTATGGCCCCTTTAGAGATGCGCTTGATTCGGCCCCCAAAGCGGGAGATAAAAAGACCTATCAAATGAATCCAGCCAATCGACAAGCGGGACTAATTGAAGCGGAATTGGACACGGCCGAAGGAGCGGATTTTTTGATGGTCAAACCAGCGTTGAACTACCTCGATGTAATTTACGCCTTAAAGCAAAACTTTGATTTGCCCATCGCTGCCTACCACGTAAGCGGAGAATGTGCCATGCTAACGGCCGCCTGTCAGAATGGTTGGTTGAATTACGAAACGGCTATGCCCGAAACTTTGCTAAGTATTCATCGGGCGGGGGCGGATGTAATTATCACCTATTTTGCGAAGGATTTTGCGAAAATGCGGTCTAACTATTAAACAACTATTCTGAAATTTAGCTGTTTCTTTTTCAAATCTTGACGCTTTTCTAATGCGTCTTTTTCCAATTCAATCTTATCAAATTTTTAAAAGATACATGAGTACAGCATTTCACAAACTAAAAGTGGTAGATGTTCAACCCGCTACCGACCAAGCCATGGCCGTTTCTTTGGCCGTTCCCGATAATTTGCAACAAGCCTTTTCCTACACGCAAGGACAGTATTTGACTTTAAAATTTGACCTCAATGGAAAAGAGGTTCGTCGAGCCTACTCGATGTGTAGTAGCCCAATAGAAGAAACGTTGGCCATTGGTGTCAAGCGAGTGAAAGGTGGATTGGTATCTAATCATATCAATGATAATGTAAAAGTGGGTAGTGAAATCGAAGTGATGGAACCCCAAGGAAATTTTTACACTAAATTGGACCAAGCTAATCATAAAAACTATTACTTGTTCGGGGGGGGAAGTGGAATTACGCCGCTGTTTTCGATTGCCAAAACGGTGGTAGAAAAAGAGACGAAAAGTTCGGTATTCTTACTGTACGGTAATCAGAATGAAGATACTATTATGTTCCAAAAAGAACTGGAAGGATTAGAAAAACGCTACGAAGGGCAGTTCAAAATGGAACATATTTTGAGTGAACCCAAACTTTACAAACCCGAAGGTTTTGGGAGTATATTCAAAAAAGCCAAGCCCAAGTGGGCGGGAAAAACGGGCTTCGTGAATGCTAAGATTATCAATGAATTTATCGACCAGAACCAAACGACGGCCAAAGAATCGGAATACTTCTTATGTGGCCCTACACCGATGATGGATATTGTGGAAAAGGCCATGAAAGAAAGAGGCATTGACACCAAGCACATTCATCGAGAATATTTTGCGTCTCCCAAAGAGGCGAATGAAGGAGTCGCCGACGGAGCTGCTAAGGGCGCCAAACTAATTGCGACTTTAGAAGGCAAGCGTATTGAAGTAGTAGTGGAAGAAGGAAAAAATCTGCTAGATACTTTACTAGACCATAAATTCGACCCGCCCTATTCTTGTACGTCGGGTGCTTGTTCTACGTGTATGGCTAAGGTGGTCAAAGGAGAGGTGACGATGGAAAATTGCTTCGCTTTGGATGACGACGAAGTAGCGGATGGGTATATTCTAACTTGTCAAGCGCATCCAAAAACGGATGAAGTAGAGATTAATTACGACATTTAGGAAAAGAAGGGGTTGTGTAAAAAGGGTATAAATGAATTAAATTTTAATAAGTAATCAAGTAATCAAGTAATCTTAGCTGATTGTTTAATTGCTAAAATTGTTTAATTGTTAAATTGTTAGTGTAACATACTGTATAATAACAATTTAACAATAAAGCAATAAAACAATTATCCCAGAGACACTTTACAGTTACACAGATGATTTTTCACATATAAGGACTTTTTACACAACCCCTTCTCAAATAAGAGAAAATTGCAACATACAGAAATCTACATCAAGGGAGCGAACGGAAATAATTTGAAAAACGTCGATTTGACCATTCCGAAAAACCAGCTCGTGGTCGTTACGGGGGTTTCGGGTTCGGGCAAATCTTCCATCACTATGGATACGCTTTTTGCGGAAGGTCAACGGCGCTACGTCGAAAGCCTTTCTTCGTACGCTCGTCAGTTTTTGATGCGGATGAAAAAGCCCGAAGTGGATTACATCAAAGGAGTGTGTCCCGCTATCGCCATCGAGCAAAAAACGACGACTCGAAATGCGCGCTCGACGGTTGGTTCCTTAACGGAGGTGTATGATTACTTACGGTTGCTGTTTGCCCGAGTTGGAAAAACCTATTCGCCCGTTTCGGGAGAACTGGTACGTCGTCATCAAGTTTCGGACGTGACCGATTTTATTCAGTCGTTCGAAGAAGGGGATAAGGTGCAATTGTTTATTCCTTTGCAGCAAAAGTATGATGACCGTCTGTTAGAACAGGAGTTAAACTTACTACTGCAAAAAGGATATACGAGGATATATGTAGGCAAAAAATTGATGCGGATAGAAGATGCGTTAGAAGGAGATATATTGGACCTCAAACAAACAGTTGGTCACTATGCCCAATCGGATATTCGAATTTTGATTGACCGATTTGTTGTCAAAAAAGACGACGAAGAAAATGTTAAACGGATTGGGGATTCGGTGCAAATTGCTTTTCAAGAAAGTGAAGGCGAAGCGATTGTGGACATCATGGGAAAAACCGAACAAGGGTTTAATAATCGCTTCGAATTAGATGGCATTCTATTCTTAGACCCAACTCCTCAACTGTTCAACTACAACAATCCCTTTGGTGCTTGTCCAGTTTGTGAAGGCTACGGTCGTACGATGGGGATTGACGAAAATAAAGTGATTCCCGATTTTTCCAAGTCGGTTTACGACGGTGCAATTGCCTGTTGGAAAGGCGAAAAAAGTCTCCAATGGCTAAATCAACTGTTAGACACTGCCTACAAATTTGACTTTCCCGTTAATACGCCTTATCAAGATTTGACAAAAGCACAGCGTAAACTGCTCTGGAACGGAAACAAACACTTTTCGGGTATTAGTGATTACTTCGCTGAGTTAGAAGAGAAAACCTACAAAATCCAAAATCGAGTTATGTTAGCTCGTTATCGAGGAAAAACAACTTGCCGCGCCTGCGACGGTGGGCGTTTGCGGAAAGAAGCAACTTACGTCAAAATCGGCGGAAAAGATATTACGGAACTCACCAATATTCCGATTAGTGATTTACTGGAATTTTTTGACCAACTTTCGTTGAATGAAACGGACGAAATTATTGGCAAAAGATTATTGTTGGAAATTACGAATCGACTGCAATTTATGATGAAAGTGGGGTTGAATTATTTGACGCTAGACCGTATTTCCGCCACGCTCAGTGGAGGTGAAACCCAACGCATTAACTTAACTCGAACGTTAGGGAGTAACTTGACGAGTTCGATGTATATTTTGGACGAACCCAGTGTAGGTTTACACCCAAGAGATACCAATCGGTTGGTGGAAGTTTTAAAAAATCTACGGGATTTAGGAAATACCGTGGTCGTCGTAGAACACGAAGAAGACGTTATTAAAAATGCGGATTACTTAGTTGATATGGGACCTCAGGCGGGGATTCACGGCGGCGAAGTGGTTTTTGCGGGTCCTTACGAAGATATTTACGACGAGGCGGCTGATAGCTTGACGGCCAAGTATATGAGCGACCGAATGAGTATTCCGACGCCCGATAATCGGCGGAAAATTTATAATAAAATTATCCTAACGGGCGCTCGGCAGCACAATTTAAAAAACGTGACGGTTGATTTTCCGTTGAATACATTAACAGTTGTAACGGGCGTTTCGGGTTCGGGAAAAACAACGTTGGTCAAGCAAATCTTATACCCTGCCCTTAAAAAGCACTTAGGACTACCACACCCTACGGCGCCTGGTCAACACAAAGCCCTCGAAGGAGATTTATCGGTTATTACGCAAATCGAAATGATTAGCCAAAGTCCGATTGGTCGCTCCTCTCGGTCGAATCCCATTACTTACGTAAAGGCCTATGATGCTATCCGAAAACTGATGTCCAGCCAGCAATTGTCCTTAATTCGAGGTTATAAACCGGGACATTTTTCTTTTAACGTAGAGGGTGGTCGTTGCGAAGAATGCAAAGGAGAAGGGGAACAAATCGTCGAGATGCAATTTCTGGCAGACGTTCGACTAGAGTGTGAAGAATGCAAAGGAAAAAAGTTCCGTAGCGAAGTGTTAGAGGTAAATTATAAAGGAAAAAACATTTACGAGATTCTCGAATTGAGCATCGAAGAAGCGCTCGACTTTTTTGCGGATAATAAAGAAATTATTACCAAAATTAAGCCGCTTTCCGATGTCGGCTTAGGCTACGTTAAGTTAGGACAATCTTCTAGTACACTTTCTGGCGGCGAAGCGCAAAGAGTGAAATTAGCTTCTTTTTTGGGAAAGCAAAATAGCAAAGAACACATCTTTTTCATCTTCGACGAACCGACTACGGGACTGCACTTTCACGACATCCAAAAACTACTCGATGCGCTGAACGCTTTGGTAGAAAAAGGTCATTCGGTATTAGTGGTGGAACACAATATGGAAGTTATCAAATCGGCCGATTGGGTGATTGATTTAGGCCCCGAAGGTGGTCGCGATGGCGGACATCTCGTTTTCCAAGGAACGCCCGAAAAACTAGCAAAAAAGAAAAAATCTTACACGGGGCAGTTTTTGAAAGAAAAGCTCGGTTGATTTTCAAATCAATTAACTATCATAATGTGGTCGCCAACTACAATGAGTGATAGTTGATGAGTGATGAATGATAGTTTTTACATTCCATGAAAACGATATTTTGTATTCACCACGAATTAAAATCATTCATCGTTTATCACTCATCATTCATTTGGCGAAGACATTACTGCTTACAATCAACTGCCACTGCCGACTAACTTTAGCGTCCAGACGGTGCGACAATTAGTCGCTGACTAACCTGCTCCTCATCTCTCAATAACGAAACGGTATAAACACCGCTAGCCAACCAACTCAAATCCTCTTCCAAAACGGGCGTGGCAAATCGGGGCGGCATGATAGATTTTTCAAAAACGATTTGACCCAAATTATTAGAAATTATCAATTGGTAAGGTTCGAAATCTGTTGTTTCGAATTCCAAAGTGATAAGGCCAGTAGTTGGATTGGGGTAAAGATTAGTAATAGCTAGTTGGTCGCCTGCCATTGTCCCACAATAGCTTTGCAAATTAGTCATGGCATTGAAAACGTTCAGTCGTCCGCCCGAAACGGTTCTCGATTCTAACCCACGGATGGGGTCGGTAGCAATCAATAGAACGTTTTTTAAAAAAGCAGCCGTTTGTTTAGGGTTACTTTTTGCATCATCGGCTAACTGCTCGCAAGGTAGGGCGTACATCAGACCCAAAGCGCCGGTAACGTGTGGAGTAGCAAAGGAAGTCCCAGAAAAAGTACCATAGTCTTGGCCCGTATCAGTTGCTCTGATGTTTTCCCCTGGTGCGCCAATGTCGATAGAGATTTCTCCAAAGCCACCATCTCTCGCTTTTTCGTCACTTTCGTCGGTAGAAGTTACGCCAAGGAAAAAGTTGCTCGTGCAGTTAGTAGGCGTATCACCGACTAATTCTACGTCAACGTCATTATTGGGTCCTGCGCCGACGGATAAGATGCCCACTTCGCCCATAATATCGTACATCTCGCAGAGTTCTACGCCCATTCGCAACTCTTCAGGGCGAGTATTGTCCCAGCCAAAAGAGTTGTTATTGACAACTATAAAGGCCCCTTCGGCTCCGTTCGTTTCGTTGTATTTTTTTCGTAGATTGTATAAGTATTCGTAGGCTTCGATTACTTCACTTGATAAATCAACGCCCGATAGAAATAAAATTTTAGCATCCCAATTGATGCCCGCCATTCCAGTGCCGTTATTAGTTCTAGCGCCGATGATGCCACTTACTTGGGTTCCGTGACTCAAAACGGGGTGATTATCTGTGAGGTCATCTAAATTCAAACCAAAGAAATCGTCGATGTAGCCATTATTATCATCGTCTCGACCATTATTGGCAATTTCTGCTTCGTTGCGCCAAATGTTCTCCAAAATATCGGGATGGTCCAATTCAATTCCTTTTTCCAAGACGGCAATGACAATTTGGTCACCGTTCGCCGTTTTTCCGCCCGTTGTTTCTTTCCAAACTTGTGGCAATCCGATGCGGTCCAAGTTCCATTGGTCATCAAAAAATTCATCGTCAGGAGTTACGTTTCGATAGGTCAATGGTGTGTCGTAGCCCACCTTCAAAACGTCTCTATTATTGGACAAAGACCTAATAATTTGTCGACCGTCTTTGGGAGTTCCACTGTAAGCTAAAGTATAAATATTGAGTAATTTAGAGACTTGTCTTTTGATAGAAAAGGGAAGTGCTTGACGACTAGCACTTTGGTAATTATCGACAAAATCGTAAGCATCTACTTTTGGTTGGAAACGAATTATAATCTCCGCCGAGGTAGATAGCTGTTGGCAAAAAATAGTGAGCGGAGTGAAGACGAAAAGTAGAAAGCCGTATAAATATCTCATTTGTTCTAGTATTAGTTTAGGCGGAATAGTAGCAAGGCGATTTTCGCAAAGGAGAGGATTTTGCTTCCGCAAAATACAGTTTTTCAAATGGATAATCCACCGATAAGTGGAACAAAAAAAAGAGTTGCGAACTAGCAGACCTAATTCGCAACTCTAGGTTATTCTTTATTCTAAATGGGCTTAGTGGTTGCCGCCCCGACCGGCTGGAAACACAATTAACACAAAAAAATTGAGAAAAAAAACAATCAAATTTAAAGAA
>JBCCQK010000171.1:0-14572 GCA_039024375.1 Bacteroidota bacterium
CCATTTCGTCCTATTCATTCAATCAATTACCTTTTTCCCCCGTGCAAGAACTGCAGCATCCATTGTCGCAAGCAAAAGGCGTACAATTACTCGTCAAGCGGGACGATTTGATTCACCCACAAGTGTCGGGCAATAAGTGGCGAAAACTAAAGTACAACTTACTAAAAGCGTATCAACAAAAAAAGAATACCTTACTAACCTTTGGTGGCCCATTTTCTAATCACATTTATGCTACGGCGGCGGCGGGAAATGTTTTTGATTTCAAAACTATTGGGCTGATTCGGGGTGAGTCTATCCGACCGTTAAACCCTACATTATCCTTTGCAGAGAAAATGGGCATGGAACTTCATTTCATCAGTAGAGCAACTTATCGAGAAAAAACATCCGCTGTTTTTATAAAAAAATTAAGGCGACAATTTGGGGATTTCTATTTGCTCCCCGAAGGAGGGACTAACGAATTAGCGTTGCGGGGTTGTGCCGAAATTGTTTCTGAGACGACCGACCAATTAGGCGAAACACCCAACTACTGGTGTGCCGCTTGCGGTACGGGTGGAACGTTGGCGGGGGTAATTCAAGGACTCCAAAATAGAGGAAACGCATTGGGTTTTTCGGTTTTAAAAGGTGATTTTCATCAAAAAGATATTCGTCATTTACTGGCACCGCATCACTTCGATAATTGGCAAATTAATACCGATTATCACTTCGGAGGGTACGCCAAATTTCAGCCCGACTTGATTGAGTTCATCAACACTTTCAAAAAAGACCACAACATCCAGCTAGAACCCATTTATACAGGAAAACTTTTTTTCGGCCTTTACGATTTAATAAAAGACAATTATTTCCCCCGAGGAAGCAGTATCTTAGCGGTTCATTCGGGTGGCTTGCAGGGGATTGAGGGTTTCAACCGCCGTTTTGGAGATTTGATAGGATAAGCGTAGTTCGGCAAAAGAGGATTCGACTCGGGAGAGTCGAGTTACATTTGGGTTGGGGTTGTGTAAAAAGGGTATCAATAAACTAAATTTGAATATATAACTGAAATAATGGCTATATGGTTGTATTGTTATATAGTTCTTGTAACACTTTGTCTTACAACAATATAACCATTTAATAATATAGCCGTCCAGCAATTTTTACTTTAATTACACAAATGATTTTATTTAATTTGATGACTTTCTACACAACCCCAGTTACTTTGTGCCAATAACAATAAAACAATACAGCAATAAAACAATTAGCACTATATCAACTTGAATCCCCAAATGGAACAATTTTCACACTATTGTCCCAATAAAGAACAATATGAACTACTTAAGTTTAGAAAACGTCAGCAAAACCTACGGAGAAAAAGTACTGTTCGACGAGATTGACTTCTCAGTGAGTAAAGGAGAGAAGATTGCCATTGTGGCCAAAAATGGGGCGGGTAAATCGACGTTATTGAAGGTGATTGCCGGCGTAGAACCCGCCGAAGGAGAAAATCAGAAGGTTTGGGTCTATAAAAATATATCTATCGGCTATTTGGTACAAGACCCCGATTTTCAAGCGGCGGATACCGTTTTGGACGCCGTTTTCGATTCGGATAACCCAATGATGGATGCCCTACGAGATTACGAAGAGGCATTGATTTGGCAAAGCAAGCCCGAAAAAATGGCGGCGGCGTTGACCAAAATGGACGATTTAAAAGCGTGGGATTTCGAAGCCAAGTTTAAAGAAATATTATTCAAACTCAATATTACCAATTTAAACCAAAAAATCGCTGAGTTATCAGGTGGTCAAAAAAAGCGACTAGCATTGGCCAAGTTGATTATCGACGACCCCGAATTTTTGATTTTGGATGAGCCGACCAACCACCTCGATTTGGAAATGATTGAGTGGCTAGAAGAATACTTGCAACAAAGTCGCTTAACGCTCTTGATGGTCACCCACGACCGCTATTTTTTGGAGCGAGTCTGTAGTCACATCGTCGAACTGGACGGTGGCGTCTTGTACCGTTATCGAGGTAGCTATTCGGATTTTTTAGAAAAAAAGGCGGCTAGAGAAGAAAATCAGTCGGTGGTCTTAGACCGTACCAAAAAACTCATGCGGCGAGAACTAGAGTGGGTGCGGCGTCAGCCTAAAGCGAGGGGTACTAAAGCCAAAGCAAGGGTAGATAAATTTTACGAAATCAAAGAGAAAGCGACCCAAAAAGTCCAAAATCACGAAATTACGATTGACATCAAGGGACAACGGTTGGGTAAAAAAATTCTGGAAGCGCATAACATTAGCAAGCGTTTTGGGGATTTTGTCGCCGTCGAAGGGTTTGATTATAAATTTAGAAAGAAGGAAAGAGTGGGTATCGTTGGTCCTAACGGTGTGGGAAAATCTACGTTTCTAAAGGTATTGACGAAGCAATTGCGGCCCGATAGTGGAAAAATTGTAGTGGGCGGAAATACTGTTTTTGGCTACTACACACAAGAAGGTATTGCACTGGAAAAAGACCAAACTATCATCGACTACATCCGCAATATTGCCGAATTTATTCCAATGGATAAAGGGCAAAAATTGACGGCGGAACAACTTTGTGAGCGTTTTCTGTTTAGCCGCAAGCAGCAACGAGTCTATATTTCGCAATTGAGTGGAGGAGAAAGACGGCGCTTATACTTACTATCCGTATTAATGGAAAATCCGAATTTCTTAATTCTGGATGAGCCGACGAACGACTTGGATATTTTGACCTTGAATATTCTGGAAGACTTTCTACTCGAATTTCCCGGCTGCGTCATTATCGTCACGCACGACCGCTATTTTATGGACAAATTGGTAGAACATCTATTTGTCTTTCAAGGAGGCGGAAAAATCAAAGATTTCAACGGGACTTATACCGAGTATCGGGCTTACGAAAAAGCCCAACAACTCGAAGAACGGCGACAGAGTTCGGCTAATGCTACAAAGGAGAAAAAAGAAAAGCCTGCTTTTCAGTCCGAATTGACGGCAGGCTTGACGCGAGACCAGCAGAAAGAATTTAAACGACTAGAAAAGCAAATTGAAAAATTGGAGGAAAAGAAAGCCAAATTGACGGAGAAATTTAGTGACACCTCTATTTCTCCCGAAGATATCGAAAAATACTCCATCGAATTAGGCGAGTTGAACGAAGTAATTGAAGAGAAAGAAATGCGTTGGATGGAATTGGCGGAATTGGCCTAATTCTTTTGGTTATCAAAAAGTTATTGGTGTAATCGTTCAAGTAATTTAGCTATAAAATCGCCTAATTTTGGTAGATACTCAATGAACAAGTATCAATGTACAATGAACACAGTAGTAGTTTGGGTAACTTATCTATATCTGTTTTTTCCGTTTCAATTGTTCATGGTTAATTGTACATTGCAAATTGAGCGTTTACCTATTTTGGTGAAAAAAAGACTATGTTTTTAAACAATAAGCCTAAAAATACCGAGCTAATCACTCAAAATAAAAATAGCAACTGGCTCGTCTTTTCCTTCGTCGGTAGCTTCCTGCTGCCCTTTTTTTACCTTTTGAGCCTCTATACGTTAACCAATTCCTGTGCGCAACAACAGCAACTGACGGGTGGCCCACGAGATACGTTTCCTCCTAAATTAATCACTGAATTATCGACGCCCAATTTTCAAACGAATTTTCAGAAACAACCGATTGACCTCGTCTTCGACGAGTATATCGACCTAAGAGATGTTGTCAAACAGTTAGTGGTTTCGCCACCGCTGACTTATATTCCAAAACTAGAACGCCAAAAAGGGTTCAAGACGGCACGGTTTATTTTTGACGAAGATGAGGTGTTGAGAGACGGCGTCACTTACGCCATTAATTACGGGAAGTCTATTCGTGATTTGACGGAAAGCAATGAAGTAGAAAACCTACAATTTCTTTTTTCAACGGGTGACTATATCGACTCGTTGAAAATGTCAGGAAGTATTGTGGATGCTTTGACGGGCGAGCCTGTCCCCGAGGTGCTATTTATGTTGTACGAAAATTTTGCGGATACGGTCGTTCGCACCGAAAAGCCTTATTATTTTGGTAAGGCAGATAAGAACGGTGAGTTTACTATCAACTATTTGAAGGAGGGAGATTTTAAAGGTTTTGCACTGCTTGACCAAGATTTGAATTATTTGTTCAATATTGCTACGGAAAAAATTGGTTTTACGCTAGACACCATCTCTATTCGAGATTCCCTAGAGAGGGAGGTAAGGATTCGATTATTCGAAGAAGAGTTGCCTTTGGGTAAACCCAAAGTGGAAGCATCTACCTACGGTTTCGTTAAATTGGGGTTCAAACGGACTCCTCACGACGCAGCATTAACCTACGATAGTCTTGGGCAACGTTTTTATCGGGAGATAGAAGGCGATACTATTCGCTATTGGTACGATTTGGTCGATACCGTAGATTGGAATTTTTACTTTCGAAGAGATACTTTAATCGATACCTTAACGATTAAGAATTTGTCTAAAGAAATTCCACCGTTACGTTTAGCGAAGGATAGAAAAGCGGGGGCTACCATTCCGATTAATCCACTTAAACCCCTACCCTTTACGTTCAATTACCCGCTTCGGCGAGTAGATACTAGTTTTATCAATTTCCGAGCAATTCAGAAAATAGAAGGGTTGAGGGATAGTACTACGGCTGCCGTTTCCGATTCCTTGATTGCTGATTCCCTTGTCCTCGACTCCACTTTGGTGGTCGAAAAAGATAGTTCATTGTCGGCGTTGACGGATTCCACCAACCAAGAAATTGACACAACTTTTGTATCTTTAGAAAAGAAAGGAGAACGATTGGCAGCAGATTGGGTAGTAGATAGCATAATACGAAGGACGCTTCGACTCAATTTTGACTGGTTAGAGGGACAATTATACGAAGTAGAAATACTGCCACAAGCCCTAGTAGATTGGTACGACCGACCGAATAAGGATACGATTACGCTACGTTTCGAGGCACAGCCCGTAGAGGATTTCGGCACCATCAATTTGACGGTCACCGAAATGGATAGCACCAAAGCTTATTGGTTTCAACTGCTATTGGGAAAAAATCAAGTGAGCGAGTTTTCAATCGTTAATCAGCGCCAATACCGGCAATCTTTTCCTGCTTTACTTCCCGGGAAATATAGTTTAAAAGTAATTGAAGACCTCAACGCCAATGGCCGTTGGGATACGGGAAATTACGACGAGCAACGGCAACCCGAAAAGATTTCAACTGCAGAAATTGAAGCTCTACGAGCAGGTTGGGATGTAGATGCGGAGGTAAAAGTCAACTTTGAAAAAGTGGCTGCACCAAGCGAAGACCCCAAAGACAGCAATTAGGTCATTATTTTAGATGTTATGGTATTATGGTAATTGACGGTTTTAAAATAAACTAAAGATTTAGAAAAGGGCACTTTTCTAACTAATCACTAAAGGGTTTTCTTATAAAAATATTTCTCTTGTTTCTTATATTGATTTAATTGGGCATCCCTGTCTATCGACAGATGGAGAGCCCAATTAAATCAAAAAAGGGTTTTTAAAGGGTGAACTAAAATAGATTTTCTTTGAAAATCTATTTTAGTTCACCCTTTAAATCCCCTTTTTACAAATTTTTCCGTTCGATACGGAAAAGTTTGTGGGGAACGTCTAGCTTAGCGAGTTTTATAAGAAAGCCCTTCTAATCACTGTAAGAGATATGTTTAAATTTTTAATCACTGGACTCATTCTTTATTTTATGTATAAATTTATGTTCCAGCCCTCTTTGAAAAGTGGCGCTAAACAGCCGCCAGTTAAAGAGGAAGAGGGAAAAGAAGGAGACATTCATATCAGAAAGAAAGATGATAACCCACGTGGAGAATTTATTGATTACGAAGAAGTGGAATAAACAACATTTAAAAAAACAGCCTTTGAGCGAATCAACGACTAAAATTAGCGATTGGGTACTTTACAAAAACAATCAATTGATTGCCTTTAATAAGCCCGCTACTATTCCCGTGCAGCCTGACAAAACGGAGGCTAAGTCTTTGTTGGAATTGGGCGAAATCTACGCTAAATCAACTATTTTTCTGATTCACCGTATTGACCGTCCTGCAAGTGGCGTTGTACTTTTCGCCAAATCGAAAAAAGGATTAGCGCGTCTGAATCAGCAATTTCAAAATAGAACCATTCAAAAAACTTATTTAGCGGTTGTAAAAAATGCGCCAAAAACTAAAAAGGGAACCCTTCGACACTTCATCCAAAAAAACGGTAAAACTAATAAAGCGCAGGTGTTTGATGAAATGATAAAAGGGGGAAAAGAAGCCATTTTACACTACGAAACGGTTGGCGAAAGTGATAACTATACGCTATTAAAAGTGGAAATCGAAACAGGGCGACACCACCAAATTCGAGCGCAATTAGCTAAAATTGGTTCCCCCATCAAAGGAGATGTTAAGTATGGCGCACGACGTAGTAATAAAGACCGTTCAATTCATTTGCACGCTTGGAAATTGACATTTAAGCACCCCGTAACGGAAGAACGAATAATGCTCACCGCCGATTTACCCGAAGATACTATCTGGCAGTTTTTTGCAGGTAGTTTACAGTAATAACCACTAATAAATTTACTTTTTGTAGGGCGCTAATTTTTCCCAGTCAAACTCCACCCCAATTCCGACCGTATCGGGTGCTACCGATCGATAGTTGACTACTACCAACGGCCGTTTAGTATATTGGTCAATCGGAAAACTGTGTACCTCTAACCAGCCTGCATTCGGTTGGGCGGAAACTAAGCTAACGTGCAACTCTTGCATCCCATGCGAACAGACAGGAATGCCATGTTTCTTAGCCAATGCTGCCACTTTCAGCCAGCCCGTCACCCCCCCACAATTAGACGCATCGGGCTGAATAAAAGACAACTTGGACTGGGCAAAAGCGTATTCAAATTCGTGGATAGTGTGCAGGTTTTCGCCCATCGCTAAAGGCATGCCTGTAGCATCCGCAATTGCTGCGTATCCTTGATAATTATCAGGAATGGTCGGTTCTTCAAACCAAGTAATATCGTATTTTTTAATGGCTTTGGCAGCCTTGATGGCTTGTTCGACACTCATCGAATAATTGGCATCGACCATGAAAACACGGTCTTTGCCAATTAATCGCCGAACTGCTGCAATACGCTCTATATCTTCTTGTAAATTGTCTCGCCCAATTTTTATCTTGACCGCATTAAAACCACTATCCAAATACCCTTGAATATTATTCAATAATTTCTCCATTGAAAACATCAAATCAATGCCGCCACAATAGGCTTGACAAGTATTATTGGCTCCACCCGCTAGTTGCCAGAGCGGTTTTTCCGCCATTTTACAGCGAATGTCCCAAAGCGCAATATCAATAGTTGAAATCGCAAAGGAGGTAATTCCCCCTCGACCGACATAATGAATATGCCATTCCATGAAATCGTAGGTACCGTCAATGTCTGTACCATCTTTACCCAAGAGGGCAGGGGCGAGGTCATGTTCTACCATTGCTTTGATGGCGTGTCCACCTTTGCCACCCGTGTAGGTATAGCCTGTTCCTTCCATCCCATTTTCGAGGGTAATAGTAGTGGTTACTAATTCAAAATGAAAATGGTCGCCGTGCTTGGCATCGGATAATACTTCGGGTAGCGGCACTTCAAATAATTGCGTGCGAATGTTTTTTATTTGTGTCAACATTTTTTTTAGAGTAGGGAGTAGAGAGTCGAGAACAGAGAGGTCTCTACTCTCTATTCTCGACTCTCTGCTCTAGTACTTAATATACGCCGTTTTCTTTTCCAAATATTGCTCAAAGCCGTATTTGCCATCCTCGCCGCCCGTTCCACTTAACTTCAAGCCATTATGAAAACCTTGGTGTTGTTCGCCGTGACCACGATTGATGTAAATTTCACCAAATTCTAATTCTTGCGTCAAGCGCATAATTTTGTGCATATCTTTGGTGAAGACTATCGCTGCTAATCCAAATTCGCTATCGTTCGCCATATCAATTACTTCATCCAAATCATTGAACTTTAGAACGGGGATAACGGGACCAAAAATTTCCTCGTGCACAATTTTCATATCCTGCGTCACGCCTTCTACAATGGTCGGTTCAAACCAAAATCCTTTTTTGTATAATTTTCCTTTGGGTCGTTTTCCACCAAGGGTCACTTTAGCGCCGTTGGCGACACTATCGGCAATCAAACTTTCGAGATGTTGAATACCTGCCAAGTTGGTCTTAGGACCAATATCCGTATCGGACTCCATTGGGTCACCCATTTTTAGGGCTTTAGTCGCCTTTTTGAATTTTTTCATAAAGGTATCGTAAACCGCTTCGTGTACATACATCCGTTCGTTGCAAGTACACACTTGACCGCAGTTGTCAAAGCGAGAATGCAATGCCCCCGCCACCGCTACGTCAATGTCGGCATCTTCAAAAACAATACAAGGGGCTTTGCCACCCAATTCCAACTGAACGTGCGTTAAATTGGTTGCTGCGGACCGGAAAATAGCCTGTCCCGTAGGCGTGCTACCCGTCATGGTGACCATTTTGGTAATGGGGCTTTCGACCAAAGCTTTACCAACTTCCACGCCGCCCGTCACCATATTGATGACTCCATCGGGAAGGCCTGCTTTTTTGGCTAAATCACAAAGTGCAAGGGTAGAAAGTGGCGCTTCTGGTGTTGGTTTTAGTACCACTGTGTTGCCTGCCACCAAAGCTGGTCCCAGTTTTCTTCCCGCCAAAGCCAAGGGAAAATTCCAAGCCGTAATCGCTACGACTACTCCTCTCGGCACTTTATTAATCCAAATTTGCTCGTCGGGATTATCGGAAGGTAGAATATCGCCTTCAATTTTTCGTGCCCATTCGCAAGCGTACTCGATGAAAGTACAAGTGACCTCCACCTCAAAACCAGCGACTACGTGTAATTTACCTTGCTCGGCGGTGATTAATTTCGCCAATTTTTTGGCGTTTTTTCTAATTTCCTGACAAAAGGCTTTGAGCAACTCGGCTCGTTGGCGAGCGGGCATTTTCCGCCAATCTTTCTGGGCTTTTTCGGCGGCTTTGAGCGCTTTTACTGCATCTTCCGCCGTACCATTTTGCACCGTTCCGACGACCGACTCGTCCGTTGGATTGATGATTTTGTCTTTTGTTTTGGAAGAGGCGTTCGTCCATTCTCCGTTGATGTATAGTTTATAGTTTTTCATATTTATTATTTTGACAGTTTTGAAAACGGTTTTCTGGTAGCAAAGGCTTCAGCCTTTCCCGTTGAAGGACTTTAGTCCGCTACAATTAATCGGGCTAAAGCCCTTTGACAGGAAAGCCTGAAGGCTTTGCTACCAGTTTGCAAAACCGCACAACCTGCCCGTATGGATTATTTTCTGAATCCCAATTAGACCTTGATTATAGCAAAATTTTGTTGTTTAAAATTGAGCTGAAAGCGGTCTAAAGACCGCCAACGGGACGGACTAAAGTCCGTGCTACCAGTTAACGTCCCATCCAGCCCCCATCTACCAACATCACCATACCGTGCATATAAGCCGCTGCGTCCGAACACAAAAAGACGGTAGGTCCCGCAAAATCTTCGGGATTGCCCCAGCGACCAGCGGGTATTCGGGATAATATGGACTTCGAGCGTTCGGGGTTGTCTTGTAAGGCTTGGGTGTTGTCCGTTCGGATATAGCCAGGTGCAATGGCATTGACGTTAACGCCTCTACTCGCCCACTCATTGGCAAAAGCCATCGTCATCTGGCCAATTGCGCCTTTACTAGCAGCGTAGCCAGGAACGGTAATCCCACCTTGAAAAGTCAGCAAAGAGGCGGTAAACACGATTTTCCCGTAACCTCTTTCCACCATTTTTTTACCAAATTCTCTGGTCAAGATAAACTGGGCAGTTTGGTTAACTTCAATCACCTTGTCCCACATCTCGTCGGGGTGTTCGGCGGCGGGCTTACGCAAAATTGTTCCCGCATTATTTACCAAAATATCAATGGTAGGGTAGGCTTTATTCACCTTATTGATGAACTTATACAGCGCTTTTCGATTGCTAAAATCGCAAGTGTAGGCTTTAAAGCTTTGCCCCGTTTTTTTGACGGCTTTTTCCACCGCACTTCCCTTTTTTTCTAAAGTTGCACTTACGCCAATAATATCTGCACCCGCCTCGGCGAGCGCAATCGCCATCGCTTTACCAATGCCTCTTTTGCAACCTGTAACGAGAGCAGTTTTTCCTTTTAAGCTAAATTTTTTTAAGATATTCATTGTTTTTTTTTAGAAGTCAGAGGTCAGAAGTCAGACCATTGCATTGTCAGATTTAGCCACGAATCTATCTGACATCTGACAGTGTAGCGGTCTGACTTCTGACTTCTTATGACTGGCAATCCAACAGCACTTTCATACCGTCGGGATTTTTATCAATATTTTCAAATACGGATTGAATGTTTTTTAAAGACTCGGTAGCGGTGATGAGTTGCTCGAAGGGTAACTCGTTTTGGTTAATTAGTCCGATAGCAGTTTCGTAGTCTTCAGGTTCGTACACTCTGGCACCGATTAATTTTAGTTCTTTCCAAAAGAATTTGAATAAGTTGACTGGCTTAGCATTGGGATGAATGGCTACCATAACAATCCTTCCTCTAATCCCCGCTACTTCGGTCATTATATCGACCGTGGGTTGTACGCCTGCTACTTCAAAAACAACATCCGCCAATCGGTTGTCTGTTGCTCTTTTTACATAATCCACTAAGTTCACTTCCGCAGGACTGACAGCATCAAACCCGATAGATTTAGCCAAGTTGATGCGAGTTGGATTGACTTCGGAAATAATGACTTTTGCGCCCACGCTTTTGGCGACCAATGCGACCAACATGCCAATTGGTCCACCGCCTAAAACTACCGCAGTCTCGTCTGCTTGTAGGGCTGCCATGCGCACATCGTGACAGGCAACGGCTAGAGGTTCGACTAGAGCTGCCAATTTTAAATCGGTCGTTGCGGGCAATTTGTGTAACGTGAAAGCGGGTACATTCCAGTACTGCTGCATAGCACCAGGACTATCAATTCCAATGAATTTTAGGTCTTCGCAAATGTGGCTAAAGCCCTTGTCGGAAGGTTTTTCTGCCCGATTATCTAGTGGGCGAACGACTACTTTATCACCAATAGAAAATCCTTCAACTTCCGCACCAAGTGCATCAACTATACCCGACATCTCGTGTCCGATAGTGACAGGAATACTAACCCTTTGGTCCATCGACCCGTGATAGATATGTACATCTGTACCACAGACCCCAGCATAAGCAACTTTGATGCGTACTTCGTCCTTTTGGGGTGGCACTTTTTCTTTTTCAACGACCGAAAACGTATGGTTTCCTTCGTATTGTGTGGCAATCATTTATTTTGTTTTTTAGTAATTATTCAGCACTCTTTTTTTACCATAAAGTAAACACAGTCCATAAAGTGCATACACAGGCGTGTCCGTATGGAAAGTTTTTTTACGAGCGCAGCATTGACAAATTTCTTTATGCGCTCTATGTACTTTGTTATTCTTTATGGTGAAAACTACTTTGCTGAATAGTTATGTTTTTTATTATCTAATCGGACAAAATTAACCATATATCTTATTAGACAGGATTTCAGGATTAACACGATTTAATTCTTGCTAATCATAATCATGTCAATCCTGAAATCCTGTCTAAAAGAAGTATAAATTAATTCTGTCCTAGTACTTATTACATATTTTTAGGTTAATTTTTTAACTCATGTATCTTGTCAACTTTTAATGCAAAAAAGTTTATTTCAAAATCAAATTGACTAGTGCGGGCTCAAGCCCGTCTCCAGTAACCGTAACGGTGGCGTTAGCTGCTTTTCGTCCCGCTTGCACAATCAAAAGTGCTCTACCTTTATCCGTTAAAAGTTGATTAGCTTGGAAAGGTTGGACATTACTAGATGCTCCCGTATCAACGCCTAAAGAGTTAATACCATCCGTCAATTCAAAATGAACCTTTTGATTTTGATGTTTAACTGGGTTACCTGCTTGGTCAACTAGTTGTACCACCAAATGCGCTACGTCGTAACCATCCGCTTGTAAAGTCTTTTTATCTGGTTGGACGGTAATTTTGGTAGGTGTAGTAGCAGTTTTAATGGAGGTACGCACCTCCTGTCCCGCTTTAGTACCCACGGCGGTCAATTCTCCTGCTGCAAAAGGAACTGCCCATTTATAAATATGGTCATCAAATTGGTCAAGCCGTTTTTTCCCCAAACTTAAATCGTTTAGGAATAATTCTACTTCCTCACAACTGGACAAAACCTCAACTATGACCATTTCTTCGGGTCGATAATTCCAATGTACGTTGACATCTTGCCAGCCCCAAATCATGCGCTGCCATTTGCCCGGGTTTTTCTCTACGGGTTCTCCCTTTTCGTCAAGTTTGAACAAAGATTTATTGGGGGTCTGCGAAGTGATATAAATATGTGGCTCGTCCGTCCACATCGTCTTGTACATATAGTAAGTAGGATGCGGAAATCCAGCTAAGTCGAGTAAACCCGAGTTGACTGCCTTCGAAGGCCACTGTCCATTGGACTCGCCTAAATAAGAAATTCCCGTCCACAAAAAAGTACCTGAAACGAAGGGCCGTTCTCTAATTGCCTTCCATTCGTGGTAATGTCCGAGACTTTCTGTGCCCATCAATGGTAAATCGGGATAGTTTTTTTTGCCATAATCGTACATTACCCGACGGTAGCTGTAACCGATGATGTCTAAGGCATCCGCCAAACCAGATTCGTAGCTCGCAGATGGCAGTATGCAATTGGCAATAACAGGTCGGGTTGTATCTAATTCTCTAGTCCATTTGGCCAATTTTTGTCCCGTTTTACCAATATCGTATTCCTTGCGAGGTAGGGTTTGCTGTAATTCTCGTATTTTTTCAATAGAATTAGGTGGTTGTGTCCAGAAATAATTGCCCGTTGCTTGTGGGTCAAAAAAGCCAGTAGAGGCCGCATTACGGGGGTAAGTCCATTCTATTTCATTGCCAATACTCCATTGAATAATGGAAGGGTGATTGCGATGGGCTAGAACGGTCGTTTTTAAATCCCGTTCTGCCCATGCTTGAAAATGCTGCCCGTAGCCCTGGGTAATGGAATCTACTTTTGTTTCCCACTTATTCAAGCGTTTATCTTTGGGATAGTCCCATTCGTCAAAAAATTCATCTTGTACCAAAAACCCCATTTCGTTGCATAAACCTAAAAACTCTTCCGAACCTGGATTATGTGCGATACGAATGGCATTGCAGCCTCCCGCTTTTAAGGTTTCAAATCGCCTTCTCCAGACCCCTTTGGGAACGGCAGCGCCCACTAAGCCCGCATCGTGGTGCAAACAAACGCCTTTAATTTTTCGATTTTTACCGTTGAGAAAAAAGCCTTCGTTGACATCAAAACGAAAAGAGCGTACACCAAAAGTAGTAGTATGATTTTCTACTTTTTTGTCTCCTTGCACAATAGTGTTAACGGCTTGATACAAATGTGGATGGTCAATATCCCAAAGTGACGGCTTGCCTAACTTTAGTTGTTGTTGGATAATTTCCGACGAATTGGCAGCTACTGTGAGTTCAGACTGCGTAGTAGCCACCTTATTGCCCGATGGGTCAAAAATTTCGGTTTGCAAGGTCAAGTTTTGATTTTCTGCAAAGTCATTTTGTAGTTTAACTTCTATTTGAACGGTAGCTTGGTCGGTTGTTACCTCTGGAGTGCTCACAAAAGTTCCCCAAATGGGTATATGCAGCTTGCTGGTGGTGATGAGTTGTACATTTCGATAAATACCCGAACCCGTGTACCAACGGGAATCGGCGTAGCGTGTATGGTCAACTTTGACGGCTATTACATTATCTTGTCCTTGTGGGGCTAGATGAGGTGTCAGGTCAAAGTAAAATGGTACATATCCATAAGGTCGGTTGCCTAATTTGATGCCGTTGAGCCACACTTCGGAGTTATTATAAATACCGTCAAAAAGAACAAAAACCTTTTGGTCATCGGCTTTTTTAGTCACAAAATGCTTGCGATACCAACCAAGACCACCCGGTAAATAGGCGGTACAACCTTCTCCGTTGATGGAATCAAAAGGGGCTTCTACACTCCAATCGTGGGGTAAATTCAAAGTGCGCCAATTGGCATCGTCAACCGTCGTAGTGGAGAAATCTCCTTCTTCGTTGAGCAGAAATTGCCAATCAAAGTTAAAATCTTCTGTTCTAGTATAGCTACTTTCTTTTACGGATTGACAAGCTACTATTCCACCCATTAAGTAGCATAAGAGGAGTAAATAAGGGTACTTCATGTACTGATTTCTAATTGTTTTTTGTTCGTAAATTTTCTTATTTTTCAAGTTTTTCGTAGGCAAAGTTGGTTCTTTGTATATCTCTATTCTCTCAATGAAATGGTCTCTATTCTCTATTCTATGCTATCAAATACGCGCAATAAATTCCGTCAAATTAACATCTCTGGACAGCTTCAATTTTTTCCGTAGTCGGTAGCGAGTCGTATGCACACTTTCCACCGAAATACCCATCAACTTAGCCATGTCTTTACTAGAAAAGTTGAGTTTTACTAAAGCGCACAGCTTTTGGTCGCCTTGGGTC
>JBCCQK010000172.1:0-14546 GCA_039024375.1 Bacteroidota bacterium
CAAAAATCCAAGTCAAACACTACTCATAGTATGATTTTAATTTTTTGTCGGAGCGAGTGACTCTCGGTTCTGAATAGTTAAAATTCAAAATCTTAAAGTACCTGTAATACTGACTAATCACTAGTCACTAATTTCCAGTCACTAGTCACAAACCTACTGAAAAACAGATTGAACTGCCCGTTTGACGTGGTGTAATTGTCCCTTCAATTGGTTGAATGTCGTAGTCGGAACGACGGTGTTACTACCATGTGGGTCAAAGCTGTCGTCGATGGCTTGAATACGTCGTTTGGCATCCTCCAAAGCGGCTATGTACGGCTCAAATAGTAGGCAATTGGCGGCGTCAGAAATGGTATAGCGACCTTTTGGATACACTTTACCATTATCAAAAAACTTCAATCCGTGATAATGGAAAAAGACTAGAGGATATTCTTTTTTGGACTGCTTGTCTCGTAGTTGAATTCGCCCGTTCTGTTCAAAAAAATCGTACTGCTCCATATTCCAAGGGGCTACACCACCTCCCAAATGTTGCAATTCCCAAACCCCCGCAAAATCCTGCGTCCAACTATCCAAATACTTTTGGTCGCCAAATTTACCATCTTCCATTCGATTGTAACACCAATCCAAACAAGCATCTTTCCACCAAGTCAGCACTTTCATCCCTTGCTCATCATTATCAAAAACCATGAACTGCACGCAATAGCGACCCCTTAATTCGCCCAACTTTTGATGATGTGGCGCGTACCGATGCTCCGTTATCATAGCAGAGTACTCAGACGGAATTTCCTCTAAAAGTATCTTTGGACTTTGATAAAAGTACATATCTGCATCAATATACGTACATTGGTTGAGTCTATACTTTTGAATGATGTAGTGCGTTGATACGGAAGAGGACGTCCAGCAATATTCCCCAAAGCCACGGTCGGCTTTTACGGCCAGTAATTCGGGCACTTCTTTTTCTAAGGTTGTCAGAGGAATTAAGGTCGCTTGCTTCAGGTTCAATTGGGTTAAAACTTCGAAGGCTTTATCGTCGAAGGTCACGATGTACAGATGGGCATCGGGTTCAGCCCGAATGAGCGATTCGTAGGTGACAAGGCCACGGGAGAGGTAAAAGGAGTTAAATAAAGTGCAGAAGTTATACGTCATGAAGATTGCGCAATTCTTAGGGGTTGATGGGGTTTATAAGGCTAATAGGGTTTATGAGGTGAATGAGGTTTACTGGGTCGAACACGACCTATATTGAATGAAACGGGCGAATGTCCTACAAAAAATCCCTGACTACCGTTAGGCAGGCTGTCATCCTGTAATCTCCTGTCATCCTGTCCTATCTTGTCTTCCTTGCCTCCATAAACAAAGAATCGGGTTTGCGAACTATACCATCGGTGTATTCTAGCCCATACGATTTCCAGTTAGGGATAGCGCTAGAATCAGCTGTCTGTGGAGTAATCTCCTCGAAGCCACATCTTTTTAGCAATCGAGCTAAAGAGTAGCGGTCGTACATCCATTGGTGAATTTCACCGTGGAGGCGCAGGCGACCAATGCGGTAATAGTCAAAATGCTTACCGAATATCATACGAGCGACCTTCTCAATTTTCTTACGAAATTTTTCTTTTTTCAGCGTCTTTTCGTCGTTCAAATATTTCTCTCGAATATCTCGACCTTCGATACCAATTCTTTTTTCTACGAACTTCGGATTGGGTAAAGTAGGTTGTCGAAGGTAATCCAATATCTGCCCACCCGACTGATTTCGAACCGTTTGGTCGTACATTTCCAACATCATCCATTCATAGTCGGCCGCAATCTTGTCTGATTCTAAATTATCCAATCCCTCGTTGAATAGCCGCTTGTAGTTATCCGTAATCTGTTCCAAATCGGGAATAGCAATCCGCAAAATACCGTTGGGTTGCAATACCCGGTAACATTCCTTAATAAAATCAACCGCATCCACTCGAGAAAAATGTTCCAGAACGTGGGAGTGATAGACGACCTCGAACGTATTATCCTCAAAGGGAATACCTTTTAATAAATTATGTTGTATCACGTTCGGCCCGGTGGATAAAAAATCGACGTTCGTCCAATCATCGTGAAAATGGTGACCACAGCCGAGGTTTAAATAGTTCACTTTACTCATACTCAATTATTATTGCTTTACTTTGAAAACAAAGTTTTGCCAATATCCTTTTTTTAAACCCAAAAAAATAGGTTTAGTTACATCGCTGTCCGATTGCGCTACCAAGTCATATCTGTCTGTGAATTTCTTTATGAAACTAGTTTCATTGAAGAACCACGCTGGATAGGAGGCTTTATAAATACTTGCTGGAATTTGTTGGATAGTAATTCTGTCTTTTGCTCCTTCTACAAAGGCCGTTCTATCTACTAAAATGTTAGAAATATTGGTGGCTAAAAACTGACTTATCCAATCCGACGGGTTTTCTAAGTACTGTAACACACTTAAAAGAAGTAGTACATCAGGTTGATGGTTTTGGGTCACCTCTTTGATGGTATGATAAAATTTCAATTGGTCAGTGGCCAATTCTTTTTTACCAAAATCAACAAAATGCGCTTGCTCCACAACGCACCACGTGAGGTCTTTAACGGATTCGAAGTATTTTTTATTCTGAAAATAGCTGCTACCAAAAGCGCCGCCGAAATCTAACACGCATAATTTTCCATCGTTTTCTTGGGCAATTTTCAATAAATTGGCAATGAGTTCCCAAGAATAGCTCGGTTCGTGGAATAGAACGGAATCTCGTTCGTATAAAGCCTTACCTGCCTTTACTGCTAATGCGGCGTTTTTCACTTTTTCGAAGATGGCGTCGCTGTCGTAGCCGTCGCAGCGTTGGGCGGCGGCTTGCCAAGTGGGGTAGTTACCGTGCCATTGGACGCCTTTGTTCCTTATTTTATTATAGGTTTGTTGTAAAAAAGTAGGAATGAGAGATTTTAATAAGTAAGACATAAAGTTTATAAATGGCGGTGAGGCAGTCTAGACGATTGTTGAAGATTGTCATAAACAAAATTACTCCTATCAATTTTTAGTAACTTGATAGGAGTAATAGCTCAAGTAGTTTTATCACGTCTGTATCTTCTAAACGGAAATAGATTTCTTTGTCCGAATAGTTTCCATTAATTGATGCAATAATTTCATTCTATTCAAATCTGTGTATTCGGCTAGAACTTTTACTTGTCCCGCTTTGGCGATAGCTGCTCTTTCTTCCTCATGTGCCAGCAGATAGTTTATCTTCTCCAAAGCCTCTTCTTTTGTTTTAAAAGTAACAATTTCTTTATCTGGTATAAAGTAGTCTTTAATATTAGCTTTCCAATCGGTTACTAGACAAGTACCCGCTCCAACGGCTTCGATTAAACGCATATTGCCAGCTTCGTGGACGTTTGTAGCGTGTACATTCAGCGTCATTTTAGAAGCAGCAAGCGTTTTGTACATTTCTATGCCAAAGACATTACCTAGATTCCTACTTTGAAATTTAGTTAGCTTTAAGAATTGTCCGATATTCAGTTTGGCCAACTCTCTCAGTTGCGCTCTTGAGAACCAATCTTCTTTGAGACCGAGATTACCAATAAATAGGTCAATGTCTACTTTATTATTAATCAGATGCTCGATTACTTCCGAGCGCATTTGATGGTACTTTCCCATCATTGAGCCACAAAAAGAGACATTATATTTAAGTTGGCCATCAAATGCTTCAAGGATAGTATGGTCAAAAGAGAAGGGTAATAAAGCTGCGTCAGTTCCTTGTTTATTGTATTTTTTGACGATAGAAGGAATACAAGTTAAAACTAAATCCACGTCAATGACGTCCTTAGGGTTGGAAAATGGAACACCATCCCAGCTTAGGACAGCGTCAAAATTTAGTTCTTTTCGCAATTTATTTCTATCCTTACTATCAAAAACCCTTGCACTATCCAATAAAATGTTAGGCTGAAATTGTCGGATTTGTGCGATTGCGATTTCTTTTTTCCAGTTACTTTCGTTGTACTTTAGCTTATTTTCGGCTGCCCATTTTTTCTGCAATCGTTCATCATTCATCACTATCTCAACACATTCGTAGCCTCCCAACAACTCTAAATTGGTCTTATAGCTATCGAATTCCGCAATTTTTAATTGCATCAAGCTACGGTAATGCGCTTCGTAATTTAAAGATTCGTGATTGGGAATATACGATTGATAAATAGTCGGAAAAAAGTGTCGATAAATTCCCGATAGTTTCAAAAATTTTATCATAGGAGGCTATTTACTGTATTTTATTGGCAAATGGTGGCAGTTGATTTCCCGTCTTAAACCCTTGGACTTATTTTACGAAACAACGTTGGTGCAAGAAAACTCTTTTATCGCTTCCGCAATGTACTGTATTTGCGCATCGCTTAGTTCTGGAAACATTGGTAACGATAGTATTTCACCTTGAAGTTGAGCAGCTACTGGAAAGTTCGCCTTTGAATTGACTTCTGATGTATAGACGGGCGTAAATGGTAACGGAGTAGGGTAATGAATGGCGTTGGCAATCCCCTTATCCTTTAAAAATTCAATCATCTGCATTCGTTCTTTTGTTCGTACGACAAAAAGATGGAAAACGTGCCGAGCATAATCAGGATATTCGGGTAGAACCAAATCAGTTTCATATAATGCATTTTTCATTGCAGCAGCATTACGAATACGCGCTTCGGTCCAACTTTCAAGATAGGGAAGTTTTGCCGATAAAATAGCTGCTTGTAATCCATCTAAACGACTATTTTTACCAATCACTTGGTGGTCGTGTTTAGCTTTCTGACCGTGATGGGCAATCATTCTGCAGTGTTCTGCTAACTCCTTATCGTTGGTTACGATAGCTCCTGCATCGCCATAAGCCCCTAAGTTTTTACTTGGAAAAAAACTGAAAGACCCTGCATGACCAATGGTGCCAATAGTTTGTTCTTTGTAGGTTGCACCGTGGGCCTGTGCCGAGTCTTCTAAAACCTTTAAGTCATATTTTATTGCTAATTCCATAATCTTGTCCATTTCTGCGGATAAGCCATACAGGTGAACGGGAATAATAGCTTTTGTTTTTTCGGTAATCTTTTCTTCGATTTTATTCACATCAATGGTGAAATATTTCGGGTGTGCATCAACAAAAACGGGGGTTGCCCCTAAATAACTAACGGTTTCGGCAGTAGAAATCCAGGTCATCGCTGGCACGATTACTTCATCGCCAGGCCCAATACCCCAAGCCCTAAGTAAAATTTCTAAGCTGTCCGTTCCGTTCGCACAACTAACGACCTCTTTTACGCCCAAAAAGTCGGCAAATGCTGCCTCAAACTCGCTGACGTATTTACCTCTGATAAACGCAGTGTCTTGGATGACATTGGCGATAGCGGTATCAATATCCGATTTGATGGATTGGTATTGAGCTTTTAAATCAACGAATGGTATCTTCATTTCCTATTGTTTTAAAATTTAGAGGGTAGGTACTATATTTTTCTCCGCTTAACGTGGTCGATTCATAAGGACTTTAGTTTTCTGGCGGGGTTTCCTGCATAGACTCCCGCTTCGAGGATGTCTTTGGTCACTACGGCACCAGCACCAATAACGGTATTGTCCGCAATTTTTACGGGTAAAATGGTTGCATTGGAGCCAATAGATACATTATTCCCAATTTGAGTAGGTAACCACTTTGACGTATCACCGCCCGCAGGACCACCATTTTGAAAAAGGTCATTAATGAACATTACACCGTGTCCAATGAAGCAATTATTTCCAATGGTCACTAACTCACATATAAACGTATGCGATTGAATTTTACAGTGGCCACCAATTTGAACTCCTTTTTGGATTTCTACAAATGGACCAATAAAAGTACCATTTCCAATCTGACATTCGTATAGATTAACAGGTTCGACAACCGTACAATTTTCTCCAAAATCTACGGCTCGGATAGTTGCTTGATATATTCTATTGGGGACTTTACTCAATTTAGTAAGCTTTTTTCTTTGGGATGTAGACTATTTTTTACTGAAGTCAAAGGAGGCGCAATGAAAGGCGCAGCGTTGTAAATCTTATCAATGATTTCCACCGTTTTTAGTCCCTCAAAGCCGTTTGCCGAGATACTTCCACCATTGACAAGAACATCTACTACATTTTCGTACACTTTATCGTGGTTAGACATCGACCCAACGTAGGTGCCATAATTGTTGGCCGTATTTCCTTTGGGTAAATTTTTAATTTCAATACCTTCGATATTCTGATATTCTAACTCGTTCAGATATTGTCCACCAATTTTTACCGTTCCTTTCTCTCCAAAAATGGTCAACGACCCTTCCATATTTTTACCGTAGCTATTGACCGTATAATTGATAGTTCCAAGCGCACCATTATAAAATTCTAGCGCCACCACACCGCAGTCGTCAAATTCAGCAATTCCCTGATGACCGAAATTCGCACGGATGGCTTGCACCGTTTTCACATCTCCGATTAACCAATACAATAAATCTACGAAATGACTAAATTGGGTAAATAGGGTGCCGCCGTCTAACTCTTTCGTTCCTTTCCAAGAATTTTTATAATAATCAAAGTTTCGATTCCAAAAACAACTCAACTGAACCGAATATAATTTACCTAGTTTTCCTTCGTCAATTAGCTCCTTGATTTTGGCTACGGGCGGGTTGAACCGATTTTGTTTGATAACGAACAAACGTTTATTGGCTTTTTCTGCCGCCTTTATCATCTCTCCACAATCGTGAACATTAATCGCCATCGGTTTCTCGCAAAGCACATGGAAACCTGCATTTAAGGCTTTAATGGAATGTTGGGCGTGTAAACCGTTTGGCGTACAGATGGCGACCACATCTACTTCCTTTTCCTTAGAAAGTAGGTCTTCAATTTGCTGATAGGCTTTTGCTCCATATTCATTCGCAAGCGCTTCTGCTTTAGTGAAATCTACATCGCAAACCGCTTGTAGGTGACCAAAAGTTTGAATGTGCTTGGCATGGCGTTGGGCAATTCTACCGCAACCGATGATGGCGAATTTGAGCGTCATAGTTATAATTTAATTGGATATTGACTGTTTCACCTGAGTATTTACGATTGAAATGGGGAAAAGTTTAGGGAAAGTTTTTTCTGGAAAGAGCAGTGCATGAGATCTTTAATAGACATTTTCATATTAGAAATTAACTAAATTGTGCGTGCCCATTCCTTGAGATGGACTCGATGTCCATCTCAAGGAAAAGTACAAGTTATATTTGTTAAAAATTAATTTGAAAATGTCTAATAAAGGAAGTCTATGTTTTTATATTCAGCTTTTAACCTTAGCCAAGTTGCGATTTTAGGTAAATAGGAAAATAAATAAGTACTTTGCTTAGCACTATACATACTCAATTCTTTACCTTCAAACCTAGTGTTCTTAATCGTAGCCACACTCGCTAGTTGTAAGTCAACACCATTATTTTTCATATGATAACCCGCTTTAATAGCGTTGATTTTTGGTTTTGGTGGTAAATCAGTATCTAATATAAGAGATTTGAGTTCGTCTAAACTATTGGGTAAGTAGGCGTAATCGACAATATCGTAAGTACCTTTTCCGTATAAAATGGAAGGGATACCCCAGTAAGTGGCTTCGATACCGATGGTTGAACCGAAGGATATTATTTTGTCACTTTGGCCCAGTAAAGTATAGGAATTGATGGCCGATTTAGGTGGAATGACGGTTAGGTTAGGAAGGTCGAGGTTGAGTATTTCATCTACTTGCTCATTAGAGACATTAGATAGGTTAGGGTGCGCTCGTAAGTAAAAGTGTACGTTTGGATGGTCCGTGAAAGCATTGGCAATGGATTTAATAGCGTCGTTTTGGTAATTATAGAGTGTGTTACCCCAGCTTCGAAAAACCCAACGTTCGTGTTCGGAACTATTGTAAATGGTTATATTAACTTTGTTTTGGTCGAAATTTTCGGGTAAAAGATTGCTGACGGGATTTTTTACATATTGTGGAATATCTTTGTTGACGCCCATTTTATTTTGGTCAAAAAAAGTTTCTGCAACCGCTATTTTCTTTTTTAGGTCGGGTTCTCTTTCCCATTCGTCAACGATTTCTTGCTGAATCGTCGCATAATCGTGAATATAAGAGTTAGGATACAATCGGTATTTGGTCAAATTAGCACCGTTTACAAAAGTGTAATAGTTTACATTTCGTTTTTCTGCCAATTGGATAATCGGCCTGTCTTGTAATGCGCGGCCATTATACACGTACAAGGCGTCGAATTGGTGCTTTTCTAAGTAGTATTTGTAGTTTAGATAAATATAAATGGCCGACCTTAATTTAGTCTCGATTAGTTTTTGGTATTTATCTCCGTCAATTCTAAAGTTTCCCAACCTGCTAATGACTGAAGAAGCTACACCTTGTCCAATTTGAATGCCATCGTAGTGATAATCAATTAACTGTTCAAAGGTTTCAAATTTTGGTAAGTCTAAGTTTGACATTTCGGCAAAAGACCGCATGGCCAACTTTTTTATTTTCCCTTTTCCCGCTATTTTGTTAAAAGTATCATTTCGTTCTTGGCATCTTGCACATTTTAAGACTTGGTGATAATTATTAGCTACACAAGAGGGGATTGTCGAATGACAATCTAAGGTATAAACTTCATTTCCTTTATCTATTTCCTGTCTAAGTAGTTCCAATTGAATAGCATAGACAGAAGCCATGTTTGCGTAAAATCCATTGAAGAGTACTTTCATCTAAGGGGATTAAAAGTGAATGGTGGGAAAAGGTAGGAAAGCTATTGATTATTTATAACTTACATCAAAATTGCCTAATGGAACTTGATTGGCTAAGAGATGCTTACGAGAATTGGGAAGGGCTTCTCCAATAAAATTGAGTAAATTGGCCGTAGAAAAGGCTTCTACGCCATCTAAATTAGCTACTTCCAGAAAATGATTCTTGTGTCCCGCCCCTCCTGAAATGATTAACGGGACTTTAATTTCGGGAATGAGTTGTTTTATAAAGTCCACATCGAATCCAAAACCAGTGCCATCTTTATTAATTGAATTTAGCATGATTTCACCAACGGCTAATTGCTGCACTCTGTGCAAATAAGTCGAAAGGGAGCAATCGAGCATTTGCGTTCCATTTTTGATGTAAGGTTTATCATCTTTAAAATCAATGGAAGCTATCACCGCTTGTTTACCATACACATTAGCAATCGTATTGACCAATTCGGGGTTGTCGTGAAGCGCTGTATTAACGATTATCTTATCCGCACCGAAATCAAAGTAGGATTGAGCTTTTTCAAAGGAGTCGATTCCCCCACCGAGCGCAACGGGAACGAAAACATTATTTAAAACAAACTCTACGTTTTCTCGAAACCGACTAATATCGCTTCGTTCGTCTTCTACGTTTAGGATAACCAGCTCGTCTATATATTTGGAAACGTAGCCAAAATTATAGTTGTTGAATAACCACTTTTTATCACCGATGTATTGTTTTCGGAAATTTCTGCTTAGGCAAAATTTCCCATTTTTGTAGAGCAAAACGTAAATAAGTCTTTTCTTTACCATAGTCAGGCGTTACTTTTTTCCAACGTAGTGGCGGGCGCCAAACTATCTTTTGGGGTCTGTTTTAAAAAATTCTCTAATAGCCGTAGGCCACTCCCTTGGCTTTTTTCGGGATGAAACTGTGTGCCAACTATATTATCATATTCTACCGTTGCAATGAAGGATTCCCCGTAATTACATTCCCCGTAGCTATCGACGGTCTGCTCTAATGATTTCACTCGAAAAGAATGTACAAAATAGAAATCAAAGTAGTTGACGTTTTGAAAAATTGATGTTTGTCCTTCCACTTTCACTTCATTGAATCCCATATGTGGAATTTTCACGGGTAGTTTATCGGAGAATTTATTCACAGTTCCTTTGATAAACCCTAAGCCTTCGGTATCTCCACCTTCCACACCACGTTCAAAAAGTAATTGCATACCTAAGCAAATACCCATAATGGGTTTTTTGTCTTTCTTGACTACTTCGTCCAAGATTTGGTGAAGATGTAAGCCTCTAATTTTCTCCATGGCCACCGTGAAATTACCGACCCCAGGGAGAAATATCCGGTCACAAGCACGGATTTCATCTGCATCATTCGTGTAATAAATCTCTGCTTCGGGTTCAATTTTTTTGATGGCTGCTTTGAGGGAATATATGTTTCCCATTCCGTAGTCGATAATTGCAATCTTCATGGTAGATGTCATATTATTTAGGCAACGCTGTTGGTTACTTTCTTATCTGGGATAGTAAAAGGCTCACCAACGATAAACTTGGGTGACCATCTTCCATCAATTTTCTCAAATAAATCTCGATTGACCCACTTATCTAAAACTGCTTGAAATTCATCCATGGTCATTTCGTAATAGTCCAAATAAAGTTGCTCATAAACCTCTGGATATTGGTTATCATACAAGCGAACCAAGTTGAGCGCCTGTTCTCGTTGCATAGCCCCTCTTCTGATTTCAATGCCCGCATCTTGTGTAGCTCTACCGAATCCGAATTTGAGGTACATTAAATAAGCGTGTAGGGCGTAAAGTGCTTGGTCATTTTGGGCAAAGTTCGTAAAAGTACCTTCGTTGGTATCTTCTCGTTCTTTTAGGCCACAATGTTCTTTAGCAATTACATAATTACGGTAGGAATCCCACGCTTCAAAGTACGACCAGTGAGTAAAATACATATTCGACTCTTCATCTAAGTCAGGAAATTTCCAAAAATATAGTTCTGAATCAGTCAAACCATATTTATCTTTGGCAATTTTCAATACTTTATCATAACCGCCTTCGAGATAAACCCGCTTCATATATTCGACGGTAAATAGCGACTTATTTTTAGTTTCCGTACTGCCACCGTATTCGACTTCTCCGTCCTCTCCGTAAAAAATTAAAGGAATTTTGTAATTGGCGGCCGTTCTAATGACACTGGTTAAGATGGCCGTTAGCCAGCCGTAGTAAGGAAATCCTTTTTCAATGAACCCATATTTATTCAAAATGCGCATTACCTTGGCATTTGGGCTAACGTGGATATGGTCGTAACCAGAATTGATAAAGTTTTTAAGGTTTTCGGAACCTAATTCTAATTCCAAAGCAGGTCGAACGGTAACAGCTAGTGGATTCATACCGAACTCATGTTTTAGCATATATGCCACGTAGGACCCGTCCTTTCCGCCACTTACAGGAACGATACAATCAAAACCACTTTCATTGTTTCTGTACTTATCCACCAATTGGTGTAGTTCTTCTTTTCGTTTGCCCCAATCCACCTTTTGCTTTTTTTCCTCCATCCACTGGCAGGCGTTACACCAACCGCGATGGTCGAATTTAATGCGAGGTCGAGTACTCATATTTAAGCAGTTAGTACACCAGAAAACTTTTTTTCCCATAAGATTTATTTTTTCGTCTTAACTAGAGTCAATTCAAAATTACTGTATTATTTCAATATCAGTCTGTTACGCCTAAATTAGGAATTAGGTTATAAATTGATATTAATTTTTGTTGTAAACACTTTCAGTACCCCAAAATCTAAATACAAGTCCAACCTCCATCTACTAGTAAATTTTGGCCAGTGATGTACTTGGCACCGTCAGATAACAGGAAAGTGACGGGAGGCGCAATATCATCGGGTGTTCCCATCCTTTTCATAGGGACTTTGTGTTCATAATTTTTTACAAAGATTTCGGGCTGATGGTCAAATATTCCTCCGGGAGATACGCAATTGACCCTTATATTAAACGGTCCTAGCCGAGAAGCTAAGTATCTCGAAAAGTTAATTAAACCTCCTTTAATGGCGGAGTAAGGCGCTGCTGTCTTTAAGTTGGTTCCTTCGTAAATTGTGAAATCATTGCCAACAACTCCATAAATAGAGGCAATATTTACAATGGAACCATTCTGCTGTTCCTTGAAGTAGGGAATAATGGCTTGACAGCAGGCAACGTAACTGTTGAGTTGTAAATCAACGTTAGCTCTCCACGACTTTAGATGTACATCCTCTTCGAAGTCAGTGCCCCAATCTTTGGTTCTTGGATAAGCATTGTTGACCAAGCCATCAATTCGACCAAAGGTTACTTTTATTTTTTTGAAAGCCTCTTCTATGGCAGCTTGGTCGGTAGCATCTACTTGGTAGAAAGTGTCTTCCGAACCGTGTGGCTGCAAATCTAAATTAATTGGATGGCCATCGGAGGTTTTTATATCTTCAATCATTGCTCGTCCCAATAATCCACTTCCGCCAGTCACGATGATTTTTTTTCCTTTTAAACTATTCATTTAAGCAAATTCTAAGTACATCAATCCCCTGCTCGATTGGGTTAAGAGATTGAGCAGATGGATTTTTGATAAAGTTCAGAAAGTAAGCCATTTGTAGGCGATAGGTATTCAGAATATTGTTTGAACTTTTGAATAGGCAATTTCCTTGATGGTCAATTATGCTATTGGTAGCAAGATTTACCTCGATAGTTTGTTCGTCCAGTAAAACCTCCACTGTTCTTTTGTAGTCCTTACGGAAATAATTTAAAGTGACGTTTACACAAAAATTATCGTAGCCTAAGTTATAATTTGCGTAATCTATGGCTGGAATTTCCAAGGTAGAAGTAGAACGTTTGATAGATTGTACATTCGTAGGCCTTCCGAAAATCCAGTAAGCATAATCTAATTCGTGAATACAGTCTAAATGTACTCCACCTCCTAATTCTGGTCGGGCACTGTAAGATTGACGAAAATCCGTATTGGGTCTCCACGATGGAAGGTGAGAACCGCAATAAATATTTACTTCGTTGATGCGGTTTCTTTTATTTTTGACAAAATCTTTTAGGAAAACTAGGCATTCCAAAAATCGTAGATTACAGCCAACGTAGGTTTTTGTTTTTGCCTCCGCAAGTTGTTGGCTAAGTGTAGAACTATTCTTGAGGGAATCGAGAACTGGTTTTTCAATAAAAAGAGGAGTATTCCAATCAACTAGCTGGTTAATAGTTGAAAAATGAAGGGAGGTTGGATTACTGATGATGACGAAGTTGGGGTTGATTTGCCTCGCAGTATCAAGATTGTAAACATTGGAGACTCCTTCAACTTTGGAACCAGTTTTGGAAGAGCGGAGTGCATATAGCACTATCTCTTTGTCTAGTTCTCGAATAGCTGCAACGTGTTGTCGAGCGATAGACCCTAGACCAATAATCAAACCTACCAAAGCGTAAAATCTAGTTTATTGCTTCCGACTAAGAATTCCATCAACTCAAAATCTAGCAAGTTGTCAATATCAAAGCAAATATGTTTTAGTAAATAGGCAATGCTCTTGTCGGTTATAGCAGATTGGTGGCCATTGGTGAAAAATGAACGCCGATAGTAATAGAAAGAAGCATTCATATCGTATACTTTCGGGGCTTTCTGTCTCGAAAGAACGCTGCTATCAGGCTGTTTTACCAACGTGGCAAATCCATTTTTATCGATTTCCACCATGTTAAAATAGGGGTTTCGATGAGCTTCGCTAACTGAAAAAAGATTCAGCGCATTTTCATTGGATAAAATAGTATGATAGGCGCCAACTAAATCCTCTACCGTGCGTAGGGGTGCCGTTGCATCCAAATCGAGCACAAAATCGTAAATAACTTTTTTATTCTTTTCGGCGAAATGAACTACATCTGCAATTGCCCCAATTTTCCCCGCTGTGTCGGTAGCTAACTTATCAGGGCGTTTATAAGTAGTAGCTAGTCCTAGTTCTGCAGCCGTTGTAATTATTTTATCGGAGTCCGTCGATAGCTGTAAGTCAAAATTAATATCCGGCAGTACCTCAACTAATTTTTGAGCAGTTTTGATAGAGTAACCGATTAACGGAATCCCGTTGAGTGGCCGAATATTTTTGTTTGGTACTCCCTTGGACCCCCCTCTAGCGCAAATGGTAATCAAGATATTCATCAAAGTTGCAAATGTTTAATGTCTGTCTGAGCTTTTTCGTAATCATTTGGTTTGCCAATGTCCAACCAATAGCCCAAAATGGGAAAATGGAGTACTCTTTTCTTTTCGGCAATCAATAACTCCATTAACTCATTAGCGTTGAAATGTTGATTTTTAGGTATGCGCTCTAGATATTCCTTTTTGAAAATATATATTCCTGCGTTGGAATAGTAGGTATAGGTGGGTTTTTCTGTAAGTTGTAAAATTTCATCCCCCGAAGTTTCAATGACTCCATAGGGTACTTTTACCTTGTAAGGAGTTGTGGCGATTATCATATCTCCCTCCTTTTCTATTAAGTCTTTGAATAAAGATTCGAAATCTATAGTCGTAAGTAAATCCGAATTCATGACCAAGATATAGTCGTTATATACCTCATCTAGTAATGTTACGGAACCCATTGTTCCCAAAGGCCTGGTTTCTTCGACATACCTAATGTTTAGGTCTTTTTGACTACCATCTCCAAAATATGAAACCAATTGTTCCCCTAAATAATTAATGGATAGCGTTATATTACTGATACCGTAGTCCTTTAATCGGTCAATATTATGTTCGATAATTGGCTTATCACCAACGGGTAATAATGGTTTAGGAGTATTTTC
>JBCCQK010000173.1:0-14519 GCA_039024375.1 Bacteroidota bacterium
TTGTAAGGTACTTGGGGTTGTGTAGAAAGTATTTATACCTAAATAATTAAACATGTAAATCTATGGTACACTTGGGAATGATTGTTTGATTGTCTGATGGTTAGATTGTTGTACTGCAAAGTGTTACGCTAACAATCAAACAATTTTAACAATCAAACCATTTTTTTAATTACGCATTCAATTTTAGTCTATTTATATCCTTTTACACAACTCCGCTATTAGATTTTCCCTTTAGGACTAAAAGAAAATCCTACTCTAAAAAATGGACCATTTTCTGGTGTTCTGTCAAGGGTTGCCTCCGTTGTATCAATAAAATCTAATCTTCTGCCGACTGCCATTCCTCCGGTCAGATGAATTTTAAGGGCGTCTTTCAGTCTAATGGTAATGGCTGGTCCTATATTTAGACGACTATACCCTGCTTCATCAATGATAGCGTTGACGTTTTGAATGTCACTATTATTGTTGAACAAGCCGCCGTCCAAGGTAGCTTCCAAACCAAAATTAACTGCTTGGTGCGTATTAAATAGTACAGATAACCCATTGGGCAGTAGGAAATCCAAAGCCATTTTTTCGGTTGTATATTGAATCATTCCCGATGGAAGAATTAGTTGCCGCCCAAAGCGGGTCGTATAGACGAGTCCAAAACCATACTTAAATTGGCTGCTTTGGGTTTTCATCGCTATCGCACTTGCTTGAAACAATAAGTCCTCCTCGTTTAGGGATTCGGTAAAATCCGAGGCGAGCGTTGGGCTTAGGTTAAACAGTAGTCGCCATTTGGGATTGACTATTTTTACCAAACTCAAATTGTAGGAGATAGTGTGATAATGTTTGGTAGCTTCCTCGACCGTATTCATAAAGGTACCTTCCGTTTCGACGCTCAAATTGCTGTATCCTAAACTATGAATAAGTATTGTTTTTTTACTTTTTAAAAGTTGTGGAATGGCGAGTTGTCCGCTCCATTCCCAAAAGCCAATTTTTCCATCTACGGACGACTCTTCGATGGCTTGCTGTAGATAGTAAGCCGACTGAATTTTGAAGAGTTCAAAATCTTGGGCTAGAATCGAACCATTCCACAGTAGTAATAGTATGGCTGTTCCGTATTTTAGGGTGCGTTGCATTTTAGTGTTTGTTTAAGGGGTAGGAAAAGTAGTTGTTTGATGGTTTAACTAAGTTTTCTCTCCCGCCCATTCGATGGTTTTACTCATCAAGCCTTTCTTTACGGTAATTTGTAGTACCTTACCCTTGGCTTCTAGCACCGCATCCATCCATTTTCCTCTTTTAGCAGCAAATAATTTTCCTTTCCATTCTCCGTCCACGGATTGAATGTCTTTAAGTAATTGCTTGCCTATTTTGGCTTTGGCGTTATCCGAAGAAAGAATTTTACCTGTGTAAACACCGTTGGTTTCGGTGATTTCAATTTTGGTGTTGTCTTTTCCAGTATTCCAAATACCAGCGGGGGATTGGGATTGTGCATTTATGCTTAAAGCAAAAAATAGCAGATAACTGATTAGGGTGATTTTCATGTTAAATTATTTTAAAGGTGATTGTTGAAATGATTGATTTTTTCAGTAATACTTTAGTGTAGGTAATTTCTTTTGTTCTCTACAAAAGTCTAAGAATTAGTAGCCAGTAGATGAATAAATACCAGTGAATTGAACAAGATGAGGGGTGGATTGAACGGACTTGCTAAAGCCACCTACCATTTGTTACTTACTAAATGGGATACTGGTCTTCGCTGAACGATTTAACTGTACTTGAATCCTTTCCATCATGGCTTTCATTGCAACGTTTTGTTGTTCTAATTGATTGATTTTATTGACCTGTGCTTGAAGTTGACTATTTTCCTGTTCTAACGTAGTCATTCGCTCTTTCAAGGCTTCATTTTCTTTGGCCAATTGCTGGGTAGCACTCACATTTAACATGGCAATAGCTTGATAATCAACGGTATGGAAATCGTGAACTTGACGACCGTAAACGAAGACAGTGGACGGCTGACGGTGGACGATGGACGGTTTTACACGAAAGGTATTGCCTTTGATTTCTAAAACTTCCAATAGTTCCCTTTTGCCTTCAAAGAAGATTTGAACTTTCTCACCAACCGCTAATGCTCCATTTTCCATTTTCCATTCCCCATTAAAAGTAACCCAACCTTTTTCATCCATTTCCGCCGTTTGATAAATATCGGGAACGATTTCGGTGATTTCCTTTTCTACCGCTTGGGGAAAAACTTCGGCAATCTGTTGAGCGATAACTTTCTTTTGTCGGGTATTGCCTTCACGGATTTTGTCAATAAATTCGTAGTCGGTGATTTGAATTTGATTTAAAATGGCTAAATCTTTTTTGCTGTCGCTAATGCCTTTAATGTCTTTGATACGTTCATCGGATAAGGAGATAACATATTTTCCAACTATTCGGTCAGAGGCATAAATTGAAATCTCTCGGTCAGTAACCGTATATCCAATATGCACCACGTCATTATTCGTATTATTGACATAAGTGTAATCTATCAAATCTTTTTCGATTGCTCCGTTGATTTCTAATTTACCGTTGGTTGGCGTTGTGCCAATGCCTACATCCCCATTGAATTCCAAAACATCATTGGAAAAATCGCCGTAAATCAGCGGTAAAGTAGTACTACTGTTGTCAATGTACAATTCGTTGCTACCTGATGTATTACTAAATCCTGCCTGATTACCAATATAAATATTATTAGCACCCGTTTGATTATTGTATCCAGATTGATACCCTAAATAAACATTATTGGAGCCTGACTCATTTTCATAACCTGCATTATCCCCCAAGATTAAATTTTCTACACCATCTTTTGTTGAGTATCCAGCATTATAACCCATGAAAACATTATTCTCCCCCGTTTCATTGGAAAATCCTGCTCTATAACCTGTGAATACGTTTTCTTTACCTGTGGAGTTGGTTTCGCCTGCTTCATAACCAGAGAATACATTCCAACTACCAGAGGTGTTGTATCGCCCTGCATTAAAGCCCAAAAATACATTGCGATTATCGTCGTAGTTATCATTATCCCCAGCATTTTGTCCGATAAAAACGGAACTTCCAGTATTGGTGATTTCAATTCGACCGCTATCCAATTTCATAAATTCTGTACCTGCTATGTCAAATCGGATGATATTTTCACCACTCGTTTCTTCTACTTGTATTCTGGTATCTCCATCGGAATCAGAGATAGTATTAGCGGAAACAGTAGCCCCCATATCTGTCCAAGCTAAGGTGCCATTTCCATCGGTGGTTAGTATTTGATTGGTATTTCCGTCTAAAGTTGGAAAAGAATAATTGCCATAAATACTTAAAATACCATTAATTTGGAGGTAGTCATTTTCAAAATCGCCATAGATAAGTGGAGAGATGGATGTGCCACTTTCTATGTATAATTTACTACTTCCTGTTTCATCATAGCCCGCATTATAGCCGATAAAAACGTTACCACTCCCCGTTGAATTTTCGTACCCTGCATGGTAGCCTATGCTGATGTTCCCTTCGCCCGTCGTATTACCATAACCCGCATTATAGCCAACGAAAATATTTTCATTATCCGAAAAATTATCATTCGCGCCTGCACCTTCGCCCAGAAAAACGGATTGACCCGTATTGGTTACTTCAATGCGACCACCGTCCAAACGCATAAATTCTGTACCCCCTAAATCAAAGCGAATAATATCTTCATTATTACTCTCCTCAACTTGGATTTTGGTGTCCCCATCGGCATCTTGCAGTGCCGTTCCCGTACTTAGGTAGGAGCCATCAGTAAAATGCAGGGTATCAATCAGGGATAAATTGATACTGGCATCAGTAATATCATTAGTATTAATATCGATGATGTTGTCCTCAAAAGTGATTGGGAGGGTCGTATAAATCCGAAAAAGCAAATCGTCGGAAATATTACCACTACTGATGCCATCCGCATACGCATTAGAAGCATTAGAGGCTAGTTCAAAACTACCATCCGCCGTATCTTCGATGGAAAAAGTGTACGAATTGCCGCTGGTCAATGCTATGGAATCGGCAGAAAAATCAAAGGTTTTCCAGCCAGTATCCATACTGCTTAATTCCATTTCGGCTAAGAGCGTTCCGTCGGTGCCTTCTCCTTCGTAAATACTAATTTTTCCTCCGTCAAAAGAGAAATCAGTTACATCACCGATTGACCTTTCAAATCTAGCTTCCAACTCGTATAAATAGCCCGTATTATTGGCGGTAAACGACTGCCAAAGCGGACTTCCAAGGGATGAACCCGCTTGGCTGGTGAGCGCGACATCTAAGACTATTTCTTCACCTTCTACTTTCAATGTCAATCCCGTACTATCCAAGTGCTTTAGGCTCGATAAATCGACCGAATTACCATTCGAAATGGTCAAGCTGTCGTCGGCAAAACTTAGGGTTTGTTTAAGATTGAGCCAAGTGGTATTGATGTAATACCAAAAGGAACTAAAATCGGTATCGAAGACCAGTAAGCCATTGGCTGGTTCACTAATACTTTGCCGACTGGTACTGTCCATTCGGGGAATCAATAAGCCTTTATCGGTACTACTCACGTCGAGCATAGCGGAGGCATCGGGGTCGCTATTGTCGGAATTAATGCCCACTTGGGCAGTTGCTAAATGTAAGGTGGTGAGCAAAAGGTAGCAGGTGATGATAATTTTTGAAATACACTTCATTTTGCTGGTGCTTTTATTTTGAAAAAGTTGATTTTGCAGGCTAAAACTTTTAAAAAATAGCAGGTAGAACTAGGCGGAATTAGACGAACCGCTCTGCTACTCAAAAGGAATTAGCGGCTATTTTTTGTGATGTTGTTTTAGAACTTACTACAAATAAGCACCAATTTTTAGCCCTAAAACTGGGAAGTAAAGTGAACTGAACAAATTGGAAAGTGAATTGAACGGGTGGAAAATGATTGAATTTACCTGCTCTTTACTGCTCCAACCATTCCTTAAAAGAACTCACTTTCAAGCGACTAACAATCGGGTCGTTCTTAATTTTAATTTTGAGATGTAAGACAATTTTTCGATTAAAATAAGGCTCAAAGGACACAATAGCCGTCCGATGAACCAGCATTTGGCGGTTGATGCGGTAAAATAAAATAGGGTCACAAACCGATTCGAGGTAGTCCATTTTTTTGAGCAAACGAAATTTTTCTCCCTTAAAAGTGTAGAGATAAACCGTTTCATTTTCTACGTTGAAAAGTGCAATTTCTTCCACGTTTTTAACGACCGTTTTTTCTCTAAACTGGGTCAAGAAACTTTGCTGGTAGGAGGACTGTGTGGGTGGCCGAAAATATAGTGGCGGCTGATTTTTGGACTGTAAATTGCTAACTAATCGCTTGTATTTTTGCAACGCCCCGTGAATGTCTTCCTCCTTAATGGGTTTGAGTACGTAATCAATGCCATTATTTTTTATCGCATTGAGGGCATATTCGTCGTAGGCCGTGCAAAATACTATGGGAACAGTAACGTCAATATGCTTAAATATTTCAAAACTATGCCCATCCGCCAATTGGATGTCAAAAAAAAGCAAGTCTAAATTTTTTTGATACTTACTAAGGTAGTGGACGGTCTCGACGATGGATTCCGTTTTTTCCACGACGATAAAATCGCTGTCTTGTTCGATGATTTCTTGTAACAGCGTCGCCGTATGGGCTTCGTCTTCGACAATTAGTACATTCATCTAGGTGATTTTTAGCACTCATTCGTAACAGCCAAATTTATTTGGCTAGTTCAGCAATAAAATAGAATCTGCCAAATAAATTTGGCGATTACGCAATCACTTTTTTACCCTGTGCAAAGTAGCTCTATCTTCTCTACTCTCTCATCTCTGCTCTCTCATCTCTGCTCTCTGCTCCCAACAGAAATAATTTAACCCCAAATTGACGAGCAGATGCCTCGACAAGCACCCCTTCGGCAATACCCATAAAGGCATATCTTTTTTTCAGGGAGTCCAAGCCGTAGCCCGTAGAGTCCACCGCCCCAAATTTTGGTTGAAGGTTATTTTTAACTTCGATGTATCCGTCGGCGGTGTTACTAATTTCAATACGCAGGGGCATTTTGGCAGTCATGCTATTGTGTTTAAAACAATTTTCTACAACAATCTGTAGGGCCAAAGTGGGTATAAAAAGCGCATGTAGGGATTTGTCAATGTTGATGTCCACTTTAACTGCCGCTTCGTTTCTACTTTTCATTACAAATAAATAGGACTTTAGCACCGTTAATTCCTTCGATAACTGAATGGTGGAATTTTCGTTGTATTGGAGCGTCTGCCGATAAAAATCGGATAAGCTAAGAATAAATTTTTCCGAATTTTGGTGGCCTTGTCGCACCATCGACCGCAAGGTATTGAGCGAATTAAAGAGAAAGTGCGGGTCCACTTTTGCCTGTAGGACTTTTAATTGCGCCTTGTAATTTTCCGTTTGTATTTGTTCTTTTTCTACTCGCAAATTGGCGATGTTTGTTTGTGCCTTCAAGGCATATTGAATAACCAAAAGTAGTGCTACGCCGAGAAGTGGGCGGGTTAAATGGAGATAGCTTAACGCTTCGGCATTATGACGCACCACTAAAATACCTCCTAATATTCCCATACAACAAATAGCTAGTTTTAGTAAATATTTACAATGGCTATATGCTTTTCTTAAATCCCATAAATACCAAAGTAGGTACCATAAATTATAAAGCACAAAAGAGGATATTGCCCAAAAAAGATAAAAACTAGTACTATTTTGGAAGACGATTCGCTCATTGGTACGGACACTAAGTATCGGAAGCAATATCGCCAAAATGATAGGTAGGATAGTATTTATTTTTCGCTTCAAAGTGAAATCAACTGTTGCCAAGATAGCGGAAGTACGCCCAAAACGTACCTCCTTGAATCTAGGTAGCAAAACTAGTAAATTCCACTTATTTTTTCCAACCTTGCTTATTAGCTCCGTCCACATCTGTCTGTTAGAGTATGTTTTAAATTTTCCAATATCTTAAAATCAATGACTTGCAACTTTCAAGAAAGTTTTTGATGGTCTGATGGTTAGATGGCTTGATGGTTTTTACGTCACGTTAACCATCAAACAATCATAACCATCAAACAATCATGACCAACTTATTTATTCCACAATTTTTTGATAAGCATTATCTAAATCATCAGTAAGGACAATGGCTATTCCTTCGGCCACTAAGATTAAATCTTCTTCCAAAACTTCCGTTTCAAAAGTCCAGCCCGCAGGTAAGTTCAATCTGAACCCCAAAGTAGCTAAATCGTCAATCGTCTGCTCTTGGTCAATCTTTCGGCTGTAAGATTGCATGATGTAGATTTCCCCTGATGGATTAATCAATTTATACACTTCATTGCCTGTACTAAAGGTATAGATAGTGTTACGCCGCACCTCATTTTCGGTATAAATTTCTTCTTGAATAGCTCCTTGAATCTGGGCACGCAGCGTCATTTGGAGGTTGCCAAAAGTTGTTGTTTTATTAACAACAGACCCTTCATTAGTTGTGCCTCCTTGTAACTTATTGGTTAACCAATGTCTAGGCCCATTCATTCTGACTGCTAACATACCAAATTGATTTTTTAATTCCTCCGAGTTGAGGGCAAACCAATCCACATCGGGACAATCATTATGACCAATAGAGGCGTATACCTCGGTCACTAATTGGTCGCCACACGCAAACGTTGGAATCACTTCACAGTATTGAAAGTTTCTAAAGTCGGATGGTGGGATTAAAGTCTGGGTTCTAGGCTCATTCGGAATCGGACTATCAAAATTTTCACATGGGTCTACTACTATCTCCTCAAAATCAGTAGTGTAAAAGGCTACCAAGCGATTGGCAATCTCCACCCCTTGGTCGTCCTGCAAAAAATGGCCCGCTTCGGGTAACCGAGTATGGGGTTTACCAGCCGCTCCGGGTATATTGGCAATCAAATTTTGTTGGGTTGCGCAGGCTCCTAAAGTACCCGCATCATTAGCCGCCCAAATGGTTAAAAATGGTTTCTCGAAGGAAGTGAGTCCCGCCCACGCCACATCATTTACTCCGGGTAATTGATTGACCAAATAAGGGAAGGTTCTTACACCCGCCATATACGCTCTATCTGGGTAGGGGCTATCATAAGCAGCTTCTTCCGCTTCGGGTATATCGAACCAAGTCAAAGCTTCCAATACTTCAGATGGCTTAAAGGATGCCCCCTTCATCGAATAAGTAGCCCACTGGCTAAAGCCTTCACTAGAGTCTCCTTCTCCTTCAGTAATTAATTCACAACCATCGTAAAACAAAGGTTGTTGAGCAGGAATAGCCGCAAAAGGAAACGGCAAGTCCAAAATTTCATTAGGATTTTCAATGGTCGGAATGGGTTGAATACCCGCTGGAACAACGGGTAAATTGCCATCTCCTACACTAATCGTCGCAAACCAGTCGGGGTTCAGCCCCGCTACTCGAAGGCCAATCAAGCTCCCCCAATCCTGTACGAATAGGTTAATATCTTGCAAGTCTAGCCCTTCAATGAAACGTTCTAATCGGTCGTGATGCCCCAAATAGCTATAATCTTCGATACTAATAGGTTTGTCCGAACGGCCCATGCCCAAGTGGTCCATCGCAATGACTCGATAACCAGCATCCGCTAAGACGGGTATCATTTTTCGGTACAAGTACGACCAGCTTGGCTGTCCGTGTAGTAATAAAACGATTGGACCATCTGCGGGCCCAGCTTCGGCGTAGGCTTGGCGCAATCCATCAATTTCCACGTACTGGTAGGCGTAAGGCCAGTCGGGGAGATTTTGAAAATGCTCATCGGGCGTGCGGACAAATTGCACACCGTTGGTGGTGATTAAGGTATCAATACTGGAAATAGGTGTTTCTTCTTCTACCACTTCCTCTTCTGTATCTACAGTGACATCATTATCCTTGTCACAAGCGGTTATGGTAAAAATTAGTGCCAATAAGGCTAACAATAAAAAATGCTTTTTCATAATACATTAATTTTAGAGTGGGTCATTTCGATTTAACACTTCAAAAATCAACAAATCATTAAGAGGTAGTTGCCTCCATTACAGTGAACTGAACAAGATGGACGGTGAATTGAACCCGAAAAAATGGTTGCCTAGCTAACTTTGCCTATTCTTTGACCATTTAGGCCGTCAGAGAACTACTTTGTAAAAACGACCTCGAAATTTTTCCTAAAAAAAATAAGAATCCCCTTCTTTTTTAGTTACAAATCTTTTTGAAGAGGCTTACTATACAGATGTCTATTTCATCGAAATCAGAAAGAATGAGTAAAAACTTAAACACCCTTAGCCAGCGACTTTTCTCTTGTACCCATAAAACTGACCCTGTATTGTCGCCGATTGCCAATTCCGAAAAGCGTAGGCGATATTTTTTTAAGGTCATTATCAGTTTTATCATTGCGTCCACTTACATTTTTGGTCTGCTCAATTTTTATTTGGACAGGCCATTAATGGTTGGACTGCACAATCTACTATTTGGCGTTCTATTTACGATTTGTTTAGTGTTGAGAAAGTGGCGATTTGAATTGATATTGACCGTAACGGCCCTCCTTTTTCAAGTATTCATTTTTATTCACGCTTACTATTTATTGCCCGCCAAGCAGATGGAAATAGGATTGGGGATTTTGACCTGCCTGCTGCCCATTTTTGTGGGTGGTTTTCGACTTTGGTATTTTTTTATTTCCAATTTTATACTGTACCACCTTATTTTGTTTAGTGTAGATTACGCAGCGGTATTTTATTTTAAATATTCTTTTTATGTAGTGATGTTCATCATGACCTACACGATTGTCAGAGAGAATAGAACCTACGAAAAAAAACTCTTTGTTCAGAAAGATAAAATACAACAGGATGCGCAAGAACTGCTAGAATTGGACGAGTTAAAAACTCGTTTTTTTGCCAACGTTTCGCATGAACTCCGTACGCCACTAACTTTAGTTTTATCCCCCATCGAAAGTATTTTAAACAGTCAAGAACTATCCGACCGCAATACGAACTATCTGCGATTGATGCAAAAAAATGGAGAGAAATTACGCTATCGCATCAACGAGTTATTGGAATTATCCCGATTGGACGCTAATAAATTGAGTGCCAAACAAGGGCCTATTGCCGTCCATGCGTTCACCAAACGTATCGTAGCCGCTTTCGAGGGCGAAGCTGACCTGAAGAATATCCAATTAAATTACATTAATGAATTGCCAGAAGATTTGTATCTGTCATTGGACGGAGCAAAACTGGAAATCATTTTAACCAACTTTTTGAGCAATGCCCTCAAATTTACCTTACAAGGGGGCAATATTGATGTAACCATTCGTCAACAAGACCAACAATTGCACATCAGCGTGCAGGATAGCGGCATCGGCATTCCAACCACCGATTTACCCCACGTTTTCAAGCGTTTTTATCAAGTCAAGGGGCAAGCCTACCAAGTGGGGTCAGGAATAGGCTTGGCCTTGTGCAAAGAATTAGCGGAGTTACAGAAGGGAAAAGTCGGCGTAAAAAGTGAATTGGGGCAGGGGAGTACCTTTTTTGTGGAATTACCTTTCGTAGAAACGGATGCACCAAGCCAACAGGAGGAAGAATTGAAATTGACCGAAGATAGTATCGAAGGCCTCGTTAAGAAAGCGGCAGCAATTCCTGCGGCTAACCGCCCCACCATCTTAGTGGTGGAGGACAATACAGATTTACAGGGGTATTTACAATTAATCTTATCAGATAAATACCAAGTAAAATTAGCTGAAAACGGGCAAGTTGCGCTGGACTACTTAAATAGTATATATTCAAATCCATTGTCTACTACCAACCCTTGGCCCTCCCTTATCATTTCCGATATTATGATGCCCGTGATGGACGGAATGGAACTCCTAAAACAGCTCAAAGCAAGCGAAAATTGGCTGCATCTTCCCTTTATCATGCTAACCGCCCAACAGCACACCAACTTAAAAATCAAGGCCTTACGCATTGGTGTCGATGATTATCTAACCAAACCTTTTAAGGAGGTAGAGTTACTAGCACGAGTGGACAATCTTATCCAAAATAAACAACTACGTTTGATGCAAAAAGCAACGTCTGCATTAACCGAAACGACCGAAGATTTAACCAACAAACTAACTGCTGCCGATTTGGCCTGGCTAAAAACGGTAGAAACCAAAATTTTGGATAACGTCAAAAATACGCAGTACAAACTGAGCGACTTAGCCGCCGAATTATTCATTACCCCCCGTACCCTACAAACTAAAATCAAAAAAATTACGGGGCAGACCCCCAAACAGTATCAGCGGAATATTCAATTGGACCACGCTCGAAAAATCCTAAAAAGTGGTGCTGTCCAAACAGTTTCGGAATTAAGCTACGAATTGGGCTTTGAAGATGCTAGTTACTTTTCTCGAATTTATAAGAAGGCGTTTGGGGTAAGTCCTCGGGAGGAGTTAGATTTGCAGGGGTAGTACAAGGTGGGGCACACTTCTAAAACACAACATTCAAACCCAAACTAGGAATCATTGAGGACAAATTATTGTCAATTTGTTGTAGCAAAAGCTGTTCTGGGTGATTGGCATCCATTATAGAGACACCTAGTTCATCAACTTGATTGGTCAAAAGTGGCCGCCCTAGCGTACTGCCAGAAATAGGTAAGTTTAAGATGTCTAAATAAGTTTTTATCGTTACTCGCTTGAGGGTAAAGGCCTTATCAATCTTCAAATCCAAAGTGGCGCTGGTCGCAGTTCGATTGGTATTCACTTTTTTATAGTCCAATACGCCCACGTTCAAAGTATTTGCCCACACCACTATTTCACTAGACTGGTCAATGTCCCATGGTGTGTAAGGAACGCCCGATTGTAAACGAGCAACTAAGCCAATATGCCAACCATGCTTCATTCGTTTTCCTCCAGTTACATTGAGAATATGTCTCGCATCAAAATTAGTAGGCTGCCACAATCCATTTAGGTTGTTTTTAAATTCGCTTTTACCTAGCGTATAAGAGGCATAGCTGTAATAGCCTCCTGACCACTTTGGATGCCAAGTAATTTCTAGTCCACGTGCTCTCGCCTCGCTATCGGAGGCAAAATGTTCCGAGAAGAAAGTCGCAAATCCATGCCCTCTCGCCGAGAAGGGTAACTGCGTAGTTCCATCCGTCAAATAATTATCGTAGTCCTTATAAAAAAGTTCTACTTTCCACAGATTAGGCTGGTCTTTTTTTGAGAAAGTCCATCCCAAAGTAAGTTGCTTGGTAGACAAATAATCAAGCGTTTTTTGATTAACCAATTCCTGATTGTCATTTCGGGACACCATAGCAATAGCGGGTGGTAATTGGTGGTATTGTGCCACATTAAGGTGGATAGATTGCTGTTCATTGAGTCGATAGGCCAAGGATAATCTAGGGGAAAATTGCTTGAAGGGGGCTGTTTTGGTGTAATTATCTGTATCAATTCTAGCTCCGATAGACCAGAAAAAGCGATTGTCCGTTAGTCGTTGCAATTGGACAAAGGCATTCCAGCTAAATATAGATACATCCGAGTACACTGTTCCGCCTAATTGGTCTTGATTTCTCCAATTTATTTTGGAGTCAAGAAAATAATTAAAAGTACTGGCTTGAAAACCTGTTCGGAAATCAAGCCCTTTCCATTTTTGTACGTTCTCTAAATTGATTCTAAATTCTCTTCGCTGTTTATCCGACTTTCTGCTACTGAACAAAGCAGAAGGACTGGATTCCTCTTTTGAGAGTTGATGTCTAATAAAATAGCCCGCAACGTGAAGGGAGGTGTAGCCACTTTGCCTTAAATGCTGATACTTCAGAGCACTGAATGTATGCCACGATGATTCAGAATTGAGTCTAGATAGCAGATATTGGTTAAGTGGAGATGAAGGTGCATTAAAGTTTTCTGTGATGCCATCCGAACTGCCCAAGCCCAATAAGGTTAAAATATGTTTGTCCTTTTTCCATCTGAATTTATACAACCAATCGTTATAATTGGACAAGATTGGTCGTCTCAGAAGGGTCAAAGTTGGCTTCAAGTAGGCTTGTCTAAAAGAAAGTACGAAATCTGCATTTTTGGCCAGCGGCCCTTCTAACAATAGTGTAGCATCAGTGGTACTAGCCGAAAACGTTTTTTTGACCACATTGGTATTACCGCCAATAAGCTGAAAGTCAAAGACGCTGCTCGTGGCATTGCCAATATTAATGGGTAATGCGCTAGTATGCAGCGTTGCGTTTTTGATAGTTTTATGATGCAGGATACTTCTAAATCCACTATTAGTACCTGTGCTGGCGAAGTGGTTGATGATGGGGATTTCTAACCCATCTACTAAATATTTATTTTCAAAAGAGGCGCCTCCTCTAACGTTTAAGTCATTATTAAATCCGGGAGGACTGCTAACTCCTGGAACAATCTCCATTACCTGCATAATGTCATCTCCACTTGGCACATTGGCTATAAAGTCTTTAGATAGTTTCGTCTCCTGTTGCTGCAATTTAGTCACTACATAATCAGGTCTTACCTCCACCATCTGCAACTGTACGGCTGCTGTTTCTAAGTAAAATGCTAGATACTGCGGTTGATTAGCTTGAATGGTTACTTGCTGTCGTTTCAATTCATACCCTAAAAAACTGACTTCCACCGTGTAACGACCACTCGGTATTTGGTTGATAGAAAAATGTCCGTTATCATCGGTGAATTCTCCTTTGACCATATTGACTAATTGTACCGTTGCAAAGCTTATTGGGGTCTTGGTAGCTTGGTCGTAAACCGTACCTTCTAATTGTCCAAAAGATAAAGAATCTGTTATGAAAAATGTACTAGAGTTGGCGAATAAACTAAAGTTGAGTAGATAGCATAGAAGTAGAGCTAGCGGAGCACGCATGGTTTTGTAATGTTTTTCGATGAATTAGATTGTCTATAGTAAATAAGCCTTTCAAAAACCACTTGTACTCAAAAAAAGAAGGAAATTTATATTTTTTACCAAATATTTGAGCCGTACTAATCAAGATAACAAAGTATCAGGAGAGTTGAACAAACCAAGTACAAAACATATCCCTACCAAAATCCAAATAGTAACGTAAAGCGGTATAAATTTTCTTCTGGATTGTAGCATTTCAGGAAAAAGAATAGGCTTGCCTTGAAATTTACCTCTAGGTCTATCCAAAAAGAAAAAAGTTTTATAAGTTTCGATACTGGCAATAGTAAAGCCAATGCTACACATGGTGATGATTAATAAATTAGTCGTAAATAAGCTGGCGACAAAGGCATAGAAATAGGCTACCGCAGGGGAGCGAAAAAACTTAAACGTCTCAAATCCTTCTAACGGTGCATCTTTCCAAGCACCGCCAAAGGCAGAAACCCATCCAAAAACAGAACAAAATAGTAAAATGAGCCAAGGACTCCAGTTCAGACTTCCTGCTTGAAATAAATCATTTAAGTAATAAATTCCATAAGATATACCTGCTAGTGCACCAACGTACAAAACGCCAAGTAATAGCCGTAAAGGGTAATTTTCAATTGGTTTTCCCAAA
>JBCCQK010000174.1:0-14472 GCA_039024375.1 Bacteroidota bacterium
GATTGTTTGATGGCTTGATTGTTTGATGGTCAACGTGACGCAAAAACCATCAAGCCATCTAACCATCAGACCATCAAAAATTTTCTTAAAAGTTGCAAGTCATTGATTTTAAGATAGTTGAAAATTTAAACATACTCTAAGCTAGACGTTCCCCACTCCAGATTTTCATCGGGACCGTATTCCCGATTGAAATCGGGAGAAATATTTTTATAAGAAAACCCTATAAAAGTGGCTATCGCTGTCAGCAAAAGATGGGCGATTTTATTATTTTTGAAATAAAGACGAGTAAATTATGCTTGGTGATGATAATTTAGTGGACAAAATATTGGAACGGCCCGCTGCTGCTCTCATTGTGAAAAGGGTACAAAAAAAACTGTATCTAGAGCAGCAGAAACGGCAGAAGTTCTACAAGTGGCTTGGTGACAACGAGAGTGCCGAATTTATCAATGGACAAATAGTTCGCCAATCACCTGTTACAAAAGCGCATATAGATTCTAGCAGTAGATTAAGCCAGCTTTTAGATACTTTTGCTGAGGAAAATCAGATTGGATGGGTAAGTATGGGAAGAACAATGACCCAATTCACCCGAAACGACTACGAACCAGATATATGTTTTTTTAACAAGGAAAAAGCCAAGCAATTTACTGACAAACAACTACTTTTTCCCGTTCCCGATTTTGTAGTAGAAGTCTTATCAAAAAGTAGCAAAGCCAACATCGAACGAGATACCGTTACCAAATACAACGATTACGAAGAACACGGCGTACCCGAATATTGGATTATCGACCCGCACGAAAAAAATGTTTCGCAATATGTTCTAAGAGGAGGGAAATATGAATTGATACTCAAATCTGCGGAAGGCGTCATCCGTAGTCAAGTGGTCCGTGGTTTTAATATTTCTGTTACCTCTATTTTTGACAGTGCAGAGAATCGAAGGGTTTTGCGCTTGATTTTACAGAATGATTTACCTAAGTGATTCCTAGTTTGGATTAAAATCGTGATTTTGGAAAGAAGGAAATAAATTAGAATAAAGAAGTCCATAGCAATATCTCTATTGTCTTTCCATTGACTTCTATAGAGGAATAAAAGAAAGAGATGCTGACAAAGCCTCGCTTTCTAGCCGTCATCCGCAACTTGAATAGTTAATCAGCTACTCCTGCCGTCTAGGCGTAGGCCCTTCCAACCGCAATCGAATGTAATCATCCAAATCCCAGTCGGGTTTTGTTTGGCCACTTTCCATCATTCGGTCAATAAATCGGGGCGTAACATCGTGCAACTGCAATTCAATCAACTTCTTCACCGAAATATTTTTAAAACCCAATTCTTGAAATTGATGAATATCGTCCGTATCTATCCGATGAAGCGACAATTGTACTAATTCGTCCACGTCCAAATCGTCGTAGCCCAACTTTTGTAGCTCTCGAATCATTGCTGCATCTACGTGGTGTAAACCGAGTGTAGTGAGGTCTTGAAAAGATAAGTTTTTCAGCCCTAATTCCTTAATTTCTTTAATGTAGTCAGCGTCAATATGATGAAGTGATGCGGTGACCATATCTCGTTTACTCAGCTCTAAGCCAGCCTCCTGTAAAGATTGAATATATCCGGGACTAATATTGTGAATGGAAAACTCCACGATGTCTTCGAAATCCATCATTTCGTCACTTAGTGCTTGCATAGCCGAAATGTAAGCAGGTTCGATGCCGTGAATAGCCGCCTCGACAATTTTGGATTTATCCAAGGCTAGCCCCGCTTTTTGCATGGCTTCCACGAAGGTGGGTTCGACGCCATGAATGGCAAACTCTACCATTTCTTGAAAATTAATATCGTCGTAACCTAAGTCCTTAAACCCTCGAATAGCCTCGGGGTCAATATCGTGAATGGCCGCTTGTATGATTTGTTGAACATCCAAATCATCGTACAATTCACTTCCCAATTTTTCTATGTAATCCACGTCGATGTCGTGAATGGCTACCTCTATCAATTCTTCTATCTGGGGCATTTGTGCATCAAACTTTCTAATCACATCTAAGTAGTCCTCCAAATGGTCTTTGGAAATCCGATGCTGTGCCAATAGTGCCAGTTCTTCCGAGGTTAAATCAGTGTATCCTTGCTTTTTCAAAAAATCGAAGTACGACTTATCCATCTCGGTCGCAAAAAGGTGTAACATCAATTGCTCATCAACTTGATTAAATCCTTCCTGCTGCAAGTATTGTTTAAAATCCTTGTTTTCCTCAAACTGATACTGGCCTTTACCTTTTCCATTTTTAAAATTTCCTTCTATCACCAGCGTACCTGCGGGTCTAGTTACTTTGAAAGTCCCTTTAGTATTCTTATCCAAAACAGGCTGCCATTCTTCCGTGTAAAAACAAATACCCATCGAAAATGTATAGTCCATTTGTCGAACAGAATTCGTTAACTTTAGACATAAACCAGTATATCTAAAATCCCCCGTCCAATTACCCGAAGTAGGGAAACGATAGGCTTCGCCGTTAATGTTTACTTGACCTTTGTAAATAACAATCTCGTCGCCTTCAAACTCGGCATCACCTTCGATATGAACGCCTTCGTAAGTCCGTTCCCCCACTTTGTCAACAGTCCAAGACCCCGTTAAAGAAGTAGTTTCTCCTTCCTCGTTGGTCATAGTGTGCGTTATTCTGTGCGTAGTAATCCCCTCCGTGGCAATAGGCGTCGATGGCAAAGGTGGACTTGCTGGTAAAGCAGGCATTGCTGGTTCGGCGGGCATTACTGGCTCAGCAGGCACTACTGGCTCAGCAGGCACTACTGGCTCAGCGGGGCTAACGGGTGCAGCGGGAGCAACAGGAGCTGGTGGGGGCGGTGGGGGCACTACTTTGGACGAATTAGCATCTATCCAGACACCATTTTCGTACTTTTTAAGTTGCTTCTTGGAAGATTTTTGCTTCGGGGTCGTTTGTGCTTCTAATTTAACGGGATTAAGGGAAATAACAGTCAGGGCGAGTAGAGGAAGTAGTAGCAAGTACTTCCAACTACTGCCCGCAGATGATTTCTTAACATTCATCATAGCAATACGTTTTTTTAAAAATGATTGATTATAGTTAGTCGTCAGGTTCAACGGCAATTGGGGGACAGACACCCGCAATAAATTCATTTGGTAGGTTGCTCTTTCCGTCCCTCGACGGAGCATTTGTAAGTCCGTCAAATACTCCAAATTGTTTTCCACCGCTTTGCGGTACAACCACGCAAAAGGATTAAACCACTGCAAAATCACCACAATTTCGGCTAGCACAATATCAACGGTGTGTCGCTGTTCGATGTGAATTTTTTCGTGGTCCAAAATCTGGTTGTAAGTGTCCCAATCGTACTTCGTCGGGTTGATAAAAATGCTGTTACCAAAAGAAAAAGGCGCTTTATCTTGGTTGATTTCCACAATCGTAAAGCGACCGTCTTGAAGCGTTGGATTGGTCTTTTTTTGGAAAAAGATGAGCAAAAGTTGAATCAAAAAGTTAATAATAAAAATGGCAATACCTCCGATATAGACATATAGCAGTATTGTCCAGAAATCGAAAGTAGTGGTCCATTTGTTGAACGCTAGTTCAAATGAAAAACCATCAGACTGATTAGCTTCCGCTACTTCCTTGTCTCTTACAGTTACTGATTGGTCTGAGGGCTTTCCAATAATGCCCGTCTCAATCTGTTGGTCCGTTTCTACGACTCTTTTTGGAGTCGTCGCCGCTCTCTCGATTGCTTCAATTACTTCTTTCTTCGACTCACTAGGCTGACTTTCTACCAAAACTTCCTGTGGGACTACCCCATTTCGCAACGACCAATTTTCTGGAACGGTCAGCGAGGGTAGCCCAAAGGAAAGTATCAAACAAGTAATCAAAATCCAGCGATTCAGCTGGAAATAGGTTTCTTTTTCCCACAACAATCGGTATAGCAAATAGCAAATGCTAATGAGGAGGGAGACGTGGATGATGTATGGTATCATAGTAAGGTGATAAGGGGATGAGAGAATAGGGTGATAAGGAGATTTTAGGGTTTATCAGGGTTATGGGGCTTATGGGGTTTATAAGGGGCTACTACTACTACTGCTACTGCCTCCTGCCACTCCAGACTCACTCCTTCTTTTTTATCATCTCTAGAATTTCTTGCAACTCCGCTTCATTCAGCTTATTTTCTTTGGCAAAATGGAGCATCATTTGGGACGGGGAATTGTCAAAATAGGTTTTCAAAACGTTATTGACTTCCGTTTTTTGGTACTCGTTTTTTTTCTGTAAAATGGGAAAGTATTGGTGGGTTGTTCCAAAAGACTTATGACCTACGTAGCCCTTTTCTTCTAAAATTCGGATGATGGTCGAGACGGTGTTATAATGTGGTTTAGGGTCGGGTAACTCCGCAATAATTTCTTTGACAAAGGCTTTTTCCAATTGCCACAATACGCGCATGATTTGCTCTTCTCTTTTGGCTAACTTTTCCATAAACAAAAATTAAATTTTTCCTAACGACTAACTTATTGACAACACAAAGTTAAACTAAAAAAATAGTTTATCAACTAATTTTTTAGTTTAACTAAGAAAAAATTAGTTTGATAGCCAGCAATACATTCATAATCAAACCTTTACAAAAATAAAATCAGAGTCATTTTTTTATGAAAAAGCAAATAAAAAGCTAAAGCAGTGTACACAGAGTAACCCATGATTTAGAAATAACGTAAAAATGAATCCTTGTTCCAGCTTCTCAAAAAGTAACTACTTACCACCCCGCATTGAAAACGCCTGAACAGTACAAAATAGTCAACACTGCTGCTCGAAGTAGTCAATGCTATTACTCGAAAAAAACTTTATGAGCTCTATGAGCTGTATAGACTTTATGGTAAAAAAAGTGCTAAGTGGTTACCTCAAAAATTGAAAAATTTACAAAAATGCACATCGAACACCTCGCCATTTGGGTCAATGACTTAGAAAAAATGAAAACTTTTTACGAGCAATATTTTGATGCAAAAGCGGGCGAGTTGTACCACAATAGCAAGAAGCAGTTTCGTTCCTATTTTTTATCTTTTGCTTCGGGGTGTCGTCTAGAGTTAATGCACCGCCCTGACATTCCTGCCAATGTGAACGACCTGCTAAAAGAATACCGAGGCATTATCCATTTTGCTATTTCGGTGGGTAGCGAAGCGCAGGTCAATACGCTGACGGAACAGTTCCGAAGCGACGGCTTAACCATCGTTGGGGAATCTCGCTGGACGGGAGATGGGTATTACGAAAGTGTGATTTTGGACCCCGAGGGCAATCGCATTGAGGTGACAATTTGATGGGTCAGTAAGGCTGGTGTGCTAGTCGGTGCATTAACAAATCTGCGTCCGTTAGTACGGTAAATCCAAACTGCGCATACAAACCGTGCGCATCTTTGGTTTTTAACAGCCAGTTGATATTTTGCAGTTCTGGGTGGCTGAGTATGGTTTCGACCAACCATTTACCCAAGCCATTTCCTTGATGTTTTGGAAGAATAAATACATCCACCATGTAAGCAAAAGTAGCTTTATCAGTCATAGCTCGGGCAAAGCCCACCTGCTGATTTTGGTGGTACATCCCGAAGCACATAGAACCCTCAATCGACCTCAAAATCGCATTTTCGGACCTTCCAATAGCCCAGTAGGCATTGGCTAAATAGGTATTAATAACGGTAATATCTAATTTTGATTTGTCCGTACTGATGAACCAGTCGCCCTTATTCTTTTGATAAATCATTCTTCTATACTAGACTTTGTTCTAACTGGATTTAGTGGTTCCAGCACTTCGAGTGCTGGAACCACTTACTCTAGAATAAATACTACTACTTTTATACTAATGATGGCTGCACCAATCGATACGCTTCCGCAAAAGAAGCAACGGACTGCTGCACATCCGCCTCCGTCGTTGCCCACGAACAGACACTAATTCGAATCACTTTGTGACCTTCCCAAACGGAGCCACCTGCCCAGCAAGTTCTCAGTGCTTGCATTTTTTCCATCACCCGTTGCGTCAGCTCATCCGTTGCACAACGAACGATAACTTGATTGAAAACGACCTCATTCAAAACTTCAAAACCATCTAGCTTAGACAGTTCTACCGCAAATTGTTTAGCCCGCTCGTGCATTTCGTAAATCATCGAATCAATACCCGTTTTGCCCAAATATTTGAGTGTCGCCCAAAGTTCGATGACTCTAGCTCGTTTAGACATTTCTGGTGTGTAGTACATTCCTTCCCGCTGATTAGTTGATTCCAAATAGCTAGCGCTGGTGTGCAAAGCGGATACTAATGCCTCTTCGTCTTGACACATGATAATTCCCGAATCGTAGGGTGTATTGAGCGTTTTGTGGCCATCCACTGCGTAAGAAGTGGCAAATTCCAAACCTGCCATTAGGTGTCTTAGGCGTTCCGTAGCACCTGCCCACAGTCCAAAAGCGCCGTCAATGTGAATCCAAGCGCCTTGTTCTTTGGCTTTTCGGCAAATCGCAGCAAAGTTGTCGAAAGCACCACTATTTACATTACCTGCCTGTAAAATCAGCAGCGTTTGTTCGTCCAATTCGGGAATCCGCTCGGGAATAATCCGACCTTGGTCGTCACAATCCACCCACTCAATATTCCCTTTGCCAAAACCTGCTAGGGATATAGCTTTTAGGATACTCGAATGAATGTGCTTTCCAGTTACCACTCGAATTTTTGGTGCACCAAATAAACCTTGCTCCGTCACATCCCAGCCCTGATTTTTGAGTAGTCGAAATCGAGCGGCGGCTAGAGCCGAAAAGTTAGCCATCGACGTACCGCTCACAAATCCCGCTACGGTATTTTTTGGCAACCCAAACAGTTCGACCAACCAATTTTGTACTACTATTTCCAATTTGGCGGTGATGGGCGACATGACTTGCAAAGCGGCATTTTGGTCCCAAAAGATAGACATATTTTTGGCGGCCAACGCCGTCGGAATCATGCTACCATTGACAAAGCCAAAATAGCGCCCATTATACGGCACCGTAGCGGGGGCGCCGTACCGCTGCAATAGGTCGATGATTTCGTCACTATTCCCCGTTTGCTCGGGCATGGGCTCATCGAAGTTGTCCAAATCGGATAGTGCTTGCTCCGTTGGAAAGATATTTCTATCGGCTACTTGATTCAAATAATCAAAAGCGTAGGCTTCTGCTTTTTGGAAGAGTGTTTTTTCCTCCATTTCGGCAAACATAGCAGACTGTAAAGCAGTTTTTTTATTCATTTAAGTATTGTTACAAATGTTTATTTATCGGAGTACACTAGATGTGATGCTACGTAAGCGCGAGGCTTTTGCCTCGTGTAAAGCATCAAGACTGCCTCTGGCAGTTTTAGCTACAATCGCCAGAGGCGGCAAAATAAAGGAACGAGGCTGGAGCCTCGCACCAACGTTCCGCATCGCTTTTGGTACACTGCCTATTTATCCAATAATCTTCGATGATAATTGATTTGACCAAGGTGATAGGCCAAATGAGTAGTCAGATGAACGAGAAAAAATTCAACAGTCATTTTTTCCTCAAAAACGATGATGGGAAATTCTTTTTTTATATCCCCAATGGTTAATTGATTCAACGTTTCATCAATCATTGCCGAGGTCGCTTTTACTTGCTTTAACAACTCGGCTTGCGGGATATTTTTAGCGCTAAACTCTAATGCTCGCTGACGAACATAATTGGTTTGGCCCAAATACTTTCCGATGTAATGATTCAAATTACCTATCAAATGCAGACAAAGATTTCCACCACAATTCGTAATATTTTTATCGACTCGCCAAAGGTTTGCCTCATCTTGGTAAGCCGCTATTTCTGTGTAGAGCTTTGCCAAATCCCGCTTATACAACTGTTTTAAAGTATCGAGTATCATTTGTTACAATTTAATTTCTCCTTCCAAGTATAGTACCGCCTGACCACTAATCAATACCCTATCGCCACGTAATTCACAAAACAACTCTCCTCCCCTCGCCGATAATTGTCGAGCGTGCAACTCCTTTTTACCTAGTCGTTCTGCCCAATAAGGCACAAAACCACAGTGCGCCGAACCCGTTACGGGGTCTTCCGAAATAGCATCGTTGGCATCAAAGACTCTTGATACAAAATCAACCTCGTCACCTTTAGCCGTACAATTCATTCCCAAAAAGGATAAATGCTTCAGCAAAGGTAATTGAGGTCTTAAGTCTAGGATTTGCTGTTCCGATTCGAAAACAAGTAGTAGGTCTCTACTGGAAAAAGCGGCAATTGGTCGGTGATTGAAAGCAACAAACACTTCCTTTGGAATGTCAATTGGTTCGTTGTGCCAAACAGGAAAATCTAAGGTAATTAATCCATCTGGCCGTTGTTTGGCTCGTAACTCCCCACTTTGCGAAGAAAAAATTACTTCGTCGGTCGGATGTTGTAAAAAATGGAACAGGACAAAAGCCGAAGCCAAGGTAGCGTGACCGCAAAGATTAATTTCACCACTCGGCATGAACCAACGGATTTCGTAGTGTCCATCCTTTTTGACAAAGAAAGCTGTTTCCGCCAAGTTATTCTCGATGGCAATTTGCTGCATCGTTGATTCGTCTATCCAATCGTCCAATGGGCAAACAGCAGCAGGATTTCCACCAAAAACTTTTTTCGTAAAAGCATCAACTTGATAGATGGGCAACCGCATTATTGAGTAATTAAATTTTCTCGTAATGCCCAACTAACCGCCTGTTCTGCGTGAATTTTAGTGGTATTAAACGTCGGAATCGTCACATCCTTTTGTTCAATCAACAATGGTATTTCGGTACATCCTAAAATGACACCCTCTGCCCCCTGCTTGGCCATTTTCTGAATAATTGCTTGGTATTGCCGTCGCGTCGTTTCTTTAATTTGCCCTTGCACCAATTCGTCGTAAATAGAGGCGTGAATGAAATTGCGTTCTTCGGCATTTGGTATCAAGACTTCTACACCAAATTGCTCCGTCAAGATAGTTTTGTAAAAATCTTTTTCCATCGTAAACTTCGTACCGAGCAAAGCAACTTTTTGAATATTTTTTTCGACAATCGCCTGTCCAGTTGCCTCGGCGATGTGTAGCAATGGAATGGAAACGTTTGACTTAATAGCATCGCTACATAAGTGCATCGTATTCGCACAAATTAGTACAATGTCCGCCCCCGCTTTTTCCAAACTCTGGGCTGCGTTAATCATAATTTGGTCCAATTTTACCCAATTCCCTTCGCCCTGTAGATGATGGATTTCGTCGAAATCGACGGTGTATAAAATGCTTTTACAAGAGTGCCAACCACCCAATGCTGCCTTTACTTTTCTATTCAGCAACTCGTAGTATAATTTGGAGGACTCCCAACTCATCCCGCCGATTAATCCTATGGTTTTCATAGTAATGTGTTGAATTTGATAGACTTTATTCCGAATAGGTCTAGTGGTTCCAGCACTTCGAGTGCTACCGTACCGACACAGATGGACATAAGGTTTAAATTGGTGACGGAGCGATGCTCCTTGGTACTATTTCGGAATATTTTTCTACAGACAGAGCCAGAGCTAACGCTCTTTTTCATTCGCAAAGGGCTTTAGCCCTGACCCCGTCTGTAGATATTTACGCCTTTAGTCTGTTTTCAAAGGAGCATCGCTCCGTCACTAGTTTATATTGCCCATCTGTGTCGGTACCATAGCCCGTACGGGCTGGAACCACTTTTCTCACAAAAAATTTCAGAATAAACACTAATGATGAATAAATTAGCATAAAGCTTTTATCTGAGTACAAAAGTAAGTAGGTTTGCCAAAAAGAAACAGATTCAGTTTTTTGTTTTTTAAGCATATCAGATTTTATTTCCTATACACTACTGCTATGATAAAAACATCTTCTTTTCGATACGAAAAAATTGCCAAACAACTAGAAATCAGCATTTTAGACAACACTTTAAAAGTGGGTGAAAAATTACCGTCCGTTCGTTTATTGAGCAAGCAGCAGCAAGTAAGTTCTAGTACGATTTTTAAGGCATATTACCAATTGGAAGCCAAAGGACTCATCGAGGCACGACTAAAGTCGGGCTATTACGTTCGCCTTCGGCAAGAAAATCGACCCTCTCCCACTATTTTCAAAGTTGCTCAACCCGACGCTAAATCCATTGACACCAAATCATTGATTCTAGAATTAGAGGAACTAAGAAACGTGGAAAATATTATTAAGCTATCTTCTTCCGTTCCTTCTGCCAAACTGTTACCCACAGCTCGATTAAACAAATCGGTGGCCGAAGCCATGCGGGACGAAAAAAATATATTGCTAAAATATCCACATCCACAAGGTAATCCCGAACTGCGACGAATGATTGCTCAGCAATTATTGAATTGGGGTGGCCATTTCAGCGCCGACGAATTAGTCATAACGGCGGGCTGTATGGAAGCCCTCAACGTCAGTTTGATGATATTGACTCAACCCAACGATGTGATTGCGATTGACGAATTAACCTATTTTAGTATTCACCAAGCGGTTGAAAGATTGGGGTTAAAAGCGGTGTCCATTCCCGTTACGAATCAAGGATTGGATTTACCGTTTTTGCGAAAAGCCATCGACAAATATCCTATCAAAGCGGGACTGTTTGTCACCAATTTTCACAACCCCACGGGCGTTTGCCTACCCGATTCTCAGAAAAAAGAATTGGTCGAATTGATGACGGAGCGACAAATTCCGCTTATCGAAGATGACATTTATGGCGAATTGTATTTTGGCAAAAATCGACCGAGTACTTGCAAATATTACGACCGAGAAGGTTGGGTGTTGTATTGTTCTTCTCTGTCCAAAACGATTGCGCCCGGCTATCGAATTGGCTACTGCCAACCGGGGCGCTTTTTGGAACAATTTGCGCATCAAAAACGTATTCTATCCCTTTCTACCAGTTCGCTACCACAAATGGCCCTTTTGAAATTTTTTCAAAAAGGACGCTACGATTTTCATCTGCGCAAACTACGCACCGCCCTACACACGCAAGCGTTGCGATACAGTCAGTGCATTTTGCAGCATTTCCCCAAAACGATTTATTTCAATATGCCCGAAGGGGGATTCAATTTATGGATTGCTTTTCCAAAGGATTTTGATAGCTACCAATTGTTCAAAGCGGCCAAAGACCAGCAGATTGGGATTGCTCCCGGTCAAATATTTTCGGTAGAACCGGCCTTTAAACACTGCATTCGGATTAGTTTTGCGGAGCCGTTTACGGACGAAATTGAGGAAAGTATTCGAAGATTAGGAGCGATAGCGAAGAAATTGATAAAATAGTCTCTTACTTCCATCTTTTGGCAACCCATTGGTCCCGACGCTTTTGACCTAAAAACGTCCAAGCCACTACCCTACTTCGCTTTTGTCCTTGTCCCATTTCGATGGTTTTGACTTCCGTCGCTACAACTTTTTTTAGCGTTTGGTAAATCGGTTTCAACGTTGCTTCCTTAGCTACTAACGTTGAGAACCAAAGGCAATTAGCCGCAAACTTTTTACTCTCTTTTATCATGTTTCGGATGAAGCGTCTCTCACCACCTTCGCACCAAAGTTCTTTCGATTGCCCAGCAAAGTTTGATGTAACGACTGTTGTTTTTTTACCCGTCAAATTTTTAATTTTTCGTTGGGTATTTTCCAGTGCTTCGGCCGCCGAAGCGTGAAAAGGGGGGTTACAAATCGTTATATCAAAATATTCTTTTTTACCAATTACGCCAAAAAAATAATCGTTGGCGTTGGTTTGTAACCTCAACGCTATTTTGTTTTGCAAAGAGGGATTTTTAGCGATTAACTCATGAACGTTTTGTAAAGCCAACGGGTCAATATCCACGCCTCGAAATTGCCAGCCGTACTCGTGCTGACCGATAATTGGATAGATGGCGTTCGCTCCTACGCCAATGTCTAGGCAATTAATTTTTGCTCCGAGTGGTAGTGTTCCACCATAGGTTTCGGCTAGTAAATCCGCCGCATAGTGGATGTAATCTGCTCGTCCAGGGATAGGCGGACATAAATATCCGTCGGGAATGTCCCAGTAGGTCAATCCGTAATACTCTAGTAACAGCGATTGATTAAGCCGTTTGACCGCTTCGGGATTGAAGAAATCGATGGTTTCTTTGCCGTATTTATTGGTAAAAACGAAGGGTTTTAAAGCAGGATTTTTTTGGGTAAGTTTTGCTAAGTCGTAGCGCTGGCGGTGTTTGTTTCGGGGGTGAAGGTTGGGTTTTGTGGTTTCCTCGATAGTTTGCTTTTTATTCATTATCAATGCGTTAATTTCAACCCAAATTAGGATACCTCAAAGAAGTAATTTCGACCTTTTTTGGGGTATTTCTAATCTGTATTATTGCTGCGACAGGGTCAATCTATTTTTTTAGACAGGATTACATGATTTACAAGATTTTTACCAATCGTAGTCTATATCCTGTTAATCTTGAAATCCTGTCAAAATAGCACCTAACGTAATTCTGCCTTTGCCCTTACTTCATCTCCGCATAGTACTTGAAGAAATACGGAATCGTCTCAATCCCCTTATAATAATTAAACAAACCGTAGTGCTCATTCGGCGAATGCAGGCCGTCAGAATCCAACCCGAAGCCCATTAGAATGGATTTAACGCCCAATACCTTTTCAAAAAGAGAGACAATAGGGATACTACCGCCGCCTCGTTGCGGAATAGGGTCTTTACCAAAAGTGGTTTTCATTGCTTTGGCAGCCGCTCGGTACTCAACGGTATTGGTTGGCGTAACGGCGGGTTCTCCACCGTGGTGGGGGCGTACTTGCACTTTGACCGATGGGGGCGCAATGCTTTTAAAATGCTTCGTAAACAATTCCGTGATTTTATCCGATTGCTGATTCGGGACCAAACGCATACTAATTTTGGCGAAAGCCTTAGATGGTAAAACGGTCTTAGCGCCTTCTCCGATGTAGCCGCCCCAAATACCATTGACATCCAAAGTGGGACGAATGGAAGTTCGTTCTAAGGTAGTGTAACCTTTTTCACCCTGTACTTGAAATATATCAAGGTGGTCTTTATAATCGTTGATATCGAACGGTGCTTCGTTCATCGCTTTGCGTTCTGTTTTGGACACTTCCGCCACGTCATCGTAGAAACCGGGAATGGTAATGCGGTTATTTTCGTCCTGCAAAGACGCAATCATATCGCACAGTACATTGATAGGGTTGCCGACGGCGCCACCGTAAACGCCCGAGTGTAAATCTCGATTGGGACCCGTCACTTCTACTTCCAAATAGCTCAAGCCGCGCAAACCAACGCTGATAGACGGACAGTCGTTGGCAATGATGGAGGTATCGGAAATGAGAATCACATCACAGGCCAATTTTTCCTTATTAGCTTCACAGAAGATGCCGAGATTGTCCGACCCTACTTCTTCTTCCCCTTCAATCATAAATTTAACGTTGCAGGGTAAGGCGCCTTCGGCTAACATCGCCTCAAAAGCCTTCACGTGCATATAAAACTGTCCCTTATCATCCGCGGAACCGCGGGCAAAAATCGCCCCATCGGGATGAATTTTTGTTTTTTTAATCACAGGTTCGAAAGGTCCCGTCGTCCATAAGTCTAAAGGGTCGGGCGGCTGCACATCGTAATGCCCATAGACGAGGACCGTTGGTAAATTGGGGTCAATCATTTTATCTCCGTAAACGATGGGGTACCCCGCCGTCGGACAAACTTCGACATTATCGGCACCCGCCGCTTTGAGCTTTTCGGCGGTAAAATCGGCCGTTTTCAAAACCGCTTCTTTGTAAGCGGGGTCGGCACTGATAGAAGGAATTTTTAAGATTTCTACCAATTCGTCCAAAAATCGTTCTTTGTTTTTATTGATATACTCCTGTACTGCTTGCATAAATTAGTGTAGTGATTAGTAATTGGTTGACTAGTAACAAGTGCCATCATTCTGACACTCGCTTCATTCCAGCTACACAAAGATAGGAAGCTGAGTTTACAAAAGTGTAAAAAATTAGTAACGACTCAAGACCAATTAATTTTTAGGGTAGCATAGAAAAGGGCTACTAGATAAACTTGTCAAAGCTGCGTTCGAAAACAGACTTTATGCACTTGATGGATTCCACTCCTTTGTGATAGAAAATATATGCGGCGTAGGCAGAAAAGTTATTTTTTATTTCTCTACCATACATTTTTATATTTACCTAGGTTTATACGAATGATGATAGGGTCTATTCTTTGAAAATAGGCCCTATCCTTAGCTACATTCCCAAACCTAAAAACCGAGAAATAATCCAACGGACTAAATCTCGGTTAGGTGTTGTACATAATTAAATATACGCTCGGACCGAGTAAGAGAGAATCTAAGCAGCTTTTGGGCTGCAATAGCTTTTTTGATTGGTCTATGTTGGGTTAGCAGCACCAAGAAGTTTTGGTGGCGCAAAGGTAGGCGGTTATTCCAGGCCGAGCGCGTCGGCATCGCCCATGATCTCCGGCACGCCGGCGATCGACGAATCCCGCCGCACCGTCGCCGATGCCAAC
>JBCCQK010000175.1:0-14424 GCA_039024375.1 Bacteroidota bacterium
CTACTATGAAGTGTTGCTTTGTATGGATTTGGTCTGCTGCTATAATTGCCAAATAATTATTTTAAAATAAATTTTTAGTAAAATAAGTAGTATTACGTATTGTTAGCTACATTTGTAGAAATAACGAAAAATACTTACAGTATGGCTACTAAAATACTTATCATTGGAAATGGCATGGTTGGCTACAAATTTTGTGAAAAATTGGTCGCCAAAACCGAACCTGCTGACTACGAAATCACTGTCTTTGGCGAAGAGCCTCGACCCGCCTACGACCGAGTACATTTGAGTGAATATTTCACGGACCAGTCCGAAGAAAATCTGCAATTGGCAAGTAAAGGCTGGTACGAAGAGAATGGAATCACTTTACATACCAATACATTAGTTGCTCAAATTGACCGAACGGCTAAAAAGGTAAAGACCCATCGAGGAAAAGAATACCTCTACGATTATTTGGTATTGGCAACGGGTTCTTATCCTTTCGTACCACCAATTGCTGGGTCGGACAAAAGTGGAGTCTTTGTTTATCGAACTATCGAAGATTTAGACCAGATTTTGGCCTATGGTAAGAAGGTGGCAACTGAAGGGTCGGGACAAGCGGCCGTTTTGGGGGGAGGATTATTGGGCTTAGAAGCGGCCAAAGCGGTCAAAGACATGGGGCTAAAAGCGCACGTCGTTGAATTTGCGAATTGGCTGATGCCCAGACAATTGGACGAACAGGCGGGCGAAGTCTTGAAATCGACTATCGAAAAACTGGGTATTTCAGTGCATACTAATAAAAATACGACGTTGATTGGCGGCAACGGTAAGATGACTCACATGGAGTTTAAAGATAACTCTAAGTTGGAGGTAGATATGCTGGTCGTCTCGGCTGGAATACGTCCGAGAGACGAATTGGCCAAAGCCTGTGGACTGGAAGTTGGACCAAGAGGTGGTGTAGTCGTCAATGAACAGATGCAAAGTAGTGACCCCAACATTTTTGTTATCGGTGAAGCGGCTTTGTATAATGATATGATTTACGGTTTGGTCGCTCCGGGTTACGAAATGGCGGAGGTCGCCGTGGCACAAATCATCGGCGCCGAAAAGACAATGACGCCCGAAGTAGATATGTCCACTAAACTGAAACTGATTGGAGTGGACGTAGCGAGTTTTGGAGACCCCATGGGCACTTCTGAACCCACTCATTCCATTACCTTCGAAGATAAATTAGCGGGCGTTTACAAGCGAATCAATATTTCCGAAGATGGGAAAAGACTGGTTGGTGGTATTCTAATTGGCGATGCGGAAGACTATAATATGTTGCTACAAATTTGCCAAAATGGAATGAAGCTACCCGAAAACCCCGAAGACCTCATCTTGGGGGCAAGGGGAGAAGGGACATCGTTGGGTAACGTTTTAGACCTACCCGATACAGCAATGATTTGCGCCTGCGAATCGGTCGATAAAGGTTCCATTTGTCAATCCATTACTGAAGAAGGCTGCGAAACCGTCAAGGCGATTGCTAAGTGCAATAAGGCGACGACGGGCTGTGGCGGTTGTAAACCAATGGTCAACGATTTGTTGGTTGAGACGCTCAAGTCCATGGGCAAAACGGTCAAACAAAAAGTTTGTGAGCATTTCCCTTATTCTCGCCGCGAATTATACGATTTAGTTCGAGTGAAAGGCATCAAAAGCTACGACGAAGCCCTCGACACTATCGGTCACGGTGACGGTTGTGAGCAATGCAAACCTGCTTTGGCTTCGGTTTTTGCGACGGTTTATAACGAAACGGCCGTTCGGCAAGAAACCATTCAAGATACCAACGACCGCTTTTTGGCGAACATTCAGCGCAACGGTTCCTATTCCGTAGTGCCGAGAGTGCCAGGCGGCGAAATCACGCCTGACAAGTTGATTGCAATGGGGCAAGTGGCCAAAAAATACGATTTGTACACCAAAATAACGGGTGGACAGCGAATTGATATGTTCGGTGCTAGACTCGACCAATTACCCCTAATCTGGAAAGACTTGCTAGATGCGGGTTTCGAAAGTGGTCACGCTTACGGAAAAGCCCTACGGACGGTTAAAAGTTGTGTTGGTTCGACGTGGTGTCGTTACGGTATGGATGAAAGTGTCAGTTTTGCCATCGAAATGGAAGAACGCTACAAAGGGATTCGTTCGCCCCACAAATTAAAAGGCGGCGTTTCGGGCTGTATTCGAGAATGTGCCGAAGCTCGCTGTAAAGACTTTGGCGTCATTGCTACCGAATCGGGCTGGAACCTATACGTCTGCGGCAATGGCGGTGCGAAACCCAAGCACGCACAACTACTTGCCGAAAATATTGATAATGAAACTTGTATCAAATACGTTGACCGTTTCTTGATGTACTATATCAAAACGGCGCAGCCGCTCCAACGAACGGCCGCTTGGTTAGAAAAATTGGAAGGTGGTATGCCTTATTTGATAGACGTGGTGGTTAACGATTCTTTGGGCATTGCCGAGGAATTAGAAAAAGATATGCAAGCACTAGTAGATACGTTCTCCTGCGAATGGCGCGAAGTGGTCGAAAGCCCCGAATTACAGCAACGATTCCGCCACTTCGTCAATACGGACGATACGGACGACCAAATGGCCTTTGTGCCGATGCGTGACCAGAAGATGCCGGCGCCTTGGAAGTAGCGAGACCGCTACGTTGTCAGACCTCTACGCTGTCAGACTTATTAGGACTATATCTGACAGTCCGAAGGACGGTCTGACAGTTCCGATTTATTGGAACGGTCTCGCTTCTGACAGCGAAGCGGTCTGACTTCTGACCTCTGACTTCTCAAACATTTCTTCACTCACAAACAAACAATTATGGAAGCGATTCTAGACCAATATACCTCCGTCGATGCCAGCAAAGTAACCGATTGGTTCAAAGCGGCCTCGGTAAGTGCTTTTCCCAATAACGGCGGTGCTTGTATTAAGTATAAAGGCAAGCAGATTGCCGTCTTTCGATTCGACCGAAAAAATAAATGGTACGCTTGTCAGAACCTTTGTCCACACAAAATGGAGATGATTTTGTCGAGAGGGATGATTGGTGACGAAGCGGGGGTGGCCAAGGTGGCTTGTCCGTTGCACAAAAGAACTTTCTCATTGGAAACGGGCGAGAATTTGAACGGAGATTTGCCCGCTATTGCGGTTTATCCCGTGAAAATTGAGGATGGGTTTGTGTTTGTTGGATTCGCTGAGTAAGTAGTTTTTTTTGACGCTCCATACGGACAAAGTGAGATACGCTGTTTGAAGTCATGAATTTTTATGTTTTCTTTTCTATCGTGTTCAGCGAATGAGCGAGAAGAAAACATAACAAAAAACATAATCGAAGCAGCGTCCCTCACTGTGTCCGTATGGAGCGTCAAAAAACAAGTCAAAGAACGCCAAAACAAGAAAAATGTTATCAAAAAAGACCTCTAAAATAAGCATTGTCGGTGCAGGACCGGGCGCAATCGACTTGATAACGGTGCGGGGCCTGCGGGCTTTGCAAAGTGCCGATGTAGTGCTATACGATGCGTTGGTGGACGAAACGATTTTGGACGAAACGCCCTCCTATTGTCTTCGAATATTTGTGGGTAAAAGAGCGGGTAAACACAGCCACCGACAAGAAGCCATCAACAAAAAAATGGTACAAATGGCACTCGCTAAAGGCCACGTGGTGCGGTTGAAAGGAGGTGACCCTTTTGTTTTTGGTCGTGGCCACGAAGAGTTACAATTTGCGGAGTCGTTCGGTATTCAAGTCGAAGTCATACCGGGCATTTCTAGTTGCATTTCTGTTCCCGAATTGCAAGGAGTCCCTTTGACTCGGCGAGGAGTCAATGAGAGTTTTTGGGTAATTACGGCCACGACTCGGTCGGGCGCTTTGTCCAAGGATATTCTTTTAGCTGCTCAATCTTCGGCTACCGTTGTTATACTAATGGGATTGCGTAAATTAGGGACCATTGCCGAATTGTACCGAATGGAAAATCGAGCAGACTTGCCAGTTATGGTCGTACAAAATGGTTCTCGTGCTAATGAAAAATGGGTCGTTGGGACGATTGCCACCATTGAAGAAAAAGTAGCTATTGCCCAAATGAGTACACCTGCCATTATCGTGATTGGAGAAGTCGTGGATTTGCATCCACAGCGGGTATTAATGAAGTTACCTGTGGCGGAATTAACGGTTTGAAATAGCTAAAAAACACCTACCTTTATGGTATTTTACTTTAGTAAAAAGGCCAAACTGCTATGCCAACAAACCAGCCATCCAACTCCATCGGAGATGTTACCTTTAACAAACTGCGTAGTTTATACTGGCTGGCCCTTACGCTAATTGCCCTGTCTGCCATCGGTAGCCAAACCCTGATACAATACTACTTAAAAAACCAGTTGGACGATGGGAAAGTCATCAATATTGCAGGGCGACAGCGAATGTTGAGTCAAAAGCTAACGAAGGAAATACTGCTTTTAGCAGATGCGGAAAAAGGAGTAGATTATCGACAAAATTTGGAGGAAACGCTTACGCAATGGACTATCGCCCACGAGGGGTTACAATTTGGGAACGATAGTCTAGAGTTGCGGGGAAACAATAGTCCTCTAGTAGAGCAACTATTCACTCAAATCAACCCCTATTACGAAAATTTGCAGTTGCTCAGTCAGCAAATTTTGCAATTAGATACGACGGAACTATCCAATGCCGTCACTTTCAAAAAAGCTGTCCTGCTCAATGAAGCCAATTTTTTGAAAGGAATGGATAACCTCGTTTTTGCTTACGAGCAAGAAGCCAAAAGCCGAGTGAAAAACCTACAGTTTACCGAGTTTATCCTCTTTGCCATCCTTATTGGCATTCTATTTTTGGAGCTATTTTTTATCTTTCGACCCGCCGCCAAACGGACGCAGCAAATTGTAGAGGAGTTGAGTGATTCCGAACGGGCGGCGCAGCAAATTGCGAAAGAAAATCAAGTTCTTTTTCATGAAAAAGAAAAGTCGCTCAAAGCCCTCCAGACACTCAATTTTGCGTTGGATAATGCGGCCTTATACGCTAGTTTGCAATTTGATGGTCAACTGTTGTATTTGAGCGAAAAGTTCAAATCATTGCTCCACGTCAACAACCTCCCGCCGAAAATAAACTTTGCCCAATTAGTAACGGCCGACGAAGGGGAACAACAATATTTAAACGACCTTATTAGTACGCCCCGTTCGTCGATTTGGACGGAAGAAATTCAAGTGACGACTCCTAACAGGGAAAACCTCTGGCTAGAATTAACCATCATTCCCATCAATCAAGAAGGGATTCAACAAGATTTACTTTTGCTATGTAATGATTTGACCTTACGAAAAAGAGCGCAGCTAGAAGTCGAACGACTTAATAAGGAACGTTTTTCTTTGGAAATAGCCGAGCAAAAAACTCGGTCGATTCAAGTGGTGCAAGCCCAAGACGAAGAACGCAAGCGGATTGCTAAAGATATGCACGATGGCATTGGTCAGATGCTAACGGCCTTAAAATTCAACTTGGAAGCGGTCAACCTTAATAAACCCGAAAAAGCCAGTAAAAAATTAGCAGATATTAAACAGTTAGCGGGCGACATCATCAAAAGTGTCCGAGTGGCTACTTTTAATTTAACGCCGCCCGAATTGAGCGATTACGGCATCAGTACGGGTATTGCTAAACTAGTCGATGGCCTGCAATCGAGAACGGGTAAAAATATTCTTTTTGAAAATCGCACCAATTTTTCCGAAAGGTTAGAAACGCATACAGAAACTAACTTATACCGAATTACCCAAGAGGCCGTCAATAATGCCATCAAATACGCCCAAGCCAATTATGTGTTAGTTATCCTTTCTCATAGCGACTCGCTGCTGTCGATTGTGATAGATGACGACGGTGTTGGATTTGATACGGAAAACTTTGCGGAAAAAGCGACGCCCCGAGCGGACGGTTCGGGAATGGGGCTGGCATTTATGCAGGAACGAGTGGGGTATATCAACGGGCGGCTGTTTATTCGGTCGGCTAAGGGAGAGGGGACACGAGTAACGGTGAATATGCCGTTGGTTGGTGACTAGTGACTGGTTGATTAGTAACTAGCTTGGCAAGTTATGGAATTTTTAGCCCATTACAATTTCTGAAAACTACTCGCTATTCCGAACTTAGACCTATTGTTTAGCTAACGGCAAAACCCGTGTAAGGTCGCTTTACTGGGGCATGAAAGGCTAACACAATATCTTCTTTGGGGATACCTGCTTCTAATAATTCTAGTGTAAATCCTGGGTCAGTTCCGTCATTTTCTACGTAGATTTTGTTATTGCGAATGCTTAAATGTAAAAAGCAGCCGTAGTTTCTTTTTTGGTTTATCCATGCGTTGTGAAGCATTAAATACTGTCCCGTTTCATCGTCCATGGCTAGTTGAAGCATAGCTTCTTTCTGATGAGGTTTGGCTTTTTCTGCAAACTCTTTAAATAGTCTTTTAATGATTTTTTTATATTCTGCTACTTTATCCATCTTTTCAATTTAGACTTACAACGATTTATTTTGAAATTTTTCGTAAGGAAGGTGTTTCACTAAACTAATTTAAGATACAGTACATCGACATCAAAAATAGTCCCTTTTCTAAAAGTCACAACTAAAATAAGTAGTAAAGGCGTAGTATTTACCTATTTTCTAAGTAAATTTACTCAAATTTTAGCGTAGCTATTCGTATTCATGCTGAATTTTTGTGTAAAGGAGACCGTGAACCGTAAATCAAATATAATTACTTACCACTCTGTATGGAAAACGCCTAAACCGTACAAAATAGTCAATACTGCTGCTCGAAAGAGTCAATGCTACTGCTCGAAAAAAACTTTATGGACTACATGAACTGTATGGACTTTATGGTAAAAAAGTGCTAAGTAGTTACATTCAAATAAAAGAAGAAATGACCACACCCATCAAAATAATGCTAGTCGATGACCACGATTTAGTTCGCAATGGTATCAAATCCCTGTTAGAAGATGAGGACGATTTAACCGTTACGGGCGAAGCATCAAGTGGGGTAGAGGCCATTGAAAAAATCAAAGCTGATGCGCCCGACGTACTCATTGCGGACATCAAAATGCCCAATATGACGGGCATTGAACTGGTAAGAAAACTGGCCGAAGAAGACCTGCCTACCCGCTTTTTGATGTTGTCCATGCACGACTCGGAAGAGTACGTTTTGCAATCCATTGATGCGGGGGCGCACGGCTATTTGCTGAAAGATGCCAACCGAGACGAGTTTTTAAAAGCCATTAAAACCGTTTACGAAAATGACCTTTATTTTAGTGGGGATGTATCCCGATATTTAGTGAAACGTTATCGACAGACTACCAATACCTCTCTACTTCCTAACCCAAATATACCCGCTGCTCTACCTTCGGAAGTTTCGCTAACCAAACGAGAAATGCAAGTCCTACAACTTGCCGCTTCGGGTATGACCAACCAGGCTATTGCCGACGAATTGGGTAAAAGTAAGCGCACCGTAGAAGCGCACCGCTTCAATTTGATGAAAAAATTGGAGGTGAAAAATTTAATGGAGCTGATTCATCGAGGGAAGGAATTGGGGTTATTGTGAGCCTGTTTAGGACTATTTTTTTTAGCATAAAATTCATATAGCTCCATAAAGCACATACAGTTTTTTTAAGCGGTAGTATTGACAATTTTGCCCTTTTAAGGTGTTTCTAATGCAGGGTGGTAAACAGTTACGTATATCCTTGGGTACTAGTGAAAAGTGTAGGTTTAGTACTCTCTACAAGGTTAGCACAACTCGGAGAGTTATGTTACACTTGAGCCGAACAAGTAACATAACTTTCCGAGTTGTGCAATTTTCGAACTACCCACAATTTTCACCGCAGTGTATATTTTTAAAACTATACAGAAAACGTTCAATTTTTAATAATTCTACTGCCCATCTGCATCTTTTCAATTTTAGCTTTGTCATTCCTTAATGACATTCGTTTTACAATTGGTGTAATCGGTGAAACTCAAAAATTAACTTGCGTTGTTTTGAAATTTTGCCTACTGACTTCCAATACTTTTAAATTTAAAATTTTGCATTTGAAATTTTAGATTTTACCTGTAAACCCTTTCTTTTCAACCGACTTTTAAAATACTACACCCGATGTTTCAAAACTACCTTAAAATCGCTTGGCGTAACCTCATCAAAAACAAAGTAACTGGATTCATTAATATTGCTGGTTTGGCCATTGGCATGGCGGTCGCCATTATGATTGGTTTGTGGGTACAAGACGAACTTAATTTTAACAAAGCCCACGAAAACTACGACGATATAGCGCAAGTATATCTTCATCAATCCTTTAACAACCGAACGACAACGAGTCGAGCAATTGCGCTACCCTTTGCACCGACCCTTCGAAACGAATATGGTGAAAATTTTGAGCATCTGGCCCTCGCCTCTTGGAGTTTTGAACAACTGATTGCCAAAGACGAAAAGCGATTTATCAAACAAGGAATGAGCGTCGAACCCGAATTTCCCGAACTGTTTGCTTTGGAACTTTTGGGTGGTTCGTACGACAATGTACTGACCAATCCAAACTCTATCTTAATCGCCGAATCCGTTGCCAAAGCGCTATTTGGGAACGCAGACCCAATGGGCCAAACGGTTCGTTTTCAGTCGAAAATTGATTTGGAAGTAACGGGTGTTTTCAAAGATTTACCCTACAATAGTGAGTTTTCCGAGGTAAAATTTTACACCACTTGGGAATACTATAAAGACGATAACCCTTGGATGCAGAACGTCGAAGAGCAGTGGGGAAATCACTCTTTTCAGATGTACGCCCAAATCAAACCCAACACTTCCTTTGAGCAAATTTCTGAAAAAATTAAAGATATTGAACTCAAGCACAACCCCGATGCGAATCCGCAGGTATTTCTTTTTCCAATGTCCCAATGGCACTTGTATTCCAATTTTAAAGAAGGCGTCAACACTGGCGGTCGTATTCAGTTCGTCTGGATGTTTTCGATTATTGGCATTTTTGTGCTGCTGTTAGCCTGTATCAATTTTATGAATTTGAGCACCGCTCGCTCCGAAAAAAGAGCGAGAGAAGTGGGCGTCCGTAAAGCTGTTGGGTCGATGCGGGGGCAGTTGATTGCCCAATTTTTGAGCGAGTCTTTGGTCGTCACTTTTTTGGCTTTAGGGCTATCCATTCTCTTTGTTGTGCTGTCGATGGATTGGTTCAATAATTTAGCGGACAAAGAACTAGCTTTGCCTTGGACGAATCCCGTTTTTTGGTTATCGGTCATTGGATTTTCTCTTTTTACGGGCCTATTGGCAGGCAGCTATCCCGCTTTTTACCTCTCTTCTTTCGAACCGTTGAAGGTATTAAAAGGAAGTTTCAAATTAGGAAAAGGCGCCAGTTTACCCCGTCAAGTACTGGTAACGTTACAGTTTACCGTTTCCATCGCTCTAATCATTGGTACCATCGTGGTTTTCCAACAAATCCAGCACGCCAAAAACCGCCCCATTGGATATAACAAAGACGGGGTTATTCAATTTTTTGACAACGCCGAATTGCAGGATAAAAGAGAAGTACTCCGCACCGAATTATTGAATACGGGGGTGGTAGAAGAAGCGGCTTACTCCTCTGGACCTATTACCAACGTCTGGTCGAACACAACGAGTTTTAATTGGGAAAGCAAAGACCCCGAAGCGCTGTTGAGTTTTGGTCAAATGGCCTGTTCCTACGAAATAGGCGAAACGGTTGGCTGGAATATCATTGAAGGACGGGATTTTTCCAGAGATTTTGCTACGGACACCGCCGCTTTAATTTTAAACGAATCCGCCGTAGCCCAAACGGGGATGGACAACATCGTTGGCAAAACGATTCGGCGGGGAGAAACGCCATTTACCGTTATTGGAGTAGTGAAAGATATGATTATGGATTCGCCTTGGCGTCCTGTCAAACCCACCATTTTCTATTTAAACGAAGATTGGGTAAGTGTGCATAGCGTACGCTTAAAAGCGGGCGTTCCCGTACAGGATGCGTTGGCCAAAGTAAGCAGCGTTTTTACCCAATTGAGTCCTTCGAGTCCCTTCGATTATCAGTTTGTGGACGAAGAGTACGAGCGGAAATTTCGGGCCGAAGAGCGGATTGGAAAATTGGCTCGCTTTTTTGCCTTCTTAGCGATTTTTATCTCCTGCTTAGGACTATTTGGTCTATCGGCTTTCGTTGCCGAACAGCGCACGAAAGAAATTGGCATCCGAAAAGTGTTGGGAGCTTCCGTTGCCAATTTGTGGGCGCTGCAATCTAAAAGTTTCCTTGTTTTAGTAGTACTGTCCTGTCTCATTGCGGCTCCGCTGGCTTGGTATTTTCTGGAAGGTTGGTTATCCGATTACGATTATCGGATTAATTTAAGTATCGACGTTTTCTTGGCAGCGGGTATTTTGGCTTTGTTGGTGACCTTATTGACGGTGAGTTATCAAAGTATTAAGGCGGCGATGGCCAGTCCGATTCGGTCGTTGAAGACGGAGTAAGATAGTGACTCGTAATCAGTGACTAGTGAATAGTTGAATCAATAAGGAAAGCGATAAAATAAATTTATCATTTCAAAAATTTTAACTTATTGATTGTCAATACTTTTAAATTTTTGATTTGTAATTTTAAATTTTACATTTTTCTAAGGTGTTTTTGTGGAAAACATATCCAAAAAAGGCTCGTTTCGATTCGGAGCGAGCCTCTTTTGTGTGGTTCTGTGACCATGGAATTCTACTTATTTCAAAAGGGTTTATCTATATTCTTATGTAATCCTTCTTTCCGTCCACCTATTTCATCCTAAAACACCTATTCGGACTTCCGAATAGACAAGTCTGGAATTGAAAACTACATATCCTACCTAAATTTGTATTTGTTAAAAACATATTTACTCTTCAACGGAAACTAGTCGCTTTTGCTTACGTCCGTTTTCTCTTATTGCTTCATTCAGTTGGTAATAGCATCGTGAAATAATTCGGTTGAAGGTAACCTCAAGACATATCATTTCTATTTGCTGTCAACTCTTCTTTTAAAGGTTCATAAACTAAAACTGTAATGCCACTTTCTCAAATAATTAGAATAAGGCTAGACAAAATAGCCGCTACGCATCGCCGATACATACTTCTTTGTTTTTTAGTTACTCTTGGTGGAACCATTCAACTGCTTGGACAGGATTCTTTATCGCTCAGTAAAAAATGGAGTAATGCGGTAGGCACTTGGCCCATAGACTTCTCTACTTCTGTCGAATTAAGAAATGGATTTCGTACCAACAAAAGAACGGATTTACATTCGGGGCTAATATTGGGAGAACCAAGATGGCAGTTAGATGCGGGGGGCTATCTAGGAAATTGGGGATAAGTTAGAGGAAAAGTTGACCTAGGCTACGATTATGCACAAGCCCGAGAATTAGTCGATTTGCGGGAATTAAATGTTGACATTTATCCGCAATTGTGGTGGAATTTAAAAATCGGGCGACAAATTCTAACTTGGGGGAAGGGCGACTTAGTATTTATCAACGACCTTTTTCCAAAAGACTTTCCGTCTTTCTTTGCGGGCCGCGACATCGATTACTTAAAAGCACCAAACGATGTGTTAAAGTTAACCATCAATCCCAACTGGATTCAAGTCAATTTGATTTATGCGCGCCATGTTATCGGTCATTTGTACGATGGGCTTATTGATTGGAACGGGGAATACGGTGCATATTATGAGCAGTATGATTCCCATTTTTATCATGCCCATTGCCGTGTTGGATGCTGTGCATATTCTATCGGAGTTTTACGACCGCTACCAAACTACGGGTGATAAGGAAAAAACGGTTCGGGGAGTGATAGCTGAACTACACAAGCCTATGCTTTACACTTCGTTTACATCAGCGGCGGGATTTGTTTCGCTTGCGTTCACCCCGATTCCTCCTGTGCAGGTCTTTGGTATTTTTGTCGGGTTGGGCATCTTGTTGGCTTGGTTATTCACGATGATTTTTATTCCAGCTTTTATTATGTTGACGGACGAAAAGGCACTAGCCAATTTCGGTCACGCTAAAGAAAAAGCGCACGATGGATTATTGGGGAATATTCTAGCCAAATTACAGCAACTAACCTTCGGAAAACCAGGAGTGGTCATTGGTTCGCTCGCCTTTTTGACGGCACTCTGTGGATACGGGATTACTAAAATTCAAATCAACGATAATCCTGTAAAGTGGTTCACCGAAGGTCACCCGATTCGGGTAGCCGACGACGAATTGAATGCGCACTTTGGTGGAACGTATATTGCCTATCTGAACTTCGAAGCGAGTGAAGTGGAAACGCCATTTTCCAAGGACGATTTATGGACTACGCTTCGTGCCAAATTTCAAACGACCTACTCAACGGCACAACTGGAAGAGATTCAAGAAGTAATAACGAATACGACCATTGACGCAAAACAGAATCCTTATAATCAACTATCGGAAGTATTTTTAGACCTAGCCTACGATAATGAAGACAATGATGACCTTTTTGATTTTTATGAAACCATATCCGATGCTATTGCACTCCAAGAAATTGCTACGACCCAAATTTTTAAACAGCCTGCGGTGTTAAATTAATCTGCTTGACTTGGAAGCTCATCTGTACGAAAATGGCGGCGTTGGAAAATCGACCAGTTTGGCCAAAGTGGTGCGTACCGTCAACAGAAAGTTGCAAGAAGATAAAGCCAGTGCGGAAAAAATCCCTGATGACATCAGTGGGGTTGGGCAATGTATCGTCTCGTATCAAAACAGTCACATTCCCGAGTTTCTCTGGCATTTTGTCAGTCCCGATTTCAAGTCGGCTAACCTTTGGTTACAGTTAAAAAGCGGCGACAATAAAGACATGGAACAAACAATAGCGGTTGTCGAGGACTACCTAGCTAACCATCCACCGCCCGCACCGTTAGCTGAGAATTGGTTTGGGTTGACTTACATCAACGTTGTTTGGCAACAAAAAATGGTACAAGGGATGCTGGAAGCATTTTTGGGAAGTTTTGTTATTGTTTTCCTAATGATGCTCTTTTTATTCCGTTCCTTCAAATGGGCCATACTCAGTATTCTACCGCTAAGTTTGACCATTTTAATGATTTACGGCGTCATCGGTTGGATTGGTAAAGATTATGATATGCCCGTTGCCGTTTTGTCGTCTCTAGCGTTAGGTTTAGCTGTTGATTTTGCCATTCACTTTTTAGTACGCTCTAAAGCTTCTTTGAAAGAGACCCAAGATTGGCAACTGACTTCTCAACAAATGTTCGGTGAACCTGCACGGGCAATCACCAGAAATGTTATCGTCATCGCCGTTGGTTTTTTACCCCTTTTATTGGCTAATCTTATTCCTTATCGAACGGTGGGGATGATTCTAGCGTCTATTTTACTATTGTCGGGAGTGATTACACTATTATTATTACCCGCATTGGTTAAACTACTTTTTGGGAATCAAAAAGTAGCGTAGGAATTTTGCTGTGAGAAATTACTACTGTGTAACAAAAAATTTATACTATTTCTGGATTAGTGCATCGGGGTCGTTTCAAACGACCCCGATGCTTAAATTCAAGCAATAAATCTCGGGGTCGCTTCAAGCGCCCCCGTGATAAAAACTAATAATTGATATTATGAAAATTACAAGCATCTTATTTTTCTGCCTCCTATCTTTTCAGTTGAGTGCCCAAAACTTAACCATTGACCAAATCGTCGAAAAAGCCAACGAAGCCAATCGGTATTTTGGCGACGATGTGAAATCGACGGCGTTGATGGATGTTCGAGATAAGAGTGGCAAAACCATTATGGAACGAGAATTGGTCATTTTGAGAAAGAATACGGGTGGGTTAAATCAAAAATGGTACGCTTATTTCAAGCAACCCGCTGACCTCAAAAAAATGGTGTTCATGGCTTGGAAGCAAGACGGGAAAAAGTCGGACAAACGCTGGCTGTATCTTCCTAATTTAGATTTAGTCAAACGATTATCCACCGCCGACAAAAGAGGTAGTTTTGCGGGTTCTCAATTCACCTACGAGGATGTAACGGGGCGCAGACCCAACGAGGACACGCACGAGTTATTAGAAACGACGGATGTGGCTTACCAAATTAAAAGCACACCTAAAAAACCCGCCAGTGTAGAATTTTCGTATTTCGTCAGTTGGGTAGATAAAACCACTTTTTTACCTACCAAAGCTATCCTTTACGATAAATCGGGCGATGCTTATAAGCAGTTTGATGTGTTGGAAAGTGAGCAAATTCAAAATTTTCCTACCATGACAAAATTTTCCATGACCAATATAAAAACAAAGGAATCCACCATTATCACGATGACTAATATTCAGTATAATAGCGGTATTATAGAACGTATATTTTCGGAGGGGTCTTTGCGAAGAGCGCCGCGGCAGTACCTTCGGTAGCCCGACGGTAAGTTCTCAAAACGGGAGCAA
>JBCCQK010000176.1:0-14389 GCA_039024375.1 Bacteroidota bacterium
TACAAATGTAGTCGATGCTACGCATCTTGACGCTAAAAGTCCCATCGGGACGACCACCTTTGTATCGGGCAGTTCAACTCGGCTCTTCAATTAGGTGCGTCGCACCGTCCACCTTTGTTCTTAACCTGACGGCTATGGTCTGGAGACTTGAAATATCGGTTATTTGTTATTGGTTACTTGTCTAGCTCACAAATAGCGAATAACAAATAACCAATAACGAACCACTAAAAAAATCGAATATTATTAATCCTTCCGTTATCGTATTTAAACAAATATTCTATCATTACTTCAAAACTCCCTCTAGTGTAATCGTTTATTTCCTTTAAGGCGTAATCGACCCCGACGGCGACTTTTAGCTGCTGATTGACGGGAAATTGAACAAAAGCGTCGAGGGATTCTTCTAGTCGGTAGCTAGCGCCTATCCACAAAGATTCTAAAAACAAGACACTGAGGTTAAAATCTATGTCTAACGGTGCGTTATCCACGTAACTTACCAAAAGGGAAGGTCGAAGATGGACGTTATTGCTAACAGGGATAATCAATCCACCCATCAAGTAGTGCGTACGCAGTTCGTTTAGGTCCCCGAAGCCTCGGTACGCTTCGCTAGTAATGGCATTGCGTAAGATACTAGGAACGGAAGCACCCACGTAAAACTTTTCCGCTTCGTAGTATAATCCCGCACCAAAATTGAAGGTATTGCTCGACGGTTCGCCAAAAGGCACCAAAGCATCTAAATTGTCAATCAAGGTGGCCTTCGTCCAATCGAAACGAGTAAAATCGTATTGAGCGTTGATGCCAAAACTTAAAGTGGCTTTGTTTTTCAACGGAATGCGATAGGCGTAGGCCATTTTGGCGTAGGTTGAATTGAAAATGCCAATGTCGTCCGAAATAAGGGATAGCCCAACGCCACTTCTGCCACCCGCAATGGGGGCGTGCCCAAAAGCCGTCACTGTTCTTGGTGCCCCTTCGATGCCCTGCCACTGGTGTCGGTAGTGGACACCCACGTTGAGCGCTTCGGCGCTGCCCGCATAGCCTGGGTTATACTGCAATTTGTTGAACACAAACATCGTAAAGAGTCGGTCATTTTGACTCCAAGTCGTTTGCCCAAAGGCAAATAAAAAGCATAAGCTGTAAATAATTCTTTGCATGAGCTTTTGGTTATTCGGTTATTCGTTATTGGTTATTTGTTATTCGTAAGCTAGACAAATAACAAATAACCAGTAACGAATAACAACACTACCTAAAAATCGTAATAAAGCCTTCCAACGGTTGCCCGCCTGGTGCCGTCAGCAGTACGTAGAAGTACGTTCCTGCGGGTAGCGGTTCGCCTCGATACGTACCCGCCCAGTCGTTTTGGTAACCTTGGGTTTCGTAAACGACGTCTCCCCAGCGGTTGAAAATTTTCAATTCATTGTCGGGGAAATCGTCGATACAACCGATTTGGAAAAAGTCATTACTACCGTCGTTATTGGGGGTAACAATATTGGGAATCAAACAGGGACCACCCGCCCCGTGACTGCCCGTTACGCCGATGGTGACCATAGCGGTATCGCACAGTTCTTCGCAAATTTCACTACACAATTTGTAGCGGAAATTGTCGAAACCGAAGTAATTGGCTTGTGGTTTGTAGGTCAATTGACCCGCTTCGCCTTCCACCAACGTTCCGTGGTCGGGGAATTTGGTGATGACAAAACGAAGGTCGCTCGTATCGGGTAGAACATCGTTTTCGAAGACGTTCATGGTCAAACTGTCGTTGAAGTCCACCTCGTAATCGTCCGAATTGGCTTCTGGGGTCTGAGCGGATAAGACGATAATCGTATCGGTGGAGTAATTCGCACAAGCGCCGTTGCTCAACGCCCAAACGAACACGTTTTCGCCCATTTCCAAATCTTCCACAAAAGTGATGGGATTGGCTGGATTAGCAATATTAGCGCCGCTCGTTGTTAGCCACATTCCTGTGCTGAAAGTGGGAAATTCGGCGTTCAACGTAAACTGGTCTTCGTTGCAAAGCACGATTCTTTCTTCTCGGACCAAAGCATTATCGGGTGGCATATCGTTGATGGTCGACTGCACGGTGTCGGCTTCGAAATTGACACAATTGCCTTGACTAATCGTCCAGACAAACGAGTAGCTACTGCCCGATTCAAACCCTAGTACCTCCGTATTCGGATTGGTCGGTTCGACGATGACGACGCCCTGTCCCGCTTGGTCGTTGGATTGGGTCCAAATTCCTGTTGCTTCGGTCAGTGGAGTAGCGGCTAAGTTGAGGGAGACAGCTTCACAAACTTCTTGGTCAACGCCCGCAAAGGCACGGTCTGACGAAAGAACGCTCACCACAATATCCACCGTATCGGAGACAGTTGACAGATTGCACTGCTCGCCCGAAACGGTCCAAACGAACTGATTCAGCCCCATTTGTAGGTTATTCACTTCGGTGGTTGCGCTATTTGGACTGACAATTTCTGCCCCGTTGAGGGTTTGCCAAGAACCCGTACCTGCGGTTACTTCGGCGGCCGTCAAGGTGACGGAAGAAGCGGCACATAAAGTTTGATTATTCCCCGCAAAGGCACTGAGGTTATCCTTCGCCAATACGGCCAAGGTCGTCACATTGGAGTTGTCCGCCGCACAACCGTTGACCAACATTCGTAAATAGTAGCTACCATTTTGGACTTCCGACACGTTGGTTAGCGTCAACGAAGGCTCGCTGGTTGCTCTCACCAAAGCGTTGGTGGTAGCGTTGTACCATTCAAACGTAAGGACATCACTTTGAGAAAAAGTTAGTCGATTGCTGACCTCGAAGGTTGCCGTTTCGCCCGCGCATACGGGACCGTTATTGATAATAGTTGGCGTTTCTGGTTTAGGATTTACCGACACGGTCGTTCGGGAAGAGGTAACACTTGAACAGCCCGCTAGAGAAATAACGGCAAAATATTCGCCCTCCGCCAATGGAGTAGCAGGATTGATAATGGGGTTGGGTTGGTCGGAAGTATAGCCCGCTGGACCAAACCACGTGTAAGTAGCCCCTTCGAAAAAAGGAACACTCAATTGTACGACATCTCCTTCGCACACGGGATTGTTACTGCTAGAATTATTGGTGGCTTCGACGGTTGTCGTGACGTCCAAAATGGAGATTTTTTCCGTATTAGAATAACCCGAAGGACAAATTCCATCGAGTACACGAACGACATAGTCTCCCGCATTGGCGCCCGAAGCATTGCTGATAATGATGGTGGGCGTATTCGTTTCTCGAATGAGGAATAAATCGCCCGCTTCGTTTTGGACGTACCATTCGTAATTAAGGTTATCCCCCGTCTCCGTACTTGCCGTTAAGACAATGGATTCACCCCCACAAACCAAGTTGTTGTCGGCGCTTAAAGTAGGCGTAGCGATTTGTCCCTTGACGCCGACCACAATTGACCGACTATCCGACGTACATTTTCCTTCTCCACCAATCGTTAGGGCGTACGTACCCGCTTGACTATTGGAAAAATTAGGAATAGTTAATGGAAATTGATTGTCTTCGGAGACGGCATCAAAGCGGAAATTATTCGGCCCTGTCCAAGTGTATTCTATGCTACCTTCGGTCGGCGTAGTGTTGGTGGCATTTAAGTTGAGTTCTTCGCCTTCACAGACGGAAGTCGATGCGGCTAAATCACCGATAACGGGCTGGTCGATGACGGTAACCGTGGTAGATAACTGCTGTGAACTGCTGCATCCTGGAACCGTTACTTCCAAATTGAAAGTAGTTGTAGTTGCTAAAGTCGATAAAGTTGGATTCTGTTGGGTTGAAACGACCGCACCCGTGTTGGCGTCCGTCCAAACGTAGCTGCCTTCGCCCATATCCGTAGCGAATAATCGGGCTTCTTCTCCTCGGCAAACGGGTCCGTTATTGCTAATGGACACCTGTGGCATTTCTACCAAATCAATCGACACGGGAATGGAAGAAACGGTACCACAATCACCTAGTTGCACTCGGGCAAAATAGGGCGCAATCGCTTGGTCGTTCATCGCCAAAATGGACAACGTTCTTTCCCGACCGATGGTATCTCCTCGACCGTTAATCCATACGTAGCTTGCTTGACTCGCACCGTTCGTTTCTTGGATGCTCAGTTCAATCGTGCCATCCATACAGACGGGACTATTGGTAATGACCGTCGGCTGTTGGGGCGCTTCGATGATTTCTGAAACGGTAAAACTCTTCGTAGCGGAACAACCCGCAGGTGTCCGAATCGTTAGCGTGTAAGTGCCGTTGAAACGTTCGCTGGTACTGGTAATCAATGGATTAGCAGCGCTTGAAGTATAGCCGTTCGGCCCTTCCCATTCGTAGCTGATATTTTCGGTCGCTTCCGCCAAATTAGCTTGTAGTTGTAATTGACTACCTTCACAAACTCCACTCAATCGGTATCGAGGGTCAAAGGTTGTGATGGGCAATACATTGGGAACGTACACCGCCGAACTCAATCGACAATCGTCCACTTGTACGACCAATTGGTAACGATTTTCGGTGTTTTCTAAAGGCCCAATGGTGATAGAGTTGGTCGTCTCGTTGGCGATGGCTTCACCGTTCAACAACCAAGTATAAACTACATTGACCCCACTGTAAACGGGAGCGGTTAAGTCCATAACACCACCTTCACAAACGGCCGAAGAAGCCTGTAAAATAGGCTGGGGTAGCGGTTCGCTGATGTTGTCAATGACGTTGGTGGCGACGGTAGTCGAACAACCGTTGCTATTCGAAATGGTCAAAATATACTGTCCATTATTCCGTGTGGTCGCATCGACGATAACGGGGTTTTCAGCACTAGAAGTGAAGCCGTTGGGACCCGTCCAAGCGAAAATTAGTCCCGAAGTTGTACTGGAAATATTCGCATTTAAGGTCAAATCGCTGTTCGTACAGTCCGCCGACCGATTATAAATAGCCTCTGGAGCGATATTGGGCAGACTCTCCAAATTGACCGTAACGGGTGCCGAAGTACTCGTACAACCATCCACTGCAATCCTTACCGTATAATCGCCGTTATGCGTACGGGCATCGGCCGAAGAAACGACGTATTCAAAAGTATTAATATTCGGAAGGACTCGACCGTTCAAGGACCACTCGTATTGTACCGATGTACCCGTGTAAGTTGGTGCGGTTAAGGTCAACGTTTCGCCTTCACAGGTCGTATCTGATACTTTGATAAAGGGTTGATTGATAGGTTCACCGATGTTGTCAATCGGGTTAGTCGTGCCACTCAGCGTACAGCCGTTTGAGTTGCTAATGGTCAAACTGTATTGCCCATTAAAGCTAGTGGTTGCGTCCACGATGATAGGATTCTGTAAGGCGGAAGTAAAGCCGTTTGGCCCCGTCCACACAAAGGTTAATCCGTCGGTATTGCCTTGAACATTGGCCGATAATTCGACGTTCTGCGGCGCACAGTCCAACGAATTTTCGTATGCTGCCGTTGGATTGATGGTCGGTAAAGTTGCCAAATCGAGCTGAACCGTAGCGGGCGTACTCGTACAACTACCCGAACTAACGGTCAAGGTGTAATTGCCACGGTGTAATGCCGATGAGGCGTTGTTGATGACTAATTGGTTACTATTTAATCCAGTAACATTTTGATTAGTAGGGATTTGCCAGTTGTACTGAACCGCCGCATTATCATAAGTCGGTGCTGTCAGCGTAATCGTGTTACTTTCACAAACGACTCCAGAAATATCAATGGTCGGTTGGGTTGGAATATCTTGAATACTCAAGACGGTTGATGCCTGTGCGGTACAACCATTTTGGTCGGTCACTTCGATGGAGTAGGTTCCCGACAAACCTGACGTGGCGTTGACCAAAACGGGGTCTTCGTTAAAAGAACGGAAACCGTTATCGGCTCGCCACAGAACCTCGTAAGGCCCGCTGCCGCCCGTGATGGTCGCATTGATGGTTACATCGGTGGAACCGTTGGTACAGAAAGGCGGAATTGGGTCAACTGTTACCGTTGGTTGGCCAAAAACGAGCGGTTGAATTGTGTCGGATTCGATTAGACAGCCGCCCACTTTGATGACCACGTGGTAACGGGCATTGGGCTGCGCATCGTTGATGAACAACTCATTGGTATTATTGAGTCCGATGAGCGTTCCGCCGTCTTGGAACCAGTTGTAAATGACGCCCGACCCTTCGTACAAAGGAACCGATAAACGGATATTGTCGGATGCACAAGCAACTGCATCTACGCTAATAATGGGCGTCGCTAATTCGCCACGGATGTCGTTGACAAAAACCGCTTTGGTTGCCGAACAACCTTGAGCGTTCGTGACCGTCAGGGTATAAGTTCCATTGAACGTTTCGTTTACCTCTTCAATGGTGGGGTTGGCTTCGGTGGCTACAAAACCGTTGGGGCCCGACCATTGGAAACTCAAACCGTTGGTACTTCCATTCAGATTGGCGGTCAAGGCCAAATCGGAAGGGGAACAATCTTGGTTGAGCGTATAACTTCGGTTCGGGGTGAAATCAGTAGGTTCGTTCACTGTGACCGAAATGGTATCCATTGCTACGCTATTGGGACAAGCAACACTTGTTACCGTTAAGGTATAAGTCGTTGTCTGCTGAATATTATTCAGCGTTGGATTTTGTAATTTCGAAATAATGGCGGGACTGCCCAATAGGCGCCATTCGTAAGTACCGTTATCAACGCTATTGGCAAATAATTGTACACTTTCCCCTCGGCAAACGGTACCGCTACTAACCGATGCACCGGCGGTGACGGCGTTTACTTTTTGAATCGTTACCAAATCGGAAACGGGTGCAGGACAACTATTTATCGTCACTTCCAAAGAAAAAGGAGAAATGGCGGCTGGGTCGTTGGCCGCAAGTACTAGATTTCGACTTGTGCTGACTGAGTTACCAACGCCATTTTTCCAATCGTAAGTAATTGAGTTATTGGTGTAAGTTGTTAGTAAGTTGATTCTAATGCTGTCGTCAATGCAAACGGGCGAGTCGCCGCTGATGACGGGTTTCGTTGGTGAAGTTCCAATGTTGTTCACCGCAATTTCGGCTCTAGCCGTGCATCCGTTCGCATCCGTTACCGTGACGCCGTACGTTCCCGTATTGTCCGCACTGGCATTGGGCACCACTGGATTGGCGGTGTTGGCCGTAAACTTATTGGGACCCGTCCATTCGTAGGTGAACGGCCCGTTTCCACTGGCGTTACTGGCCAATTGGAAGCTACCTCCGGGGCAGATAAACGTGCCATTTGCTAGAGAAGGAACGACCGTTGGTGGTGTATTGACGATGACCGTCACCGTGGTCGTCGCAAAAGTATCGCACAATTCGGGACTTACCCTTACTTCAAAAGTAGTCGTGGTGTTGAGGTTTGGAATAATAGGTTCTCGGTCGGTTGACAGTAGCGTTGCGTTCCCCAATACGCGCCATTCGTAGGTGGCATTAGGGACATTCGTAACGGATAGTCGGGCATCGTCGGCTACACAAATTCCTCTTGACCCACTTGCGGCACTAGCCACAATGTTGGGTAATCGAGTGATGTCCACCGCTAATGGCGTCGCAAAATCGGACGCACATTCGCCCAACCGAATTTGTACCGTAAATGGCGATAGTGCTTTTGAATCGCTGGCTGCCAACGTTAAGTTGGGAACGGTCGTCGTGTCAATAACATTCCCCAAAGCGTTATACCAAACGAATCGGTAATCGGGCGAACTGTTTTCTATGCCCGATGATAAATTTTCTTGTATGAATAAAAATATATCTTCCGTAAAACAAACGGCCCCGTTGGACAGTAGCGTCGGTCTTGGCAGTTCTTCTCGACAAAGCGTATCAGGTACCGAAAGCACCGTCAGATAAGCCGTGGCCACATCGCAAGCAGCGGGCGTTTGGTCGTCGCAAATTTGATATTGGAACTGGTCCGTGCCATTGTAATCCCTTACGGGGAAATAGCTGAAGGTACCATTCGAATTGATGGTCACGGTCCCATGATTCGGTAAACTTATGGGTGTAGTGGATACCGCAAAGGAGTGACCTTCGGGGTCCGTATCGTTGGCGATGAGGTTACCCGTCATTAAGTTATCTTCTTCTCCCGAAGCAACGTCGTCGTTGGCAATGACCGTATTTTTTCCTTTTGGTAAAATGTCAATCGTCACCCGAACGGTATCGCAAGCCCTCGGTGTATTCAAATCACAAACTTCGTATTCAAACGTATCCGTACCGACAAAGTCGGGATTGGGTACATAGGTGTAAGTGCCGTCGGGATTGATGGTTACCGTTCCATTACTAGGTGGTGCAATGGGGGTCGGAGTGACAACTATGGGGTCACCGTCTGGGTCAAAATCATTGCTGATTAAATTACCAGTAACGGGTGTATTGACAACGCCTACATTGGCATCTTCCACGCCAATTGGCGGATTGTTCGCTGGGCTGTTTTGGTCAAAAATATTGATGGTCACCGTCGCCGTATCGCATAAGACGGGCGATTGGTCGTCGCAAACGATGTACTCAAAGCTATCTTCTCCGACAAAATCGGGGTCGGGTGTGTAAATATAGCTACCGTTGGGTTGCAAAGTAACCGAACCGTTTTCGGGGAATACGGCGGGCATTGTGGTAACAATCATATCATCCCCGTCGGGTTCTTCGTCGTTCGTCAGTACTTGACCACTCACAGCGGTATTGACGAAAGTCAAATTAATATCATCCTTAGCAATCGGCGGGTCTTGCAAGGGCAAAATGGTCAGAAAGACCGTCGCCGTGTCGCAAGCCACTGGCGTTCCGTCGTCGCAAACAACGTACTGAAACTGGTCATTTCCATTATAATTATTGAATGGCGTGTAGTCAAACGTTCCGTCGGTACTGACCGTGACGGTTCCATTTGTTGGTTCCGTTACGGGCATTGGATTGACGGTTAGGTTATTGCCTTCGGGGTCATTATCATTCGCCAATAAGTTGCCCGTGAAGGTCTGGTCTTCAAAAAGACTACCCGCATCGTCGGTCGCAAAAAGGTCATTTTCATCAAAAGGGTCGGGGAGTACGTAAATCGTTACTTCCACCACATCACAAAGAACGGGCGTTCCGTCGTCGCAAACCTCGTAAGTGAAACTATCCGTTCCCGTGAAATCGGGGTTCGGCGTATAGGTGTACGTTCCATCGGGATTAATGACCAAAGTGCCATTTTCTGGAATGGGAACGTTGGTAATGGTTAAGTTGTCGCCGTCAATATCCGAGTCGTTGCCCAACAAATTACCCGAGATGGTTTGGTTGATACTCGTGGTGATATTGTCCTCCACGCCGTTTGGTGGATTATTGATGGCTGGATTGGCACTGATTACTTCGATGGTGACCTTCGCCGTGTCGCACAAAGCGGGCGTTTGGTTGTCGCAAATAACGTACTCGAAATGGTCTTCTCCAACGAAGTTATTTGCCGGTGTATATTCGTAATCACCGTTGGCTAACAATGCGACCGTTCCATTAGAAGGCGAAACAACGGGTGTCGTATTTAACACAATGCTATCGCCATCTAATTCTAAATCATTCGATAGAACATTCCCACTAACGGCCGTATTAACAACGGTATTATTAACATCGTTAACCGCAACGGGCGGGTCATTGACGGGTGTTACGATGAGGTAAACGTAAGCCGAATCGCAGGCGGATGGCGTGCCATTATCGCAAAGTGTATAGACAAATTGGTCGCTACCGTTAAATCCTGCGTTGGGTGTGTAAATATAAGTTCCATCCAAATTGATGGTCACCATACCGTCGGCAGGCGGTACGACGGGCGTTGGATTAATCGTTTGGGTATGTCCTTCGGGGTCAAAATCGTTGGCTAATAAATCTCCACTGACGGGAACATCTTCGGACGTGTTGGCCACGTCGTCGTTGGCGTAGGTTAGATTCATTAAGTTGTTCGGTGGAATCACCGTTACACTGACCGTACCAACGCTGCACAAACTTGGATTTTGGTCGTCGCAAATTCGATAGGTAAACGAATCGTCTCCCGTGAAGTTAAACGTAGGGGTGTAGGTGAAGGTACCGTCCGAATTGATGGTCACGCTACCATTTTCGGGGGAACGAATCGGGCTAGTAGTGATAGAAATATTATCGCCGTCGGGGTCAAAATCGTTGGCAATGGCATTACTCATTACGGGCATATTGACCAAGGTAACAAATACGTCATTGACCGTAACGGGCGGGTCATTTTGGTTCGGATTATCAACGGTCACTTCGATGGTAACGGTTGCCGTATCGCACAGTGCAGGTTGCCCATCGTCGCAAATTTCGTAGGTAAAAATAGCTTCCCCTTCGAAATCGGGGTCAGGCGTAAAGACGTAGGTTCCGTCGGGATTGATGACCAATGCCCCGTTGTTTGGTCCACTGATAGGGATTGTGTTAATAATGATATTATCGCCATCGAGGTCAAAATCGTTGGCCAATAAATTGCCCGTAGCTTCTCCGCCCGTTGGGATAACATTCACGTCGTCAATAGCGTAAGGTGGATTATTCTTATCCAAAACGGCGATGTAAACCGTAGCCGTATCGCAAGCAACGGGCGTACCGTCGTCGCAAGTAACGTAGGTGAACAAATCCGACCCAACAAAGCCGGGGTTCGGGATGTAAGTGAAAGTACCGTTATTATTCAACGTAACCATTCCATTCGTGGGAGGAATGGTTGGGTTGGTTTGAATCATTTGGTTGTCTCCTTCGGGGTCATTATCGTTGTCGTTCAAAATACCCGTTAGTGGCGTATCTCGGAACGTCACGCCCACATCGTCGTTGGCGTAGGTGCTATTGGGAATAAAGGCATCGGGTAGTACGTCGATGGTCACCGTGCCCGTATCGCATAGAATTGGATTGCCATCGTCGCAGATTTGGTACAAAAAGACATCTGTTCCTAAAAAGCCATTATTGGGCGTGTAAGTTGTCACACCGTTGGGCCCAATCGTCACGGTTCCGTTATCGGGCGCAGCAATGGTGGCAATAGAAATGGTTATGTTGTCCCCGTCGGGGTCAAAATCGTTGGTCAATAAATTAACATTTGGTACAGGGGCGTTTTGCTTGGTTACAAAATTATCGTCAATGGCGATGGGTGGGTCATTTTGATTAGGATTATCTCCAATGACGGTAATGACCACTTCTGCGGTGTCGCACAAACTCGGGACACCCGTATCGCAAACTTCGTAAGTAAAAACATCCCTTCCCGTGAAATCTGTATTAGGCGTGTAAGTATATGCTCCATTGGGTTGAATAACGACCGTGCCATTTGCGGGACCATTAACGGGCGTAGTAGTCATTACTATTTCGTCTCCCTCTGGGTCGAAGTCGTTGCCCAAAGCATTACCCGAAACGGATTCGTTGACGGGCGTAACGTTGATATCGTTAATGGCAATCGGAGCGTCGTTTTGTGGAGCAATATTTAAAACCACCCGTGCAGTATCACAAATTTTGGGCGTTCCATTATCACAAACTTCGTAGAGGAAGGTATCGACTCCGTTGAATCCCGGATTCGGGGTATAGGTAAACGTACCATCGGGATTGATGGTCAGCGTTCCGTTGTCGGGGTCGTCAATTGGAGTAGTAGAAATGGTCAAATCGTCACCGTCGGGGTCGGTATCGTTCGTCAATAAATTGCCCGTTACGGGGTTATCTTCGTCGCCCGTAAAAGTATCATCCGTAGCAATTGGTGAATCATTCACTGGGTTAACCGTAATATAAACGATGGCGGAATCGCAGACCGATGGTGTTCCATTATCGCAAATACTGTACACAAATTGGTCGTTACCCGTAAAGTCAGCGTCGGGCTGATAGGTGTAAGTCCCGTTGAGGTCAATCGTCACCGTTCCGTTACTCGGCGGTGTGACGGGTGTTGGATTAATGGTCTGCGTATGCCCTTCGGGGTCCACGTCGTTGGCTAATAAATCTCCGCTGACGGGCGTATCTTCCTTGGTGTTGGCCGCATCGTCGTTGGCGAAAGTGAAATTCGAATTAGCAACGGGCGGAATGACCGTGATGCTTACCGAAGCGACGGTACACAAACTCGGCGTTTGGTCATCGCAAATTTGATAATCAAACGAATCGTCGCCCGTGAAATCCGTATTCGGCGTGTAAGTAAACGTTCCGTCGGGATTAATCGTCACAGTACCATTATCGGGGTTACTTACGGGTGTCGTATTGATGGAAATATTATCTCCGTCTGGGTCAAAGTCGTTGGCAATCAAGTTGCTATTGATGGGTTGGTTGATGAGGGTAACATAAACATCGTTGACACCCACGGGTGGGTCGTTGACCAACGGATTGTCTTCTACGACTTCGATAGTAACGGTGGCCGTATCGCATAATTGAGGAATACCGTTATCGCAAATTTCGTAGGTGAAGATAGCTTCCCCCACGAAGTCCGTATTGGGTTTGAAAGTGTAAGTCCCGTCGGGATTAATGGTCAATATCCCATCGTTGGGGCCAGAAATGGGTGTCGTATTTACGATGAGCGAATCGCCTTCCAAATCAAAATCATTGGATAATAAATTGCCCGTTGCCTCGCTATTTTTATTAATAATATTAACGTTGTCGATGGCGTAAGGAGCGGTGTTTTTCGGAAGAACGGCCAAATAAACCGTGGCTGTATCGCAGGCAATAGGTGTCCCGTCGTCGCAAATGGTGTAGGTAAATAAATCTGCTCCGATGTAACTTGGATTGGGTGTGTAAAGGAAAGAACCGTTGGCATTTAGGACCACTGAACCGTTCATCGGTAGGGTAGTGGGCGTCGTTTGCAAGGTTTGCGTATCTCCTTCTGGGTCAGTATCGTTATCATTTAGGACGCCCACCAAGGGTACATCTTGGAAGGTAACGCCCGCATCGTCGTTGGCAAAAGTGCTATTCAGCAAAATAGCGCTTGGCAGTACGGTAAAAGTTACTTTGGCGGTGTCGCAAAGGCTAGGTGTCGCATCATCACAAATCTGGTAGTGCATTTCGTCCACACCTAAAAAACCATTGTTGGGCGTGTAAGTGGCCACCCCGTTTGCTTGGATAGTAATGGTTCCATTATCGGGCGCATCAATTGGAGTGACGTTGATGGTAATATTATCGCCATCGGAGTCCAAGTCGTTGGTCAATAAATTGACGTTATTGATGGGCGTATTGAGTAGGGTGACAAAATTATCGTTGATGGCGACGGGCGGGTCATTTTCGAAGGGGTTATTTCCGATAACGGTAATGACGACCTCGGCCGTATCGCACAGTCCACCCGTGTCGCAGATTTGGTAGGTGAAAATATCTTCGCCCGTGAAATTGGGATTGGGCGTGTAGGTGTAATCGCCGTTGGCAGACATTACAACCATTCCATTATCCACGTCGTCTAGCGGTGTAGTGGTCAAGATAATGGCGTCCATTTCGGGGTCGAAATCGTTGGTTAGTATATTTCCAGAGGCAGATTCGTTGACGGGGGTAACGTTGATGTCGTCGATGGCCAACGGCGGGTCATTTTCGGCCCTAACCGAGATGAAAACGGTGGCGGTATCACAAAGCGTAGGCGTACCATCATCGCACACTTCGTATTGGAACAAATCGTTGCCGTTGAATCCGGGATTAGGGGTGTAGGTGTAAGTTCCGTTGGGATTTAAGGTTAACGTTCCATTATCGGGTTGGTCCACGGGTGTAGTATTGACTATTAAGTTATCATTATCAGGGTCGTTGTCGTTAGGTAATACGCTGCTATTCAGTGGTGTATCCTCGTTGGTAAAGCTAATATCATCGACGGCTAAGGGCTTGTCATTAATTGGATTGATGGTAATAGTTACCGTAGCCGTATCGCACAAACTCGGCGTTCCGTCATCACAGACTTCGTATTGGAAAATGTCCGTACCATTAAAATCTGGGTCGGGGGTGTAAGTATAATCCCCATTTGCGTTAAGCGTCACCGAACCATTATCAGGTTGGTCAATAGGAGTTGTTTTAACAGTTAAGTTATCATTTTCGGGGTCACTATCGTTAGGTAATACGCTGCCACTGACGGGGGTATCTTCGTCAGTAACGTTGGTATCATCAACGGCGATGGGGTTATCGTTTATTGGATTAACCGTGATAGTCACCGTAGCAGTATCGCACAAATTGGGTGTTCCATCATCGCAGACTTCGTACTGGAAAGTGTCGGTACCGTTGAAATCTGGATTCGGCGTATAGGTATAAGTACCATTTGCGTTAAGCGAAACCGAGCCATTATCGGGTTGGTCGATTGGGGTCATATTGACGGTTAAGTTATCATTTTCCGGGTCACTATCATTGGGTAAGACATTTCCATTGACGGGCGTATCTTCGTCGGTAGTATTGGTGTCATCTACAGCGACGGGCTTATCGTTGACGGCGCCAACTGAAATATTAACCGTAGCCGTATCACATTGGCTTGGGGTTCCATCGTCACAA
>JBCCQK010000177.1:0-14327 GCA_039024375.1 Bacteroidota bacterium
CCTGTTCCCATCACTTTTCTTTGGCCTAAACATAGCAAGAATAAGTTGGGGATAAAAAAGTAATTTCTAAATTAGTGCCTATTTTACAAAAAAGAGATACAAACCATACTTCATGAAGAAATTTTTTAGAATCCTATTTATCAGCTTATTTACAATTATTTTACTAGCAGGTTTGGCACTAACCGTCTTTGTGTACAAAGTGAAATATGGTTTGCCTTTTTACGATAAAAATCCACCCGAATTGCCCGCCGAAATGCAAGATTTTTCGGTGTTGGTTTTTAGTAAAACAAATGGCTTTCCGCACAGCGAAGCCATCGAAGCGAGTATTCCCGCTTTTGAAAAAATGGGAGCGGCAAAAGGTTGGACGGTTTTTTCTACCAAAAATGCGGCTGTATTCAACGCTGCGCAGTTAGCTAAGTTCGATGTGGTCGTTTGGAATAACGCTACGGGCAAAAATTTGACCGACGAACAACGAGCCGTATTTCGAGCGTACTTAGAAAATGGTGGTGGATTCGTTGGAATTCACGGAGCGGGAGATGATTCGCACCATTGGGATTGGTACTACGAAGCGCTAATCGGTGCTCGTTTTTCGCACCACCCCATAGAAAAGCAAATACAATCGGGGCAGTTAAGGCTGGAGTGTGACACGACCAAGGTTTTTCCGTGTGTGGAACTTCCGAACACTGTGAATACCGCCGATGAATGGTACGTATTTTTTGATAACCCGCGTGACAATGGTTTTGAAGTACTTTATACGCTAAACGAAGACGGTCTGGACATGAATGGAAACATTAAATATCTGGTTAGTGATAAAGACTTTGGGATGGGAGACGACCACCCAATTGCTTGGTATCGTTGTCTTCCCAGCGGCGGACGAACTTTTTATTCCGCTATGGGACACATGGGGCGCAGTTTTGAAGAGCCTTTTCATTTGCAGGTTTTGGAAAAAGCTATTTTATGGGCGGGCCAAAAAGAGGGGCGCTGCGATTAATGCCTATTTCCCCATTTGATTCTCATCCTCCAATCGGTTAAAAAGGGCATTAATTCGATACATCTCATCTAAAGTGTCGTCTAGGAATACGTCAAATTCTGGAATCCGACGAATATGTTTTCTAATTCTAGCGGCCAATCCTTGTTTCAATCTAGGATACTCTTCTTCCATTTGAAGAATAACCGCTTGTTTATTATCGGTATTGTAAACGCTTAGATAGATTTTTGCTTGACTGAAGTCGGGGGTTATTTTGACCGATGTAACAGTTACCAACGCTTCTGCACCGTAAATATAGCTTCCTTCTTGTTGCAATACTATTCCAAAATTGCGCTTGATGATTTCTGCAACTTGTAATTGTCTTTTGGATGCTTTTGACATAATATTTCTATTTGTAATTTATTGAATCTTTGTTTTGGGGGTAAACGGATGGAACTCGGGTGGCAAAGAATAGATTTGGTGGACGAAAAACCGAATGCAAAAAGTTGAAAAAAATCATTTTATTAGGCTGTCCCAACAATCTGTTTTCGTACTATTTTTAGATGCCAAATCAATTGATGCTATTGTACTGATTTATCTCACTTTACTTATATTTAAAATTATAAATCGTTTAAATGTCAAAAAAAAAGCTAAATCGAAAAAGTCGATTTAGCTTACAATATATTTTTTGAAAAAGTTCCTTTTGCTACCAGCTCATATCATCTTCCGATTCCACACTTGTGGTCGTTGTACTAGTTGAATTTTCGTCCGTGTCGAACTCACCAGCAGCTCTGCGCGCTTCGTATTCCTCGTGCCGACGAGTATATTCATCGTAATCGTAATCGGGCATTAGCTCACTTTTCACGTGCGTAATGACCTCCTCAAGACTTGCTAAAAAACGATTGAAGTCTTCTTTGTAAAGAAATATTTTATGGCGTTCGTAACCGTCACCATTAAACCTTTTAGTACTTTCCGTAAGGGTAAGATAGTAGTCATCCCCTTTGGTTCTGCGCACATCGAAAAAGTAGGTTCTTCTTTTACCCGCTCGTACCTTTTTGGAATAAACACTCTCAAATCTCCTTTGGTTCTCGTTATCCACTTTATAAAAATTTTGTTATGAAAAAAGATAATAAAGATAAACTTACTTCGAGAAAAGAATCAAAGATAAGACCACCTCATTGTCATCAACTTAAATTAAAAACATTACAAAAGTAAGTAATTACCCATAAAATCACAAAGGCTGTAATTTTTTATCATGTATTTTTTTAATTGTAATCTAATTTTGTTGTAAATAATTGATTAATAGTATTTTATGTTTGTTAAAGGCTGTAATAGCTGGCATCTGTTTAATTGAAAAAACGCTAGAACGCGTAAGAAGTTGGTTTGTCAATGGTGGTTATTTTTGGTCAAAAAAAGAAAAAACGACAAAAAAAACAGAAATTCACCTTCATTAAAAAAATAGGCAAGGTTTTTATTACTTAAAGATAACGGCGTAAAAATTAAAAATTTAAAACTATTCTCTTTTAAAAATGTCTGATTCTTGCAAACTCCAAACTATTGGGAGGAGCAGCTAAAAGAAATTCACTTTATGTAAATTTTTGAGCATTTGAAGGCTACCCACTTTTAAAAATTCGTTTAAATTTGTATCCAAGTAGAATCTTCTGTCAACTTCTTTTTCCAACAACAATTTTCGTTATTATTTTTTTAGAAAAGGCGTTAGCGGCATCACACCCGCTTTCCATCGCTAAGAAATAGTTACACGTAACCATCTAAGATAGTTTGTTTGCATCAGTAAAAACGGATGAAACAAATACGATTTATTTTTTTTTCAAAAAGTTTCCTGTTTAGATTTTTTTTTCTCGAAAAAATTCTCAATTTTGTATTCCACTTTAGAGGCGTACGGGACAACCATCTTGAAAAGTGCAATCATCCAGAATACGCACGAACAGTTCAAATTATTACTTTCTATTGTTCGTAAAAAGTTGTTTTTCTTACAACTACACCATCTAAATAGGCAAACGTACTTTTATTTAAGACTGAGCTGGCACATACGAATAGGGTATGCGTATGGAACTGCTGCGTCTTGTTGAGAAAACTATTACTAAACTAACGGCTCCCACACAGAGGCGAAATCAATCAAGAGAATGGTAAATAATCACACAGCCGTTTGGGACAGTTGCTTGGAGACTATTCGAAGGAACGTCAACTCCCAAAGCTACAAGACTTGGTTTGAGCCTATCAAACCCGTCAGGCTGGCTAATGAAGCACTAACGATTCAAGTTCCCAACAAATTCTTTTACGAATGGCTAGAGGAACACTATGTACAATTGCTTAAACGAACTATCCGCGAAGCACTCGGCGACACGGGACGCTTGGAGTATCAAATTTTAATGGGCAAGAAAAAGTCTTTGCAAAACACCACTAGCAAAGAGTCTGTATCCAAGCGAAAAAAAGCAATTGAGCCCGGCGCAATGAGCGGCGCTCAAATCAAGAACCCGTTCGTTATTCCAGGCATCAAGAAAATCAAAATTGACCCACAGCTTAACCCCAATTATTCTTTCGATAGTTACATTGAAGGCGATTGTAATCGCTTAGCTCGTTCGGCGGGAATGGCGATTGCTAATAATCCTGGGGGTACGGCTTTCAATCCTTTAGTGGTGTGTGGAGATGTCGGATTGGGTAAAACCCACCTAGCGCAAGCCATTGGTAACGAAGTAATGAAGAGCCATCAAGACAAAACGGTTTTGTACGTTTCTTCTGAAAAGTTTACCAATCAAATTATTCAGTCCATTAAGAATAATGCGGTCAACGATTTCGTAAATTTCTATCAATTGGTGGATGTCCTCATCGTGGACGATATTCAGTTTTTAGAAAATAAGCAAAAGACGCAAGAAATCTTCTTCCACATTTTTAATCAGTTACACCAAAGCGGTCGCCAAATCGTGTTGACTTCTGACCGTCCGCCTAAAGACATGGACGGTATGGAAGCGCGATTGATTTCTCGTTTCAAATGGGGCCTCTCGGCGGATTTGCAAACGCCCGATTTGGAAACTCGAATGGCTATTCTGGAGTCCAAAATGAACAAGGAAGGCATCGATATACCAACCGACGTGACCGAATTTATCTGCTATAACATAAAGAATAACATACGGGAACTAGAAGGCGTCATGGTTTCTTTGATGGCTCAGTCCTCGCTCAACCGTCGAGAAATAGACGTGGACTTGGCCAAAGAGGTGATTAAAAACTTCGTTAATCAGATTAATAAAGAAATCACTGTCGAATACATCCAAGAATTAGTTGCGGACCATTTCGATGTAGATGTCGCTAAGTTAAAAGGGCAAACCCGAAAGCGGTCCATCGTTATTGCCAGACAGTTATCTATGTTCCTTGCTAAGAAGTTGACGGATAAGTCGCTCAAGGCCATCGGTGCCAACTTCGGCGGACGAGACCACAGTACCGTTATTTACTCGTGCAAAGCGGTGCAAGATATGTTGGATACGGACTTGATTTTCAATGACACCGTCACCGAGTTAGAGAAAAAAATCAAAATGAGTTTGAATGATGCCTAAGCTATTGTTCCTCTCTTAAATCTCTGTGAAACCAGCACTAAAAGACTTACAGCAAACTAGGAAGACTAAACAAGAAAACTAAAAATTCCTCCAAAAGAGCGAAACAAGACAAACGACTAAACAGTAACAATTAAAGACCTAAATTAAAAAGAAGCTATCCTCAACATAGCTTCTTTTTTGTCTAGCTTCCGCAAAAAATAGAAACAAATTGATTTCTATTCTTGCTTATTCGAAAAAGGTTAATTACCTTTGCGTCGCTTTAAAAGAAAGGCGTATATTATGGGCTACAAAAGATAGAAATTGTAGCTTTCTAATCAGCAAATTCACTTGGAGAAGTGGGAGAGTGGCTGAATCCACCGGTTTGCTAAATCGGCGTGCCCCAAAAGGGTACCGCGGGTTCGAATCCCGCCTTCTCCGCTATATAAAATTACCGTTCGGGGCGTAGCGCAGTCCGGTTAGCGCACCTGCTTTGGGAGCAGGGGGCCGCAGGTTCGAATCCTGCCGCCCCGACAACACTAGACGTAAATCACTGATAGTCAGTAGTTTGCGTCTTTTTTGTTTTGACACAGTTTGGCACAGTTGCTTACCTATCTAGCTACCCACCAATTTCTACCTATCATGAACTATTTGGCGCATTTGTTCCTGTCCTGTCAAAACGATGATTTGTTGTTAGGTAATTTTATTGCGGACGCCATCCGAAATAAGGAAGTAGGAAGCTATCCTGAAACCGTTCAAAAAGGTATTTTCCTCCATCGACAGATTGATTCCTTTACGGATACACATCCAATCGTTTTACAAGGTACGAGAAGACTTTATTCGCATCACGGGAAATACGCACCCGTAGTGATTGATGTCTATTTTGATAATTTGCTGGCGAACAATTGGTATTTATACGCTTCGGAAAGTTTAGAGGTATTTGCGGAGAGAATGTATGCAACCTTGAAAAGACGCCATTTGGACCTCCCTCCAAAAATGCAAGGGTACGTGCCTCGAATGATTGCTAGTAAATGGCTAACTGCTTATGCGAACTTTGACGGTTTGCAATACACCTTCGAACGAATGGACCAACGGACAAAATTTCCCTCTAATTTCAAAAATGCTGTTTCCCATCTGCGAGCTGATTATGCTCAATTCAACGAGGAATTTAACCAGTTTTTTCCTGACGTCATTCAAATGGTCAACGAATTTTGCGGTTGCTAATCTAAGTAAAGTCTAAATGTAAAATTTCACATCTAAATAGAGCGTCAGATAAAAAAGTGATAAAAATCCGTAGCTAACCAAAATCCGCAGCTAAAAACTAGTAAGCTCGGATTAGGATTAGCTATGGATTTCAAACAAATTATTACAGATGGCTATATCAATTTTTAATCTAATTGTCTAAAAGTGTCTTTAATACAGATTACCTTTAAATAATGATTAAAAGTTATTTCTTACACATTACATATCTACTATAAATTCTCCTCTTATCAACCTATTTTTGTGTTCAAGTGTTGAACTGTTAGCGTGTATGTAGGTATAAAAGTCTAGCAACCAGCATCTAGCAACCAGAAACCAGCATCTAGTATCTAGTGTTCTTACAAAAAATAAAACTAGCAAATTTTAAAAACTACGAATCTCAAACAATAGATTTTTCTAATAAAATCAATTGTATTGTGGGGTTGAACGGGATGGGGAAGACCAATCTGTTGGATTCGGTGTATTACCTTTGTATGTGCAAAAGTCATTTTGGGATTAGTGATAGTTTTATTAAAAAGCACCAGACGGATTTCTTTCGGGTAGAGGGACATTTTCGAAAAGGAAAAAAGCTGTTGAAGACCGTGGCAAAAGTAATTCCGAAGGAAAAAAAGACCTTCGAGTTGAACGCCGTCCCCTACGAGCGTTTGGCCGAACATATCGGGCTAATTCCAGTGGTGATGATTACGCCCTACGATGTGGAATTGGCTTTGGAGGGAAGTGAAGTACGGCGGAAATTTCTGGATAACACGCTATCGCAATTGGACGCCAGCTATTTATCCGCTTTGATACAGTACAATCGGATTTTAAAACAGCGCAATGCAGCATTGAAAAAGATGGGAGAGGTTGGAAGAGTGGACGATAGTTTACTGGATATTTTCGACGAACAATTGGTCGGACCTGCTCAGTTAATTCACCAAAAAAGAAAAGAGTTCAGTCAGTTATTTATTCCACTTTTTCAAAATTATTACAAGGTTATTTCGGGCGACCAAGAATCGGTTAATTATACGTATCGGTCGCATTTGAACGAACGAACGCTAGCTGAATTATTAAAAGAAAATCGACCGAAAGACGTTGTTTTACAGCGTACGACGGTTGGTGTGCACAAAGACGATTTGGCTTTTAAAATTGAAGGGTTTCCATTGAAAAAATACGCCTCGCAGGGGCAGATGAAATCCTTTATTTTGGCACTCAAATTATCCCAATACGAACTACTTCGGCAGCAAAAAGATTGTACGCCCCTCTTGCTTTTGGACGATATTTTTGATAAACTGGATAAACAACGGGTAAAGCAATTGTTGTCCTTATTGTTCGAAAATAATTTTGGCCAAATTTTCTTTACCGATACCCACGAAAATCGGTTGACTGATATTCTAAAGGATTTAAACACCGATTTTAAACGATTTGTCATCGAATCGGGGCGTGTTTTGAAGCAGTAAGCTGTGAAACTGATTCGTGTTTTCTGAAATTTTTGTCAGGCAAACTGTAAACCGTGTGCCGTTGACCGTCAACCGAATAAATTGTATCATTTTGGCATTAAAAAAATACAACGACCAACCTATTTCCGAAGTACTTCAAGAGTTAGTGCAGCAAAATAATTGGAAGGCTAAATTGTACCAGACCAAAGTAAAGGAATTATGGGTATTGCACATGGGACCAACCATTGCTGGATATACCAAGGAAATCCGACTTAGAGGTAAAAAATTATTTATTGGTATTTCTTCTGCGCCTTTACGGCAAGAATTGGCTTACAGCAAAACAAAAATCATAGATTTGTTAAATAGTGAGTTGGGGGAAGAATATATTACGGATGTGGTAATCCGCTAGTAAACATTCTACGAGTAATAAGCGTTTTGAAAGGAGTACAAAAAATCTGAAGAACAACGGATTCGTTTCCCAAAAAATTCCTATTTTTATCCAATGAATGGTCACCCGAAAGCGAAATTTCGCTGGCTAGTTTTTATAAATTAATAACAAATAGAAATATGGCTGAAGTAGTAGAGAAAGACACCGTTACCACAAAGAAAAAAACGTCCACTCGGCGAACGAAAAAACCGAAATATACCAAAGAACAATATTTGGAATGGTTTACTTTGATGTTGCGCATTCGAAAGTTTGAGGAAAAAGCGTTGCAGATGTACGGACAGCAAAAAATTCGTGGTTTCTGTCACGTTTATATTGGTCAAGAAGCGATTGCAGCGGGATTGGAATCAGCTTTGCAAAATGGAGATGCAATTGTGACGGCTTATCGCCAACACGGTATTGCGTTGGGAAGAGGCGTGACCATGAACGCAGCGATGGCCGAACTGTACGGAAAAGAAACGGGTATCGTCAAAGGAAAAGGTGGTTCTATGCACTTTTTTGATAAAGACAATAACTATTTTGGTGGGAACGGTATCGTCGGTGCGCAGATTCCGATTGGAACGGGTATCGCTTTTGCAGAGATGTACAAAGGAACTGATAACCTGTGTGTAACGATGTTTGGCGACGGTGCTTCTAGACAGGGGGCACTACACGAGTCTTTCAACATGGCAATGGCTTGGAATATTCCCGTTTTGTATATCGTTGAGAATAATGGCTACGCAATGGGAACTTCGGTAAAAAGAACGTCCAACGTGGTCGAATTGAGCCAGTTGGGTGCTTCTTACAGCATGCCTAGCGAGTCCGTTGATGGCATGGACCCCGCAGCCGTTCACGAAGCGGTCACCAGAGCAGCCGACCACATTCGGGCAGGTAAAGGTCCTTATTTCTTGGAAATTAAGACGTATCGCTACAAGGGGCACTCTGTTTCTGACCCTGCGAAGTATCGAACGAAGGAAGAAGTTAAGGAATACAAAGATATTGACCCAATCAAGACCTCCGAAAAAATCTTGTTGACACAGTACAAAATGACGCCCGAAGAAATTAAGGACATCAAAAATCAAGTCAATGCTGAGGTAGCGGAAGCCGTTAAGTTTGCGGATTCTTCCAAGTTCCCCGATGCTTCTGAACTGTACACGGACAATTACGTACAGGAAGATTATCCGTTTTTGGAGTAGAATCGTATCGGGTTTGTCAACAAAATGTCTAGTTCATTAATTTGAAACATATAAAAAATAGGGGCGTAATTAATTGCGCTCCTATTTTTTTTGCATTGAAAAATCTATCTTTGCGGAAAAATTAATTCGATTAACAATTTTTTGTTTCTAAAACATTGATAATCAGAATAGTATCTGATTTTTTAATTTTAACGTAACTATTTAGAATTAGAAATGAGAAGCAGAGAGTATGGATTTTAACTTTTAGCAATGGTGGATGAATTTGAATTGTCCGTAGGATTTTTCCGCCAGTTAAGTCTCTTTTCTCTCAATGTAGTGGTCTCTGTTCTCTAATCTGAATAAAAACATTTTAACTACAAATGGCAAGAAGAAAAAAACAGAAGCAGTCGGAAGAGACTTTAGTAGATTTGGTAGAGGTAAAAGACAGTGCATCCGACTTTTTGGAAGATAATCAAAAAACTATCTTAGGGGTTCTAGCTGCCTTAATCATCGTGGTTGGTGGGTATATTTTTTATAACCAGTTTGTGCAAGCGCCTAAAGAAAAAGATGCGGCCACGCAAATCGTACAGGCACAAGCAATGTTCGAGAAGGATTCTTTCGCTTTAGCGTTGACAAACCCTGGTGGTGGATTTATGGGCTTCTTGGATATTATCGACGAGTTCGGTGGAACGGCCGTTGCCAACTCTGCTTCTTACTATGCGGGTATTTCCTATCTACATTTAGGACAGTACGATGCCGCTATTGATTACTTGAATTCTTTTGACCCCGAAGGGACTGTTTTAGCCTACACCAAGTTTGGAGCAATTGGCGATGCGTACGCCGAGAAAAATGATTTCTCTAGCGCTATTTCTAATTACGAAAAGGCAGCGAATGCGGGGGATAATGAGGTATTGGCTTCCTACTATTTAAAGAAAGTTGGGCTATTACACGAAAAGCAAGGCCAGTTTGCCGAAGCAAAAGCAGCTTTTCAGCAAATCAAAAATGACTACCCAACTTCACAGGAAGGAACGGACATCGACAAATACATCGCTAGAGTAGAAGCGAAGGGCTAAAAAGCGCTTCACTCCGTGAACAAAAAGGGATAAATCCGCATTGATGGGTTTATCCCTTTTTAGGTTTTTACCACTCAATACACTGTACTGTAAATGGATTTAGTGGTTCCAGCACTTCGAGTGGTGGAACCACTTCTTCTGTGAAAAATTTCAGAATAAACACTAATATTTACCATTTTACTTTTTACCTATGGCTTCAGCACTCAAAAATCTATCTACCTACGACGAATCCTCCTTACCCGATGCCAAAGAAATGACTTTTGGTGTAGTAGTCGCCGATTGGAATAAGCATATTACGCACTCCTTGTACGAAGGCTGTTTTGATACCTTAATCAAACACGGTGCGCAAGAAGAAAATATTTACACCATTCAAGTACCGGGCGCTTTCGAATTGCCCGGAGGAGCCGCCATGTTGGCAGGTAAGCACAAATTAGACGCTGTTATTTGTTTAGGTTGCGTCATCAAAGGCGAAACGACCCACAACGAATATATCAACCAATCCGTCGGAATGGGCTTGACCAATTTAAGTATTGCTAGTGGTAAACCCTTCATCTTTGGTTTACTGACGCCCAATAACGAGCAACAGGCGCTTGACCGTGCGGGCGGAAAACACGGGAATAAAGGCGTCGAAGCGGCGGTAACGGCTATCCGTATGGCGGCTTTGAAACAAGATTTGGGAGAGGCGAAAAAGCGTATTGGTTTTTAGTTAAAACGAGTAAAAATATGCCATTGTAGATATGCCAAATTTTCAAAATTTGGCATATCTCAATTTCTCGACTCTATAACTACAACAAATAAGAAACATGAACACCCCCAATTTTCTTCTAGTTTTCGGCTGCCTTTTAATCTCTCCTTTTTCCTTATCTGCCCAATTAAACGTTGAATTATTTGACCAATTTAACCGAGGTGATGCCCGCTATTCGGGCAGTTGGGTGTACGTTGATGTAGAAAACCGTCGAGAATATGCCTTAATCGGTACTAGAGTCGGAACGGCGGTTTATAATATTGATACCCAACCGATTACCGAAGTTGGATTCATTGTGGGACCGCCGTCCAATTGGCGAGAAATTACGGTGTTGGGCGACTACGCCTACGTTACTACGGAAGGAAGCGGAGTAGGAGAGGGAATGCAAGTTATTGACCTTTCTAACTTGCCCGACTCGGTAGCGTTAGTCAATACCTATTCTGAGACTTTTACTACGGGACACATCATCCAGCGGGACATCACCACCGAAGCACCTTTCCTTTACGTCATGGGAACCTGCGGCAACTGCGGGGTACAAATTTTGGACGTTACCGACCCCGTAAATCCGATAGAAATTAGCGTTTACAATCCAGGCTATTACATCCACGATGCCCACGTTCGGGGTGATTATCTATATGCCGCCGCTTTTTTTGAAGGAACGATTGACATTGTAGATATTAGGGATAAATCAAATCCCGTATTAGTTACCAAAATTGACGACCCTGGAGGAAGTACGCACAGTGCTTGGACGACGGCCGACGAACGTTTTCTCATCATCAGTGGGGAAAAAGACGGCTTGCCCGCCCGAATCTGGAACATCGAAGATTTGGACAATCTGTACGAAGTGGCCACTTATTCGCGTAATTTAGAAAGTTTGACCCATAATCCTTACGTTCGAGACGATTTTGTGTTCTTTTCTCATAATACGGAAGGATTGACCGTAGTGGATATTGCGGACCCGACCGTACCCGTTGAGGTAGGATACTATGATACGTTTGATGGGCCAAGCGGTGGTTTTAGAGGACTATGGTCTGCCTGTCCTTATTTGCCTTCGGGTAAAATTATTGGCGGTAATCGAGAGGATGGACTATACGTTTGGACGTTTGATAATACCCAAGCGGGGCGATTTTATGTGACGCTGTTGGATGAAAGTACGAGAGAAGTAATAAGAAATGGTAACGGGTTTGTGCAAAAAATGGAGGTTTCCATTGTGCCCGATTTGCAGGGTTTACTAAAATTCGGAGCGCTTTCGGGCAATTTTCGAGTAGATTTTTCTGCTGAAGGATACGAGACCCAAACCGTTGATATTCGTCTAGGACCGACGGATAGTTTAGCGTTGGAAATTTCCATGAAACCTCAAACCGTAGGACTATTTGATTTTCAAAAAGTAGTTCCTACTCTGAATATTGCGCCCAATCCGATGAAAGATTTCACGGTACTAGACCTCCACAATTTATCGAAGGCTCGTTATTTGCGTATCTTTAATTCGCTCGGGCAGCTAAAGCGTTCGGAACAAGTCGTTGGCAATCAGTTTTTTGTTTTAGAAAAGGAACGATTGAATAGAGGAATTTACCTAATGGCGGTTTATGACGATAAGCAGCGATTATTGGCGCAGCGGAAATTACTGGTGGACTAATAGTCTTTTTTCTAAATTTAGTGGTTCCAGCACTTCGAGTGCTGGAACCACTTTTCTTACGAAAAATTTCCGAATCAACACTAATTATTCTGCGTGGGAATTGGTCAGAAATAAAATCCAGTTCTCTACAAGCAAGGGATTTCTTCTAGGTTCTTCTCCTCTTTTTTAGAAGGGGTAATTCGATAATCGTTTAATTCCTTGGCCAAATTAAAATTCTCAAATTGATAATCAGGTGTGTATAGCACCGTGTCCCAATAAATGGTATTGGGTCCTGTTAATCGAATGTCGTTGGTTTCAGCCATCCAATTTCTTAGTTGTTCTTCCAACGTTCGTTGAATGTCCGAATACGAAGGCTGATTAGCCACGTTTTGTAATTGAAATGGGTCTTTTTGTAAGTCGTACAGCTCTTCGGCAGGCCGTTTTCCAAAAGCTAACTGAAAATAATCGTGGGGTTCTTGCTGTCCTTCTTTGGCCAAAATCAAAAATTTACTGATGGAATTATCCACATCTCCATACTGGCCAACGGATTGATGCACCGTTGGGTCGCCCGCAGGCCAACGGTCGGGTTCAAAGTTGCGAATGTATAAATACTGCTGCGTTCGAATGGCCCGCATAGGATAACTCAAATCACCTTTGCGCACATTAGCGTGGCGCTCACGTTCCAAAAAGACGGCATTTCGATTGGTAGTCGAGGCTTCATTTTTCAATAAAAATAAAATGGATTTACCCGAAAAATCAGTTGGAATAGACTGCCCAGCAGCTTCTAAAATCGTTGGGCCAAAATCGACAAAGTTCACAAATTCGTCGATGCTAATCCCTGCTTTTACCTGCCCTTTCCAATAAACAGCCAACGGCATTCGAGTGCCATAATCGTATAAATTGGCCTTTGCCCGAGGAAACGGCATCCCGTTATCGCTCGTCATGAAGATAAGGGTGTTATCCAACTGACCGTTTTCTTCCAGTTGCGCAATTAATTCCCCACACTCTCGGTCAAATCGCTCCACTTCAAAATAGTAATCTAGCATATCGTTACGTACACAGTCTGTATCGGGTAGAAAGTTGGGAACATCCACATCTTTTAGTTGAAGACCCGATTGAATCCCCGTATTGGTAACGTAAGTACGATGAGGGTCTTTGCTGCCGAACCAATAGGCAAAGGGCGTATTTTTTGGTTTTTGAGCCAGAAAAGTGGTGAAATCGTCAAATTTTTGTCCAGCAGGATTATGTTCGTAGCCACCTTGTTTGAAATCCCCTGGCGACCAGCCTTTCCGTTCGTGTCCCGTGAAATAGCCGTTTTCCGATAAAATAGTCATCCAATTGGGAAATTTTTTGGGAATGACCGACCAAAGATTACCCGCACTTTCCAATTGGTGAGGATAGCGACTCGTCAAAATGGCCGCACGGGACGGCGCACAGGACGGAGAGGCACAATAAGCATGGTGAAATAAAGCGCCTTCGGTGGCTAAACGGTCAAAATTGGGCGTCTTTACGACTTCATCGCCTAAAATGCTGGCGTGGGGATACGACCAATCGTCTGCAATTAGAAAAAGAATATTGGGCGGTTTGGTATTGCTCGAATCATTAAATTTGGACGAATTGGGTTGACACGAGACGAGGAGGAATAGTAAAAGTACTTGGGAAAATGACTTCATGGATGAACTGGATAGACTATATTGATGATTAATTTCTTCGCCGAATGAATGATGAATGATAAGTGATGAATGATATCAATATTATCAATATATAGTAAATTGAAAGTATCCGTCTTACGAAGTAGAAAAACCATCCCCGAAGAAATTCGGGATTTCGTTACACTCAACATTTATCACTCATCAACTATCATTTATTGTGGTTGGCGAACCACATTAGACGATATAACGCCATTAATATACTGCAATTTTGAAAACTGCTTGGATAGTAATTAGTATTTATTCTGAAATTTTTCGCATCGAAAGTGGTTACAGCACATAGATTGGGTGAACCACAAAAAATGTTTAGTATAAATTCCAATAAAAAAAATTGGAAAACAACAATTTACCATTTTTAAAAAAACCCAATGGACAGTTTCATAGAACATCCAAAGTTAA
>JBCCQK010000178.1:0-14314 GCA_039024375.1 Bacteroidota bacterium
AATAAATACTATTTAACCTCTTAATTTTGCAGCGGCCATTTCCGCCGTAATATCTCGCTGTGGGTCGGCAAACATTTCGTAGCCCACCATAAACTTTTTGACCATAGCCGACCGCAGTAAAGGCGGATAAAAAGACATGTGGAAATGCCATTCGGGATAGTCCTTCCCGTCGGTTGGGCACTGATGAATTCCCGAAGAATACGGAAAAGAAGTATCAAAAACTTTATCGAATCTTTGGGTCAAGTCTTTCAGAATAGCGGCATAAGCCGTTTTTTCTTCCTTACTCAATTGTCCAATGTGTTGTAGATGACGGCGAGGAATAATCATTGCTTCGTAGGGCCAAACTGCCCAAAAAGGAACCAACGCAACGAAGTGGTCATTTTCACACACAAGGCGTTCTTCTTCTATCAATTCCAGCGCTAAATAATCACCTAGCAGACTACTTTGATTTTTTCGCCAGTATTTTTTCTGCATTTTGCCCTTCTTAGCGGACTCCTGTGGGACGGAACTTTGCGCCCAGATTTGGCCGTGCGGATGCGGATTGCTACAGCCCATGATAGCGCCCTTATTTTCAAAAATCTGGACGTGTTTGATAAATTGATAACTCCCCAATTCACGATATTCCTTTTGCCATACCTCCACCACTTTTTCGATAGCTTCGACCGTCATATCGGGTAGCGTCAAGGAATGGTCGGGGGAGAAGCAAATTACTCTACAGATTCCTCTTTCCCCCGCTGCTTTCAACAACCCTTTGTTATAAGTTGCTCCACTAGTATCGGGTAGTAATGCCCCAAAATCGTTATTGAATACATAGGTACTTTCGTAAACGGGCGTTTGCACGCCATTGGCCCGAATATTTCCTGGGCATAGATAACAATTCGGGTCATATTTGGGGCGAGTCGCAACGGGTGACTTTTCTACTTTCCCTTGCCAAGGGCGCTTAGTTCGGTGCGGAGAAACGAGCATCCATTCACCCGTTAGAATATTAAATCGTCGGTGTGGGTCGTTGGAGAAATCTAGTGCCATTGTTTAAGTATGAGATATGACGATGGTTATCTGGTTCACAGTACACGGCTTACGGTAAACGGTTTGCTGTATAAATATTTTTAAAATAAGTATCAAGTGTAGAAGCAACTTAGCTTAAGACTTTAGCACCATCTTCAATGGAAACCGTATAAGGCGTCAAGTCCTTATCGAATCGTTCTTTGTAGGCTTTGGCGGCGTGGGTTTTAAAAATCCCAACCATATCTTTTTGAATAATCGAAATCGTACAACCACCAAAACCACCCCCCATCATTCGACTACCCAAAACATAATTTTTGTCTAGTGTCAATTGAACGAGAAAATCCAGTTCGGGGCAACTGACCTCGTAATCGTTTTGCAAACTAAAATGCGATTGATAAATCAATTCGCCCAATTGCGTAAAATCTTGTTGTTTCAGAGCTTCCGTAGCGGCCAGCACTCGCTCGTTTTCGGCCACTACGTGGTAACAGCGTTTGAAAATATTCGGCGGCAACTGCCCCATAACATCACTTAATTGCTGCAGCGATACGTCTCGTAGACTCTTTATTTTAGGATAGGTCTCTTGCAGCAGTTCTACCCCTTTTTCGCAAGCAGTTCTACGGTCGTTATAGGCAGAAGAAGTAAGGGAGTGGGAAACGTTGGTGTTCAACAACAGCAATTGATAATCGCCCAAATCCAAAGGAAAATAGTCAAACTCCAAAGACCGACAATCCAATAGCATCACCTGATTTTTCTTACCCATCACGCTAGCAAACATATCCATGATACCACATTTGATGCCTACGAAGTTATGTTCAGCCGCTTGGGCCGCCTTTATGAGTTGCCATTTGTCAAAACCCAAATCGAACAGTTCGTTCAGCGCAAAAGCAAAACTACACTCAATGGAAGCAGACGAACTCATGCCGCTTCCAATGGGCACATTTCCGCCAAATTCACAATCGAACCCCGTCAGTTTGGCACCCAGTTTTTGCAATTCTGCCACGATGCCTAACAAATAGTTTTGCCAACCGTGTTGAACAGGTTTAAGATTGTCTAAATCAAAATAGCCCACTTCCCCAATATTTAAGGCAATCATACTGCATTTAGACGCCGTTCCGTTTTTCTTCAATTGTACGACTGTTCCTTTGTCGATGGCGGCGGGCAATACAAAGCCATCGTTATAATCCGTATGTTCACCAATGATATTTATTCGACCAGGCGCTTGGGTTCTAATAGACGTCATTCGAAAAAGCTAAAAAGCAGCAATTCTCCAGAAAGAAATTGCTGCATCGTTATAATAATATTGTATGAAACTAAAAGTCTTAAGTTGGGTTATAAAGCGTATTTTTTACGCTTATTTTAAAAGTGTAAAAATAACGCTTAACTTTGGAAAAGTCAAAATCGGGCGACAATTTAGGATTTATAATTTAGTTCTAGGAATAACGATGGAGAAAAAATTTCTAAACTCTAAAAAATAGTCCCACAAAAACTACCTAAAATGGCTTACTATCAAGGAGAAAGTCGGCTCTTACTAGCGGTCGATTGTATCATTTTCGGATTTGAAGGGAAGGGCCTCAAGCTACTACTTTTCCAGCGCAAAGTAGCGCCGTTTCAAAACGAATGGTCATTGATAGGTAGTTTTGTCCAAAAAGAAGAAAGAGTAAAAGCGGCCGCAGCCCGAGTTTTGCAAACGCATACGGGGTTGACCAACATATTTATGGAAGAGTTGGGCTGCTACGGTGAAGTGAATCGAGACCCTGGTGACCGAGTGATTTCAATTGCACATTACGCCCTGATGCGGTTGCAGCAAGAAGACCAACAGATTGCCGAAGCATACAGAGCGCAATGGTTTGATTTTGATAAACTGCCCAATCTAGTTTTAGACCACCAACGAATGGTCTCCGATGCACTAGATAAGCTGCGAAGAAAAGCCCGTTATCGACCCATCGGCTTCGAATTACTCCCCGAAAAGTTTACCATTCCCCAATTGCGTTTGCTCTACGAAGTCATTTATCAAAGAGCGTTAGACCGACGAAATTTTCGCAAGAAGATTCTCTCCTTAAAAGTGTTGGAGAAATTGGAAGAAAAGGATAAAAGTAGTTCCCGAAAAGGCGCTTTTCTATACCGATTCCAACCCGAAAAATATCAAGAGATGGTCGAACGAGGTGTTGATTTTGTTTTGTAGGTGTAAGATGCTTTCCGTTCCACTTCAACCGTCACCCCAAGCTGGCTAATTTGTTGCAAAGCCGATTTTCGGATAATTACATTGATGGGTTGCTCCGCTAAATGTTTCGTGTGGTAATAGTAAAAAGGGTTGGGGGATTTACCCGCAACGCCAAACTGTTGATGCTTTCGCAAGTAATCGGCGACTTCTTTGCCTTTTTTAGCATCCAATTGAAATTTCGCCAGCAAATCTTTTATAGCCTTTCTCGCTACTAGTAATAAGTCTATTTTGGTGATATCTTCCGTTGTGAAGTGCTTGGGTTGGTCGGCCCAAATCCATGCGAGTAAGTAGTACTCAGTTAACTTATCTTCGTCGAACAACCACCCTGCGTGTCGCTGCTGGTCTCTACCGATAAATTCTAACTCGAAGGCAAACGTGGGTAAATTTTTATTGACGTAGTGTACCGCCGCTTTTTCATCCACCAGCATCCTTTTTTCCCCATAATTGAAGCAGACATCTACGCCTTTTAACTGAGTCGTCTTGTTTTCAATACGCTGAAAGTCGGTCACGTGCGCTGGGTAAAAATAACGGTCGAGGAAGGCGGCGACGGCTTTTTCGGATTGTGCGTCTTGTTTTCTCAGAGTTGTCATAGTTTTGTTTAGTAACTAGTAATCAGTGATTAGTGACTAGTTGAGTGAGGGCCTAATTTCCAGACTCTTATTCTATCCGAAAACAGTCACATGGCTCGAACCACCAGTGATTTACTTTGGTTTCCTTCATCTATTCAAAAAATCATTTATTTCTACATAATCAAAATCGGGAGAGTCTTCAAAAAATTGCTTCAAGGTCCAAATATGGGACGCCCCGTAGATAATCAAAATCCTATCGGGCTCCTCAAAGTTAGCAAAATCTAACACATTAGCGTAAATTTTTAGATTTCTTCGATACCACCGAGCTACCGCATCTGCTCCAATGTAATTATCGCCAGCCCCCGATAAAACGGTTTCCGTTAAGTAGATTTGGTGATTGTAAAGCTGTAATTTGGAGCTGTTGGTGAGTCGATAATAGTCCAATAAATTCAGCGTTGACTTTAAGGAATCTTCAACAGCATAAACTTCGTCGTAGTTATAGCGGTAGGATTTTTCGTATTGGTTTCTTGCTTTGAGATAACGGTCCTCATCGAAATTTGCCCAATCCAAATTGGCGCCAAACCAAGCAGCGTCTGCATCTGCACAATGTATTCGATTTAAGTTCATTGCTTTTGCTAAAGGAAACGCGAGTAGATAAACTTCATCGTTAATTTGTGGTAAGCTATCACTCGTCAGATATTGCTGATATTGACGGTTCAACAAACTATCGGCCGTAATTCGATTGCGTTCGATGACTATTTTTGTCGGCTTAAAGGCCGCTAATTTTTCAATCAGTAGCGTTAATTCTTTTTGTCGGTCTTCGTCAAGTCCGTTGACTACATATTGGTCGGCATAATCGTGTCCGCCGAAGTTGGCAAAGTGAAACGTGCCTAAAATAGAAACTTTGGGCTGGTGCGTCCCTACAAAAAAATCGGGATTAAAATGCTTTGAGTAATCGTCCGTTTGTTGAACTGCTGGCTGGCAAAAGTAAAAAGTGCAGGCGACGGATAGTAAATATAGTAGCTTTTTACTCACCTTATTTATCATTAAGTGATGATGAAAATGTAAAACTTAAAATTACATTTCTCTAAATAGTCTTTCCAGATAATACTGTCGGGTTCCAATTAAGCAAGAGCAAGAGATTCTTTCATCTCGAAGCATTTCGGGATTCTTTTAACCGTTAAAAGAGAAAGATTCCTTTAAGGAATCTCCCTCTCTTACCCGACAACTTTATCTTGACTAACCACTAAGATGCCAACGACAAGTGCCGCACCAAACACCGCTTGGCCACGGGCAGAATCGTCGCCTCAATGGGATAACTCAAATTGGTTTCAATAGAATAGACCGCAGGTAGTGAGAGCGATTTTCTAGCTTTTAACAGTTCTAATTTAATACTTTCGTACGTATTGACAAAACTTCGGGTCCACTCGCGCACAAAGTGGGAGCGCAAGGAGCGAAACTGGTCGTTCGTCCGCTGAAAAATACTCATTTTGTAGTTATACACCTTTATCGCCCGACTACCGTCGGACAGAAAAAAATACCCTTCTTCACTATTGGGTGGCAGGATGCCAACGGGCGTGATGGACAAACTATTCTCAACGTAATCGTAGAAGTCGGTTCCCGTGCTAACCGTGTTCTTCATTTCTTGCATGGCGTACTGCACAATGTCTTCTATTTCGACCATTAGACCACTATCCGCAATCATCTCTTCGTAAATCAATTGGATTTTTTTCAATTGAATACCCGTCAATTTTTTGGGAAACTGGCTTTTTATCAACTGCTTACTTTCTTTAAAAGACTGCAAATTTCGATAATGAAATATCAAATCACCCAGCTGTGGGTATAGTTGATGCTTATTGAACGCCCGATTGATACGTTGCAAATAGGCCAACAAAGTATATTTCTTCGATTCAAAATCAATATTTCCTTCAATGAACCAAGTTTCTGATAAAAAAGACATACTGCAAAATTTATATACACAAAATATTATACTGAATTTATAATGGTCAAATGATTTTTTGACCAACTATAAGCACGGCACTAACTTGAAATTACAAGATTTAATTTGACTATGCAAGCATTTTGCCAAATAGTTCACACGAAAATACTTCCATCCAGCCACCGTCCAAAAACGAACAAACTTCGTCCATTATCGGACAGCTTTTTCCAAAGAATAGATTCTCATTTTTTCATAAATATCTAACAATCAAATACTTAAAAGATTGGCACAAGCATTGAAAATGAGTTATTAAATCACTCGACTGTATTTTAAAATTAAAACCTTTACGGAGGCAAACGATGTGAACTGATGAACTATCAGCACCTAACACCCGAAAAGTTTTGCGTCGTTTCCTCCGTTTTTAAGCGATTAACTTCAAAAAAGTAAATTGGACATTTTGTCAAGCCTTTAGATGAATAAGCGATTCATTTTAAGTATTTCAACTATCCCGAAAAGTTTCGAGAGACTCTTTAAAATGGCCAAGTTGCTTTTTTGTCATCATCAAATAATTATGTTGAAAAATCATCTTAAAATTGCCTTCCGCCAATTAGGCAGAAATAAAGTTTTCTCCATTATTAATATTTTAGGATTATCCCTCGGTATGGCGATGGCCATTCTAATAGCAGTGTTCGTGAAGGAAGAATTCAGCTACGATAATTGGATGACGGATAGCAATTTGACCTACCGAGTCTTTCGAAATTGGAACGGTGACGGTGGAACCGTTTGGACGCCCGGTCCGCTAGTCGAGAAGCTCGTTTCGGACTACCCCGAAGTCGCCGAAGCCGCCGCTTTCACTCCTTGGGGGGCTGATTTGATTACCTACGAAGACCAATCCTTTTACGTAGAGGAATCAGCGCAAGTAGATAGTGCTTTTTTTCAAGTACTGGGTATGAATTTTCTACACGGCAATCCCCAAACGGCGATGAAACTACCGAATAATGTAGTACTAACCGACCGCTTGGCCACTAAAATTTTTGGCGATTCGAATCCCATTAACCAGACGTTGACTTTGGATGGAACGGAGGAATACATTGTCTCGGGGGTTTTAGACACCGAGAACAAAAAGAGTCACATCATTGCCGACATTTATACAAGATTTGACTATTGGGGCAGTTCTTGGACAGGAAATAATCGCTTCACTTACGTACGCCTAAATGCTAAGGCCGACCAAGCCGCTTTGGAAAGTAAGATGACGAAAGACATTTCTAAATTAATCGAACAGGAATACCTTTCGCAAGGCTACACCCCTACCGCCGACAACATCCCCAAATGGCGAATTCAACCGCTCAATGAAGTCTATTTATATTCTGACAATCATTATACCTTGGGCGTGCAAGAGGGAAGTATGCGTAATATTTACATCTTTCTGTCTATCGGTCTCGTCATTCTTTTAGTCGCTATTATTAACTATATCAACTTAACTACTGCACGGGCTAGCCAACGGGGAAAAGAAGTAGGAGTCAAAAAAGTAGCAGGAGCAGGGCGTAGTTTATTGACCACCCAATTCATTACCGAATCTATTTTACAGGCATTCATCGCTGGAGGCTTTGCTATTTTACTGGCGGAAATTTGCCTCCCTTTTTTCAACAACATAACCGACAGAAATATTGAATTATTGACAGGAACCCCCCTTTTTGTCCTAGCGGGATTAACAAGTTTGGCGTTGTTGACTGGGCTACTAGCGGGTGCTTACCCCGCTTTTGTGATGGCCGCTTACAAGCCCGTCAAAGCACTAAAATCCAACTTTTTGAAAGCGGGCGACAATGGGCTGTTCAGAAAAGTATTGGTCACCAGTCAATTTGCGGCGACCATTACGCTTTTGATTGTAATGGCGTTCATTTATCGACAGGTCAACTTCATGATGGATAAAGACTTAGGGTTTCAACCCGACCAAGTAATTACCATTCCGTTGAATAGCGATGCTTCTCATCGACGGCTTGAAAACATAAAGGCCCGATTTCTGAGAATTCCCGGTGTCCAAGAAGTAACGACTGCCTCGCATTTTCCTGGTGGCTTTTTACCCGATTATAATATTATGATTCAAGGAAGAACGGAGGGGGAAAATCCAAATATCATTTTTGCCGACGGCGATTTTGCTAATACGTTGGATATTCAAATGGTAGAAGGGCGGTTCATTGATAATACGATTGGTGCGGACAGTACGAGTAACTTCGTTGTAAACGAAACGTTCGTTCGCCAATACAATATTGAAGAACCACTTGGCGCAAAAATTAAGTTTACTTCGGATAGTCTCTACGGCCAAATTGTAGGGGTGATGAAAGATTTCCATTTCCAATCCATCAATTACACCATTCGGCCCCTACTAATGAATGCTAATCATTGGCGTCAGAATGCAGGTATCCGATTGTCCACCGAAAATATTTCTTCAACTATCAACGCCATACAGGAAGTGTGGGCGGAAGTTGAACCACACCACCCCATGCGCTACACGTTTTTGGACGAAGAGTTTGCGGAACAATACGCTGACCAACAGCGCTTCGGAGAGACTATTCTGTACGCTACTTTGCTAACGCTATTTATTGCATTGCTAGGCTTATTTGGCTTGACCGCTTTCACCGTAGAACGTCGTCATCGAGAAATTGGCATCAGAAAAGTATTAGGGGCTTCGGTTTCAGGAATTGTAGGCCTATTAGCACAAGATTTCATGAAATTAGTCGGTTTTGCCGCTTTGATTGCTATTCCTGCTGGGTTCGTCTTAGTCAATAATTGGCTACAAGATTTTCCAGAACGCACCAAGTTAGTGTGGTGGATTTTTGCGGGTGCCGGTGTGATTATTTTGCTCATTGGCTTCTTGACGGTCTGTTTGCAGAGTGTTAAGGCAGCAATGGCTAATCCTATTCATGCTATTAAGTCGGAATAGTTTAGTGACTAGTGATTAGTAACTTAATGACTAGAACGATATTTTAAGTCTCCAGACCATAGCCGTCAGGTTAAGCACAAAGGTGACCGGTGCGCTGCACCTTTTGCCACAATAGATTGCTGATACAAAGGTAGCCGTCCCGATGGGACTTTTGACCTATAAGATGCGTAGCATCGACCATATTTGTATCAATTTTGACATGACTTTCATTTCATAGAGGTGCAACGCACCGACTACATTTGTCAAATAACCAGTTTTCGCTCTTAGCCTGACGGCTATGGTCTCCAGACTTAAAACCCCTATCCGCTCGTCTCCCGACGAGCATCTGGTAGGTATTTACATTTCAGAACGGTCAATCATTTATAAATCGAACCAATAAGTGCGTCTTGACTTGAATCAACTTGAATGGTTTAATTTTCAAAAAAAAGCTTCATTGTTTGCTTCTTTCCATAGAAGCCCATTATATTTGTGTCATTAATAATTACAATATGATAGACAACACAAACAAAAGTTGGTGGCAAAATTCTTTACCAAAATAGGGTGAGGGATAGTGCTCGTTTATTTGTAATCATATCAAAAAGCGGCTTGTCGAATTTCACTCGGCAAGCCGCTTTTTTGTTTTTTTAAAATAGGATAAAAAAGAACTAAACCGAAGCCTTCGCCGTAAGAAAACCGAAGCAAGTACTTGTACCTAAATATTAATTATGATAGCGACAGACAAAAAAATTAGCTTACAGACCATCGTCAAAAAACGGTTGGCGGACACGGTAACCCCCATTACGCTGTATCTCAAATTACGAGCACATTTTGAAAAACCTATTTTGTTGGAAAACAACGATTTTGGACAGGCCGAAAGTTGTTTTTCGTACATTGGATTAGAGCCCATCGCCAATTTTATGGTCAAAAAAGGGGTGGTGACCACTACCCTTCCTGGTGGAGAGAAAGAAGAAGAAAGGTTATTGAATTATACGGATGTCCCAAGTCTTTTCCAACAGTTCATCAATAGCTTTAACGTGGAAGAAACGAAAGTCAAAGGCGTTATCAACGGCTTCTTGGGCCATACGAGCTTCGACGGGGTACAGTACTTTGATACGCTCAAATTTGACGAGGATAAACGTCGTTTCGATACCCCCGACATCAATTATTCGCTCTACCGTTTCTTAATCGCTTTCAATCATTTTAAAAATGAAATGTATCTCATTGAAAACGTTCCCAACGTTTATCCCGAGCAGAGCAAAATGGATAAGTTGGAAAAATTGATGAATAATCAAGCCTTTAATACCTTCGATTTCGAACTAGTGGGTGAAGAAAAAAGTAACATTACCGACGAAGAATTTCGAGAATTGGTGCGTAAGGGAAAATACCACTGTAAGATTGGCGATGTGTTTCAAATTGTGCTATCTCGCCAATTCGAGCAGCGCTACAAAGGGGACGATTTTCAGGTCTATCGAGTACTCCGTTCGATTAATCCTTCGCCCTATTTGTACTATTTTGATTGCGGGGATTATACCATTTTTGGCTCTTCGCCCGAAGCACAAATGCTCATCAGCGACCAAGTAGCAACGGTTAACCCAATTGCGGGTACGTACAAACGGACGGGGAACGACGAACAGGATGCCCAAGGGGCCAAAGACCTAGCCGCTGACCCTAAGGAAAATGCGGAACACATCATGCTCGTCGATTTAGCCCGCAACGACTTGGGACGCCACTGCAAAAGGGTTGAAGTCAAATCCCTCAAGGAGATTCATTTTTACAGCCACGTTATCCATTTGGTCTCCAATGTTCAAGGGGAGTTAGAAAATGCGACTAATCCGATACAAATATTTGCCGATACCTTTCCTGCTGGCACATTATCGGGTGCCCCCAAGTACAAAGCTTTAGAATTAATCGATGCCTACGAAAACCAGAATCGCAGCTTCTACGGCGGTGGTATTGGCTTGATTGACTTTAATGGTAATATGGTTCAAGCCATTGTAATTCGCTCTTTTATGAGCAAAGACCAAACGCTCTATTATCAAGCGGGAGCAGGCGTGGTGATTGACAGTGTTCCAGAAAACGAACTGCAAGAGGTGAATAATAAGCTGGGGGCGTTAAAACGAGCATTGGTAGAGGCGGAAAAAATTTGAAAATCCTGTAATCTTTGTACAATATGAAAATTTTAGTCTTAGACAATTACGACTCTTTCACTTATAATCTAGTTCAATACATCCAAGAAATTGTCGGTCACAAAGTGGACGTATTCAGAAATGATGCAATCGACTTAACAGAGGTAGATACTTACGATAAGATTGTCCTATCGCCCGGCCCTGGTTTACCCAAAGATGCGGGAATTATGCCCGAGTTGATTAAAAAGTACGCGCCATCGAAAGCTATTCTGGGCGTTTGCCTAGGTCACCAAGCAATTGGAGAGGCTTTTGGCGGCACCTTGCACAATATTGAAAAAGTTTATCACGGTGTGGCAACCCCCGTTGAAGTAGTAGATGGAAACGCTTTATTGTTTCGAGGCTTACCGCAAAAATTGGAAGTTGGTCGCTACCATTCTTGGATTGTCGAACGGCCGAACCTGCCCGAAGCCTTGCAAATTACGGCGGTGGATGAACACGGTGCCATTATGGCCATGCGTCATCGGGAGTACGACGTTCGAGGGGTGCAATTCCATCCCGAATCAGTTTTGACACCAATGGGTAAAGCCATGCTACGGAATTTTTTGTTTCCAGAAGAAACGATTACTTCCCATTTGACGGACGAACTAATTGCAGCGGGAAAAGGGATGGCTTGATGCTCTTTTTCCAAAGTGCTACGGTAAAAGCAGGAAAACTTAAAGGAGTTCGACTCTGAAGAGTCGAGTTACATGTATCATTATCCGTAACACGATTCTCTAGAGTCGTACAACTAATTCTACACACGTCGTCGGCCTACCAATCTAAACCTCCGCCATAAATTCTTCGATTGTTCGGGCGTAGAGTTAATAAAAAAGACGCCCGTAAACATGATGGCAACGGCAATCATAGATTGGGTAGTCACTAACTCGTCCCTAAAATACCAGCCCAAAGCGAGCGCAATAATTGGATTAACGTAGGTACTCGTCGCTACTTTTTCGGGAGTGACTTTCGTCAGTAAATAATTAAAAGCAGAAAAAGCCACGACCGCCCCAAAGACAATCAAATACCCTAAGGACAACCAAGCGGTAGTTGGAACGTTCACAAAATCAAACGAGCTAGGACTTTCTAAAATAAAACTAAAGCAGAGTAGCGTAAAACCGCCCGCCAACATCTGAAAGGCATTATTGGCCATTTGTGGTTTGGGCAAGTCGGCTTTCGTGACAAAAATAGACCCAACACCCCACGCTAACATACAGCCAAAAATCGTCAGTATCCCTTTCCACTGCTCGGGACGAGCGACCAATTCTTTTTGACTCACCAATAGATACATCCCTATCATTCCTAGAAAAATGCCGCCGAAAGATTGCGTAGCGGGGCGTTTTTGGTCAACTGCCCACATCATTAAGACCACCAACAAGGGTTGCCCCGAAATGACCAATGCCGTAAATCCAGAGTCCACAAACTGTAAAGCCCATGCGACACCTCCCGTACCACAACCTAAAAAAAGAAAGCCCGCCAACATAGCATTTCGCACTTGTTTCCAGCTGACCGTTTGGTACTTTTTGAGCGACCACGCCAACAAGAACAATAAGGTAGAAGCCAATGTAAAGCGAATGGCCGATAGCAGAAATGGTGGGATGGATTCGACCGTCATCGCAATGAATAAATAGGTAGAACCCCAAATTACGTATATCGCAATAAAGGATAATATAATGAGTAACAAAGAGTTGTCTTTCGAAGTCGTCATGTGTATAAGTTTTAGGACGATAACCGTAGAAGACCTACTGACTTTTTAGGTTCTTTGCAATAAAACAGTACCAACCATTAACATAGGTAAATAGTTTCTCAAGTTCGCTAGTTTTCCTTATCAAGTTCGCATCTTCTTTTTTAAATTGTTGTTGCAAAATTGGCATCGTTCTTTAATTACTTTTTTATTCGAAAAGAACCAAAGAACCTCCATCACAAAAAGTTTCTCAAATGCCAGCAATTACTAAGCGTGATTTAGAACATATCCCAGGAGATTGGGGGCTACCTGTTTTCGGCCACTTTTTTGATTTCGTAAAAGATGCCACTAACTTCTACGAAAAGCAGCGAAGAAAATTTGGTGATGTTTTCAAAATCAGTACCCCACTCGGTATCTCCGTTGTTCTTTGTGGCCCAACGGCTAATAAGTTTGTGTTAGTAGAAGAAGGAAAATATACGTCTAGTAAGGAAGCCTGGCAAAATTCTATCGGAGAATTGTTCCCCAACGGGTTGATGCTGATGGATGGTGACCAGCATAAGTACCACCGAGGTATCATGCAAGAGGCTTTCAAAAAAGGGCCGATGCAGGGATATTTGGACATTATGCCCGCTATTTTGAGCAATGGAATAGATGAGTTAGAAAGCAAAAATAAAATGTTAGCTTTTCCTTTTTTCAAAGGTTTGACGCTAAAAGTGGCCGCTAGGGTCTTTTTTGGGCTCGACCCCAAAGACGATTTAACCGAAGTCAATAAAGCCATTACGGACATCGTCAATGCTTCGGCCAAATTGAAAATAAAACTGCCTTTTACCAAGTATCAAAAAGGACTCAATGGGCGCAAGTTTCTAATTCAATTTTTCAAGAAGCTATTACCCGAACGACGAGCCAATCCAGGAAAAGATTTGTTTAGTAAACTGTGCGTAGCAACGGACGAAGAGGGCAACCAGTTTACGGACCAAGAAATCATTGACCACTTGATTTTTGTCCTCATGGCCGCACACGATACGACGGCTATTACCTTAACCCTGATGAGTTACTACCTAGCGAAACACCAAGACTGGCAAGACTTGCTACGCCGAGAAGGAAGTTCCTTTAAAGTCACTAAGGAAACAAGGGTAAACGACTTGCGGCAGTTAGAAAAGATGGGTTTAGTGATGAAAGAAGCACTCCGTATTCATCCGCCGCTCATCACGGTCTCTCGAAAAATGGAACGGGATATTGAGGTCAACGACATTTCCATACCAAAGAATGCCTTTGTCAGTGTAGTGTTTCAAGTCACTCACCACGACGAACGGATTTGGTCCAACCCCGCTGCGTTCGACCCTGAGCGATTCAACAAACAGCGCAATGAGCAACTACGATGTCCGTTCGGCTACGCGCCTTTTGGCGCAGGCAAACACCACTGTATTGGCTACCAATTTGCCGAGTTGATGGTCAAGTTGGGGATGACAGAATTGTTAAAACGATACCGACTGACCATTCCCGAAGGCTACGAAATGCCCGTCCAAGACGTACCGCTTAAACAGCCAAAGGATAACCTACCGCTTTACCTAACGGCGCTATAAACCTAAATTCGTTCCAGTACGGTTTTGGTTTTTTCATGTACGATTTCGCCCGTATGCTTGGTGGAAGCGGGTTCAATTAACATCAGCTGAACTTCTTCGCCGTCTTTTGTCCAAGGGCGATGTTCGACGCCTTTGGGAACAACGATAAGTTCGCCAGGACCAACGACTTCCGTTCGACCATCTCTAAAATCTAAGTAGAGCGTTCCTTTAAAAACCAAGAACAATTCGTCT
>JBCCQK010000179.1:0-14197 GCA_039024375.1 Bacteroidota bacterium
AAAAAACATATATAATTTGGCATTTATTTTGAAATATTTCCCGTACAACAACAAATAATAAACTTCGCAACACCCTCACACCAGTTCAACACTTATTTCTTTTAGAGATTACTCGTTTCGATTCAAAAAACTGTACATTATCAATTATATTTTCCCACTCAAAAAAGAAAACCTATTAGTGGAGGACGAGGTACTAGTCTGACCTCTGACAGTCCCTACGAACGGTCTGACCTCTGACTTCTCGATAGTAAAAGATTTATACTTTCAGTTTTACTATTTAACATACTGGGAAAAACTACACATTTACTCTTCCCGAAGCACTTGCTGCTTCGGGATTTTTTATTCTGGAGCAACTGCTTCCGCTTCTACTTGGTCAAACCCTAACGCTTGTCGCATTTTATGATGAATGGCTGTATTTTCATAAATACCGCTAAATAATTCAGCGTTGGGACCATAGGCAAAAACGGGAACCATCGTGGCCGTGTGATAACTACTTGTAAAGGCACCAATCAGGCTGTCCATTCGAGATTTTGGATTAATGGCGGTGCCACCCGTTTCGTGGTCGGCGGTGACGATGACGAGCGTCTCTTTATTTTTTTTAGCAAAATCGAGTATACGGCCTACGGCTTTGTCAAAGTCTATTAATTCGCTGGTAATATACTTTAAATCATTGGCGTGACCGCCCCAATCAATTTGTGACCCCTCAATCATCAAAAAGAATCCCTTCTTTTTATTTCGACCTAAAAACTCTGCCGCTTTCTTACTGGCTATGGGTAAATAGTCTCTACCCGAAGCGGTGGGAATCGGTGCGTCATTCGCCGTAAAATAGATGAATTTTCGAACCTCTTTCATGTCGATACCTTCTAATTCGTCGTTTGCTACACTCGAAATAGTATAACCTCGTTGGGCAAATTGAGGAAGTAAACTTCGACCGTCCGTTCTCTGGGTATTAAAATATTTAAAACCGCCACCAATTAATAAATCAACATCAACTTTCAAAAAATCTTTAGCTATTAATTCGTACATGCTTCTCAATGGGCGGTGAGCGATAAATGCGGCGGGCGTAGCGTGCACGATGGTAGAAGTAGCGACCAATCCTGTTTTTAAGCCTTTCTTCTCTGCTTCTTCTAAGATAGTCTGTACAGCGATTGTGTCTTTATCTACACCGATGGCCGCATTATACGTTTTGACTCCACAGGCAATTGCCGTTGCTCCTGCTGCCGAGTCGGTCACTAAGTTATCGTAGGAATAGGTTTTTTGTAGTCCTACTACGGGAAATTTTTCCAAATGAAGCCGATTGCCATTGGCATACATACCCGCTGTAATCTGTCCTAAGCCCATTCCGTCGCCAATCATTAAGATGATATTTTTGGCAAATATTCTTTCGCTGTTCGTAGTTCTTTCAGTAGCAACCACCGATTGATTAGTTGTTCCACAGGCCCAAAAACCGACCAGAAGGATGATTGCTGCTATGTTTTTTTGCATTTTTTGTACTAAATTTTCTAAGCCGTTTGGATTACCTGCAGACACTATTGTAAAAGTAAGAAACGCTTGCCCGGTAATGCCTTCACGACTCCTTTGAACTCCATCGTCAATAAAAGAGAGGCGACTTCACTACTATTAAATGGACTATTTGCCGTCAGTGCATCAATTTCCATAGTATCGGATTGTTGCTTCATTAGGTCGGCGATAATCTGTTCCTCTTCGGTCAACTGCACGATTACTTTTCCATCTTTGTGCAAATGGTCCTCTTCCCATCGCAAAATATAGCCAATATCGTCGGCACTCTCAATGAGTGCTGCTTGGTGTGTTTTGATGAGATGATTACAGCCCTCCAAGTGTGCATCGTTGATTCGGCCCGGAAAAGCAAACACGTCTTTGCTGTATTCGTTGCCGTACTGTGCCGTAATCATTGAGCCGCCTTTGAGAGCGGTTTCTACGACGACGAGGGCATCGCACATTCCCGCAACGATGCGATTTCTCATAGGGAAATGACCCGCATCGGCCCCCATATCACTCGTAAACTCCGTCAATAAGCCGCCTTGTTCGAGCATCTGTTCGGCGAGTCGTCTATTCTGGGCGGGATAAATTTTGCTTAGCCCATGTCCTAATACACCGATGGTTTCCATCCCTTCGTTCAACGATTTTCGGTGAGCCGTAGCGTCGATTCCGTAAGCCAACCCACTGATGACAAGTGCGTTGTACCGCTTCAAACCTGTGACTAACTCTTCGCAAATCGCTACACTGGTGGCCGAAGGTTTTCGTGTACCGACGATGCCGACAATTCTAGAGTGATTGATATCGGCCGTACCTTTGTAATAAAGCACCAGTGGAGCGTCGTCCAGTGGTTTTAATCGCTTCGGATAGCCTTCGTCGAGAAAGAAGTAGGGAGTAATTTGTTTTTTTTCTAAAAACGTTAGTTCCTTTTCTGCTTGACGAAAATAGGCTTTTTTGAGGATAACCTCCGCTAATTTTTGCCCGATACCGGGGATTTTCTCCAACGCCTTTTTGTTAGTTTTAAAAACGGCTTCTACTCCTCCACAGTAGCTGATGAGTGTGCGTGCCGTAATAGGACCAACTTTAGGAATTTTGGTAATCGCAATTTTGTTTAACCAATTGGACATTCGATTTTCTCGTAGTTTTTAAGGAGCGGAAAATTTAGATTTATCTCAGTTGAAATTACTTGGTCAGTATAGTGATTAGTAATTAGTTGACTAGTGACTAGTTGGATAAAATACTGATTTACAGATTTTAATCTGAATAAAAGCAAGTGCTTAACGCAAGTCTGGGGACTTGACACATCGAAAGGCGATACTTTAAGTCTCTGACTTGAAATGATTATCGGCTCGTCTCCCGACGAGCATCTTTTGAAAACTTACAATCTAAAACTGTCAACTATTGACAACTTGAACCTTTAGATAGCTGAAATTCTTATCTGTCTTTAGCACAGTTGGTCAACGCCTAAACGAATAACAAATAACCAGTAACGAATAACTGCTTCCCGAATAATCTTTACTTGGAAGAGCTATCAATTTAGTAACGCTACTTTTACCGACTCCCTTGGATGAAAAATAACAGATGCGCAATTTATAGTTTTATTTGCGTACCAATAGAACGAAACGTTATATTTTTGGGCAAACGACCCTTCAAATTTCACTTTTATCTATGAGTAACAAAAAAACAACTACGAAAAACGAAGAAGATAGTGGTGGCTTGCTGCCTAAAGTAGAAATATTCCTCATCTTTATTTTTTTCACGGTTTTCATTACTTGGACGATGTCCAAATGTAGTTCTACACAAGAACAATACGCCCAAGAATCGGCCGATGTAGAAATATCAACGGTGGACGAATCGACAACTTCTGACCAATCCTCCGAAAGTACGGTCGAAGTTGCTCCTACTGAACCCGAAGCGAAAATAGCGTATAGGTCTCGTCGCGGTACTGTCCTCTACGTCCTGTTGGACGGTCTGAAGCTACGCAGAGGTCATCATTTAGACAGTACCATTGTCAAAACTTTGAAATTGAACGAAGAGGTATATTTTCTCAATGAAGTTAGTGACTTTAAGCAAAAAATCAATCTGGGTGATAGAATCGCCTACGAACCGTGGATAAAAGTGCGTGCGTATTCGGGACACGAAGGATGGGTGTACGGTGCAGGAGTGCACTATTTCAAACCGAAACGTTCTTTAGACACCTTGGGGAATTGACGGCTAGCTCCGATATTTTCCTTAATATTGTATTTTTTATAATTTGATTTAGCCTACATGACTGAACCCATTCGCATTGAACTACCGACGATATATGGTATGAAAACGGTCAATGCTTACCTTTTTTTAACGCCCGAACCGACGCTGATTGACTGTGGTGAAAAAACGGATGCCTCGTGGAATGCTTTGGAAAAAGCCCTACAAAAACACCAATTGACCATTGCTGATATAAAAAAAGTCATAATTACTCACGCACACGTGGACCATATTGGTATGGCGGGTCGCATCGTAGTGGAAAGCGGCGCCACCGTCTGGGTCAACGACTACTGCTACGATTGGGCGGTGCATAAAGACCGAATGTGGCAACAACGCACGAAAATGATGCAGCAATACGTACTGGGAGATATGCCGCCCGGGCCGAACGGAAAGAACTTTAAGAAAATGATGTTGTCGTTTATGGCAGCGGTCATGCAGGCTTGGGATACTGTACCCGCTGAAAATGTGCAAACTTTTCCAATAGATGGACAGTTGGAGATAGGTGGAACGACTTGGCAGGTAATTTACGCCCCTGGTCATACTAATAGGCAAACCTGTTTCTACCAAAAAGAAAAGAAGTGGTTGATGGGGGCCGATATGCTGCTGAAAATTACGCCAACACCCGTTATCGAATTTTCTGTTGATGATTTTGAAAAACGGGACAATGGACTGGCCATGATGCTGGATTCTTACGAACGCATGAGAAATCTAGACATCGAAAAAGTATTTCCTGGACATTATGAACCCTTCGACGACCATCGAAGACTGATAGATGCCCAAGTGCGCCGCATTCAACAGCGGAAGGAAGCGACCTACGGTTTGATTGCGGAAGGTAAAAACCGATTTTACGAACTATTCGATGTGCTTTACGCCAATCGGATGAACATGCCCGGTATGTCGATGTTAAGAGGCTATTTGGATTTATTGAGGGATGAAAATCGAATTGTAGAAACTGTGAAAGATGGCTATAATTTTTATCGGGTAGTGACTGGTGATTAGTGACTAGTTGTAATCATGAGACACCAACCAACGAATTATTATGGAGGACAGCAAAAATATCTTAATAACGGGAGCGAGTAGGGGAATTGGATACGATACGGCCATTGCCTTGGCGACAAAAGCGGACTGCCAAGTATTTGCGCTTTCCAGAAATGAAGCAAAATTAGAAAAGCTGCGAGAAGCGGCACCCGCAGAAAATATCCACGTATTACCATTCGACTTAGCGAATTTCGATTCAAAAAAACTGGCTACTTTCTTAGGTGAGGTTGAAAAAATAGACGTATTGATTAATAATGCGGGCTTATTACTCAATCGACCTTTTGCGGAACTGACTTTAGCCGATTGGAAGCAATTATTTAATACTAATTTGTTCAGCACTGTCCAGTTAATTCAAACGTTATTGCCCAAGTTGAAAAAAGCACAAAATGCGCATATCGTGAACATAGGTAGCATGGGAGGGGTACAGGGAAGCAGTAAATTTCCCGGTTTGTCGGCTTATAGTGCCAGTAAAGCAGCGTTAGCTAACCTAACCGAATGTTTGGCGGAAGAACTTAAAGACGATAATATTCGTACTAACTGTTTGGCACTCGGTGCTATTCAAACCGAAATGTTGGCGAACGCATTTCCGGGCTACGAAGCACCCGTAACGAGCGAATCCATGGCGGATTATTTAGCGTGGTTTGCCTTGAATGGCCACCATTTTCACAATGGAAAAATTATTCCCGTAGCCGTTAGTACGCCGTGAGCTGGATGCTAGATACTGGATACTGGTTGCTAGTATCTAGAATCCAGTATCTAGAAACCAGCGACCAGCATCCAGCAAACAGCATCCAGCAAACAAGAAATTATGGAAAATAGTGATGGTTTTATTCCCTACCGAGGCATTACCTACAATCCCGAAGAGACGAAAAAGCGTAGTCAGTTCTATTACGACTATATGGATAGGCGTCGTTCGATACGGGAATTTTCGGATAGGCCAGTTGCCAAAGAAGTCATTGATAATATTTTGCTGACGGCTTCGTCGGCACCGTCGGGTGCGCACAAGCAACCTTGGACGTTTTGTGTAGTGGGCAACCCTGAGTTAAAGTCAAAAATTAGAGTCGCAGCGGAGAAGGAAGAATACGAAAGTTATAACGGTCGGATGAGCGATGAATGGCTGAAAGATTTGCAACCGTTCGGTACGGATTGGCACAAACCTTTTTTGGAAATTGCTCCGTGGCTCATCATTGTTTTTAAAAAAGCATACGATTTGGAAGATGGAAAGAAGAGCAAAAATTACTACGTCAACGAGTCGGTTGGGATTGCCGTTGGCTTTCTCTTGTCGGCCATTCACCAAGCGGGTTTGGTCTCTTTGACGCATACGCCCAGCCCGATGAACTTTTTGCAAAAGCTGTTAAATCGACCCGTCAACGAACGTGCTTTTTTATTGATTCCCGTTGGATATCCAGCGGAAGGTGTGAAAGTACCCAATATCGAACGCAAGCCGTTGAAAGATATTAGCGTTTTTTATGAGTGATAGAAGTGATTTTGAGAAGAAACAAACTAATATTCACCACCACTCCACAATCCTAGCGGGATTGAACAAGAATAGCTTCGTATGAAATACGAAGAAAGAAATGCGAAGAACAAAAAAGCAAAACAACATGAAATTAGCCGTCGCACAATTTGAACCGAAAGATGGAGATAAGGAGTATAATTTGTCGATAATTGAAAACCTGACAAAAAAAGCAAAAAACGCAGGAGCGGAGGTCATCAGTTTTCACGAGATGTCTATTACGGCCTACACCTTCACAAAAGACTTGAGTTACGAAGCAATTTACGACTTGGCGGAAGAAGTACCGAACGGGGAGAGTGTAAAACATTTGATAGAGATTTCAGAGACGTATCAAATAGCCATTCTAGCGGGGTTAGTTGAAAGGGAAAACGATAAAATATTCAACACGTACATTTGTGTCCACGAAGGAAAGATAGTTGCTAAATTTAGAAAACTGCATCCGTTTATTAGCCAATATATGACTGCGGGCAATCAGTACGAAGTGTTCGATTTGATGGGGTGGAAATGTGGCATTTTAATTTGCTACGATAATAATGTAATTGAAAATGTGAGGGCTACAACACTATTAGGAGCAGAACTAATTTTTGCACCCCACGTAACAGGGTGTACGCCCTCCGCCATGCCGGGTAGGGGATACGTCGATGACAAATACTGGAAGGATAGAGAAAAAGACCCCGTCTCCTTGAGATTAGAATTTGATGGACCCAAAGGAAGAAGATGGTTAATGCGCTGGCTACCGGCAAGAGCCTATGATAATGGTGTTTATTACGCCTTTACCAATCCAATAGGATACGACGGAGCGCATTTGAAAAACGGAAATTCAATGATAATCGACCCTTATGGAGAAGTTTTAAGTGAAGTGAAATCATTTGAAAATGAAATTACTGTTGCTACACTTACAAAGGATAAAATTCCGCTTTCGGGAGGATTTAGATACAGGAACGCTCGTAGGCCAGAATTGTATAAGGAGGTGATTGGGAAAGAACACACTTCTGCCTTTAAGCCCGTCTGGATAAACGAAAAATAAAACCTTAACTATCTTTATGTGTACCGTCACTTTCATGCCAACGGCTAAAAACGAGTTTATCTTGACGTCGAACCGAGATGAAAATGCGAGCCGGTCTCCGCAAAACATTAGTCAAGTGGAGGAAAATGGGCAAACGCTTATTTTCCCAAGAGACACCACGGCGGGCGGTACTTGGATTGCGGCTTCTTCCCAAAATCGGCTCGTTTGTTTGCTGAACGGTGCGTTCGACCGCCACCCTCGCAAGCCACCGTATCGAAAAAGCCGAGGCATCATGGTGTTGGAATACTTTCAATCGACAGACGCCAATCAATTTTTTGCCGCTTACGACTTCTTAGGTATGGAATCCTTCACGATGATTACTTATGAGCAAGGACAACTATGGGACTTTCGATGGGAAGAAGCGAGTGGACAGAAATACATTAAATCGTTAGATACGACGCAATATCATATTTGGTCATCGGCGACTTTGTACGAAAAGCCCATTCAGCGAAAGCGAGAAAAATGGCTAGACGAATGGCTGGTCGGACGAACGGATTTTAGTAGTTCGGCCATTTTAGAATTACACAAAAGAGGAGGCGAGGGCAACCCGTCCATTGATTTCATGATGCACCGCTACAACCATTTGGTAGAAACGGTAAGCATTACCCAAGTGGCTGGAAAAAACGGACAATTACAAATGACCTATCACGATTTGATACGCCAAGCGGTGAAAGAAAAAGCGGTTACTATTGTGCCCAAAAAGCGAAAAATAGCATAAATTCATGGCCAGAATTATAGGCATTGATTACGGAACAAAAAAAGTTGGCTTGGCGACGACAGACCCACTGCAAATTATTTGTAGCCCTTTGACGACCGTTCCGACAAGGGAAATATTCGATTTCTTAGAAAAATACTGTCAATCGGAAGAGGTAGAAACCTTCGTTGTTGGTGATTCGATGAATACGGACGGAACGCCGTCCCAAATTGCTCATTTAGTGGTCGGATTTGTTAGAAATTTGAAAAAAAAATTTCCGAATATTGCCGTTGAAATGCAAGATGAACGCTTTACGTCCATCGACGCCAGACAGATTATTCTACAAAGTGGTCTCAAAAAGAAAAAACGACGAGATAAAAGTCTAGTGGATAAAGTGAGTGCGTCGCTAATTTTGCAACGATTTATGGACGAAAAGAATGCTTTATGATTAACTACGAGGCGTAAACTTTAGCCTCATTAGTTATATTCACTAACCTGTCTGACTTCTGGCAATTCCAATTCATTGGAATGGTCTGACTTCTGTCTTCTTTCAAAAAAAAATTATGAAAAAAATAGGCGTATTTACATCAGGCGGAGACGCACCGGGCATGAACGCTTGTATCCGAGCAGTAGTGCGAACGGCTTTACACCACGGAGTAGAAGTGGTGGGTATCATGGAAGGATACAAAGGGATTTTGGAAGAAAACTTTGTCCCTATGACACGGCGCTCGGTGAGTAACATCATTCAGCAGGGCGGAACAATTTTAAAATCGGCTCGGAGTGCGGAGTTTAGAACCAAAGAAGGTCGAAAAAAGGCGTACGAGAATCTCAAAAAAGCGGGTATTGACGGCGTAGTGGCCATCGGAGGAGACGGTACGTTTACGGGTGCGGAGGTGTTTATGAAAGAATTTCCCGACATCAAATTCGTGGGTTGCCCGGGGACGATTGACAACGATTTGTACGGTACGGATTTTACGATTGGCTACGATACGGCGGTCAATACGGCGATGGAAGCCATCGACAAAATCAAAGATACAGCCAACGCCGACCCCCGTTTGTTCTTCATTGAAGTCATGGGAAGAGACGTTGGGTTCATTGCCCTGCGAAGTGGGATTGCTACGGGTGCCGAAGCGGTGCTAATTCCAGAAACCACGACGAGTATTAAAGAATTGACCCAAACCATACAGGCGCATTATGACCAAAAGAAAAGTTCGGTCATCGTGATTGTGGCCGAAGGAGATGAATTGGGCGGTGCGGTGAAAGTAGCCAAAAAAGTCAGTAAAAAATTCACCGATTTGCCTGCTAGAGTGACAATTTTGGGACATATTCAACGGGGCGGCCGACCGACGGCGGCGGAACGAGTCAATGCGAGTTGGATGGGGGTAGAAGCCGTTCGAGCATTGTTGGTGGGCAAAAAGGGCATTATGATTGGTGTAGTCAACAACAAAGTCAAACATACGGCTTTTAAAAGGGCGATTAAACACAACCGAGCTATCAGTCCGACGTTATTAGAGATGGTGGATATTCTTTCTTGATATGGATGATGAGTGATGGCTGATGAATGATGAACGATAGACAGGGATTTATTAGCCGTTTACCATACACTATTTACCGAATAAACCTTTACTATGCAAATCACAAAAAAAGCAAGTGCTAGTTTTCGGGTAGCCGCGTGGCTAGTGATTATCCTGTGGGTTGTTCATTTGTTCCAGTATTTCAGCGGCATTGATTTAGGATTTTTGGGAACGTATCCACGAGAAGTATGGGGGCTAAAAGGCATTATTGCCTCTCCTTTTATTCACGCCGATTTCCCACATTTGATGTCCAATTCGGTACCTATTTTCGTACTTACTTCTACGATATTTTTTTTCTTCAGAAAAGTAGCGACTCGGGCGTACTTGATGATTTACTTGTTAACGGGCTTAATGGTTTGGATATTTGCGCGCACGGTTTTTCACATCGGGGCTAGTGGGGTAGTCTATGGTTTGGTTTCTTTTATTTTTTGGAATGGTATTTTTCGGCAGAGCCTGCAATCCATCGTCTTGGCGCTCGTCGTTACCGTTCTATACAGTGGTTATTTTGCGGGTATTTTACCTAATCAAGAAGGTATTTCTTGGGAAAGCCATCTACTAGGTGGTTTAGTGGGCATTTTTGTGGCCTATTATTTTAAAAGTGAGTTAGAAGCCGACGAGTACGAAAAGGTTCCTTCGTGGGAATTGGAACAGGATAGTGGAGAAACTAATTTTTTGCGTCCTGATACTTTTGAAAAGACCAAAGAAGAGCGACTGCGAGAACAGCAGGCGCAAAGAGATTATCCCGACTGGTATTCGAATAGTACTTATGATGGGTAGTGATTTGGCTATTTTTTCCTTTTGTAAATTCTCGCCTCCCAAGGCCGCAAATATACACTCCTCGTTTGATAATTAGATTGCACCAACTCATATTTGTCCACATCAACAAAATTACTTACCACTAAAGTTTGGTCCGAAAAGTTAAGTAGCACTAAATAATCTCCAGCCTCGTCCCACCTTCTGTACGCATACACCAGCTCCGATTCGGCGGCCAATAACTGATAATCTCCGTAAATCAACGTTGAGTTAGCTTTGCGATAAGCTAAAAGCTGTTGATAGAAATAAAAAATGGACTGCTCGTCGGCTAGTGCTTCTTCGGCATTTATTTCTTTGTAATTAGGGTTAACGGTTAGCCAAGGCGTACCCGTTGTAAAGCCACCATTCGGTTGGCCGTTCCACTGCATGGGCGTTCTGGCGTTATCACGACCTTGTTGTTGAACCGCCTTGAGTAACGGCTCGGTATCTTTGACCTGCGCTTTCCATTCGGCGTGTAAATTTCGAACCTCTACATCATCATACTCCTCTAATGTGTCAAATTTGACGTTGGTCATACCGAGCTCACTACCTTGATAAATGCAGGGACTGCCACGCATGGTAAGCAAAAGCGTAGCTAGTAATTTGGCTGCTTCTTTTCGATAAATACCGTCGTTACCATAGCGAGAAACCATTCTTGGAAAATCGTGGTTATCCAAAAAAATGTTTATCCAACCTTTCTCGCCGATAGCGTGGTGCCAATCGGTAAAAATCTGTTTGACGGCAGATAATTTCCAAGGAACGGGGTCGTATTTTCCACCTGCGCCGTAATTGAGCGTTGTGTGGTCAAAATGGTAGAGCATATTGAGTTCGTGACGGTCTTCTCCCACGTAATCTAGTGCGTTGTGGGGCTTGACGCCAATACCTTCGCCCATCGTCATAATGTCGTATTGACTGCTAACGGCTTGATTCATTTCTCGTAAATACTCGTGCAGCCGAGGACCATTAGCATAAACTTCCACAATAGCTTTTTCAAAATTATTGGGGTCGATATCGGGGAAATCCAGTCGTTTAGAAATGAAGGGTAAGACATCAATCCGAAAGCCGTCCACGCCTTTTTTAAACCAAAAGTGCATCACGTTGTACATTTCTTGGCGCACTTTGGGGTTTTCCCAATTCAAGTCGGGTTGCTTTTTAGAAAAAAGATGGAGGTAATATTCGTCGGTCAGTGGGTTGTGTTCCCACGCCGAACCGCTGAAAAAAGAGACCCAGTTGCTGGGCGGCTCTTTTTCCCAAAAGTAATAATCCCGATACGGATTATCCTTCGATTTTCTAGATTCTTGAAACCAACGGTGTTCGTCCGAACTGTGGTTGGGCACTAAATCTAGTACCAGTCTCATGTCCCGTTTGTGGATTCCTTTCAGCATTTTATCAAAATCTGCCATTGTTCCAAACTCCGACATGATGTCGCAATAATCGCTTACATCGTAACCATTATCGTCATTGGGCGACTGGAAAATCGGACTAAGCCAAAGCACATCTACCCCCAGTTTTTGGAGATAATCGAGCTTTTCTATAATGCCGCCCAAATCGCCAATCCCGTCGCTGTTACTATCTTTGAAGCTACGTGGATAAATTTGATAAATGACGCTTTCTTTCCACCAAGTACGGTTAATCATTGGATTAAATTTGCAGATTTTTTAAGGATATGAATTACTAATAGAAAAGGTAACAGCATTTTTATACAAATGCTATTTAACGTGAGTTTTGGATAAGTTGAAAGCCCTTTAGGGCTGGCACTGTCTGTAGTAATTTGTTGATATAGATACTTTTAGCGCCTTTAGGTGCGGCATTTAGGGTCGAACCTAAAGGTCCTAAATGTTAAAAGTCAACTATTTTCTACAGACAGTGCCGCCCCGATGGGGCTAAGTTATCCAAAATTCACGTTATTTAGAAAAGGTAGGAAACTAAAGAAAATCGAAAGATACGTCATTCGGCGCAACTCGTCTATTTAATCTCGCTTTTTTGTAAAAATTAATTACTTTAGCTTTTTTATAAAAAAACAAAAACATGGAAAATCTATTTCAAGGCGATACGTTCAATATCATCATCATGGTCATCGTCGGCGCCATTGCAGGTTCTTTGGCAGCGAGAGTCATTCGGGGCGATAACTTTGGTTTTATCATCAACGCCATTTTGGGCATTGCGGGGGCAGTTGTTGGTGGACATATTTTCAACTGGTTAGGCGTTAGCCCGGGGAGCGGAATAGTGCGAGTGATTGACGAAACGTTTGGGGTGAGTTTACCTCAGAACTTGGTGGGCATGATAGTGTCGGCCACTGTGGGTGCCGTCGTTATATTATGGGTAATGAGTATTTTTAGAGGTCGTAAGAGAAGCCGCTAATATGAGTGATGGCTGATGAATGATGAATGATATTTCTTATGAATTATCAACCATCATTCATCATTCATAAAAACTAGACGTGCAGACTCTCGTTCAAAGCAATCAATTTTGTGTTCGGACGAGCGGTCAATTTACCCGTCTGCGAATCGTTATAATACAGCATGTAAGATTTTCCGTTCAACTCCATTCCTTTGACCACATTTTTGCCTTCCGCTACAACCTTGCCTGATAAATCAACGGGCTGTTTGTCTTTATTGTACAAAGAAACTTTCGAAGCTGCGGTGATATAAACACCCGCTGCAACCGTACAGCCATCACCCAAAGAAATCCCCGTTCCAGCATTGGCGCCCAACAGACATTTTTCACCAATAGAAATCACATTTTTGTTACCACCAGAGAGCGTACCCATGATGGAGGCACCACCACCGACATCGGATTGGTTACCAACCACTACGCCTCCCGAAACTCGGCCTTCAATCATGGCACTACCTAATGTTCCTGCGTTAAAATTAACGTAACCTGCGGGCATAATTGTTGTGCCAGGACTCAAATGTGCGCCCAAGCGAGCTTGCGAACCCGAAACAACTCGAACGCCTTCGGGAACACCAAAACTTACTAAGTAGGGGAATTTATCCACGTGGCTGACGACCAACTCTTCTCCTTGGAAGGTAGCTTTTATGCGCTCCTCTGCTATGTCTTCGGGTAAGATAGGTCCTTTATTGGTCCAAGCGATGTTGTTCATTTTACCAAAAATACCGCTACAATTAATACCGTGTGGTTGAACGTGCAATTGCGATAAACACTGCACTTTGAAGTAGCCTTCTACGGCATTTTCCACAGCTTGGTCTTTATCAAACAAGAAATAAGCGATGACTTCGACCTTCTGGTAGCCCTCAACTTCTTGATAATTGTTCAGTAGTTGTTGAATCAAGGTGATATTAGGGTGCTGCTCCACTTCGTTGTGAAAAGCGGCGAATTTGTCAAACGCATTTTGCAAATTGGCTTTACTCAAAACAGCGTATCCGTTTTGATTTCCTTCGAAATGGGTAACGTCCTGTAATACTGCGGCTGTTCCAAAAGCCTTATTATAGTTGATGCTTGGGAAAAAAACTTCTAGTGTTTTGTCTCCTTTTGATTTGCGAATACCTAAACCAAATGCTAATGGTCGGGTATATCCTGCTCTCTTTTCGACCGTTTCTACGTACTGCTTGAAGTCTGCTACCGTGGCCATAAAATGTTATTTTTTAAGTGTTAATGGATGATTGAATGACTTATTTAATAAAGTTTTATTAGTAATTAGTGGTGATGATAGATAGGGCGAGCGCAAAAGTACTGATTTTTCAGAATAAGTCACGTTGATGGCTAATGTACTGTTATTCTAAAATATTTGATGAGATAATAGGTTTTATCAA
>JBCCQK010000180.1:0-14170 GCA_039024375.1 Bacteroidota bacterium
CAATGAACAGTATGCTGTTAGTAATGCTAGCAAGGTATTGATAATTGTACATTGCTAATTGAATATTGAATTAGTGTATTAGTTAAATAGTACACTACAAATGTAGGTTTATATTTTTTACAAAAGCAAATTTTTTTCAAAAAAAATGCAAGAAATACAGGAAAAAGAGGGAAAAAGGCCGAAAATTGGCTCAAAAAGCGGGATTAGTAAGGTTTTCTCTATCAAAATTGGGGAAAGTGAAGAAGGAAATTATCTTTGTCTGACGCTCATGTTCGGAGCAGGTAGTACACTCAACAAACAAAAAGCAACTACCAACTACACATAAGGGACGACGAAATAAATAACCTACACATCTGACGGATTCTTTTTCCGATTAGCGTCGTTAAAATTTTTCAACGTAGCTGGGCTATGCTAAAAAATTTTGCCTAGCTAATCGAAAAAAGAACCTCATCATTTTGCGTAGTTTACTTAATTCCTCGTCCCTAAAAACAAAGAATTTTCCCGATGCGCATAGCTTTTGACGCTAAAAGAATCTTTCAGAATCAAACAGGTTTGGGCAATTACAGTCGAACCCTAGTGGATAATTTGCGGCAATACGCTCCCGAAAATGATTACCTATTATTTGCGCCAACAATTACTAAAAACGAACAAACCAAAAAGTACGATAAAGAATTTACGACTGTTGCCGCTACTACTCGCTTTAAACATATTTGGCGCAGTTATTCAATTCGCAAAGATTTAGAAAAAGCAAATATTGACCTCTATCATGGATTGAGCAATGAAATTCCTTTTTGGCTAAAAAACACTAAAACCGTCGTTACCATTCACGACGTAATATTCAAAATTCTACCGCATACCTATCCGCAATTAGACCGTTGGTTGTACGAAGAAAAGACCCGCTACGCTTGCAAGTATGCCCACCAGATTGTGGCCATTAGCGAACAGACCAAAGCCGATTTAGTCCGTTTTTACAACGTTGACCCTGACCGAATCGAGGTAATCTATCAGCCCTGCCAACCCATTTTTTACGAAGAGAATAAGACCTATACCAAGCTCATTTCCCCAACAATTGCGCATTTACCCGCCGAATATCTATTATACGTAGGGTCAATCGTCGAACGAAAAAACTTGTTGGTCATCCTACAGGCTATGGCACGCACTAAAGTAGCACAACGTATTCCTTTGGTTGTGGTGGGAAAGGGAAAAGCCTATCAACAGAAAATGCGGCAGTATATTGCAAAACAACAACTAGCTAATTGGGTCTATTGGTTGGACAACTTAATGGATAATACGATTTTAAAACACCTTTATCACCAAGCACAAGTCGTCATCTACCCTTCACATTATGAGGGATTCGGACTACCCATCGTGGAGGCCATGCTTTGCGAAGCACCCGTTATAACTTCCAACGTTTCGGCGTTGCCCGAAGCAGCGGGGCGGTCCGCTTTGTTGTTCGACCCCGATGATGCTGATGCCCTCGCTGATTTAATACAAGCGTTACTAAGTGATACCAACAGGCGACATAGCTTGGGCAAGTTGGGAAGGAAAGAAGTACTAAAACGATTTCATCCAAAAAAACTAACGGAGCAGATGTTAAGACTTTATCAACTGACAATACATAAATGATTTCATAACCTATTTAACTTATTTAGGGACGAGGAATTACATCGACTAAACTTACTTAAAACAAAGTTTACTGTATCAATACCTTTCTGTTGTACACTTTTCCCTCCGAATGGATTGCTAAAAAATATAATCCTGCTTCAAATTGTTCGGTTATAAACGTCGTCTCGTTGCGATTTAGCTGGTTTTGCTGCCAAAGTAATCGGCCATGAACGTCAAACAACTGTATAACTTCGGGCGTCGAATTTAACTCCGAATAGCGAACCGTTATTTGCCGATTGGCTGGATTAGGAAAAATATCAATCTGGCCCTCAAAACGCTTCTCTTCCGTAGAAACGGTCGTTTCGCTGGGGTCAATATTGATAATAAACGGCGTAATACCAATCCAGCCACCTTCGCCGTCGGTTACTGTAAACGTAAATTGGTCCATTCCTTCCACTGCGTCCGTATCGTGTCGATATTTGAAAAGGCCACCGTCAAGGTCCGCTTGGGTTAGTTGCTCGCCAACCTCCATCGGCTGTTTATCGAATAGTAAGGTTCCGATAGTAGGCAATTCGACGAGCGTGTAAGTCAAGTCTGCCGCTTCGTTGTTGTCATCTATTGTTTGCAAAAAAGTATCGTCAATCAATCGACCGCTTTTTGGTTGGACGGACAAGGGTTCATTAGTGACCAATCGAGGTGGGTTCAAGGTAATGTTTCCACAAAATTCTATCGCCCACTCGTCCAAAGCACCGCCTTCACCAAAGTTATCAATGACCTCAATTTGCAATTGCCAATCCCCAAACGTTGATTCGCCGTCAAAAATAGCGAGCGCATCCTGTGGTAAGTGTAGCGCATCGTTAATGGGTGGGCAAGGAATTTCTAAAACGGACTCGTCGTCAAAACCAATATTGAAGGGTACTGAACCGGGGCATTTTCTATTGAATAATATAGCTTCCGTTCCCGCTGGACTAATGACAGAAGTTCGAATGTGACTCACCCAGTCGTGGGTTCCTCGAACTTTTGGAATGTTCAAATCGCTAATCGTAAAATCTTGTGTAACGGCTATGGTCGAAGTGATGGTTGGCGTTCCTAAACTTGAAATATTTTGGGGAATGTCGGCGGCTTCGAAGGCAGTGCAGCTAAGATTTTCTGTCTGAAAAGCAAAAATTTCGGAATATTCCCCCGCACCGCAGTTATTGACGGGACGCACTCGCCAGTAATAAATTGTACTTTCGGGCAACGCAGTCGTGGGTGTGTAAGTATCCGATAATAACTGGTCTGCTTTTTCTACGATGCTTTCGCCGAAAGCGGGACTCGTAGCAATTTCAATTTCGTAAGAAATGGCATCTCTCGTAAGTGTCCAGTTAAAGGTGGGCAGACCAACGCCCGAAAGCCCATTGTTAGGTGACACTAGCCCAAAATTTTCAAACTGATTAGCCGTCAAATTGAGTTGTACCGTTCGACTGACCGTACTAGCACCATCGGAAGTGCCCACAATTTCGATTGGAACCGAAGCATAAGGATAATCGGCGGGTAGTTCTACTAATAGTTGGTTGTCGCTATCAGGTATCGTAGTCGATGTAATGAAATCAGTCGAAAAGCCTTCAATATTTGCTAGCGTATCCGCCAAATTTACGGAAAAAGAAATCGGGTTATTGAAATTGGACAACCCAATAGTCGTCAAATCAATGGCGACCGTAGCGGGCAAGCAAACTGCCCGTTCTTGAAAAGCGGGCGCAAAAGAAAACCCCGTTTGAGTCGAAGGACGTATGTCAAAATTGTGATTCGACAGGTCAAAAAAGATATTATCGGCCGCTTCGATTCGGATTCTTGCTTGGCTGGTGGGAACGTTGGGGATAGTGACGAATTGAGTGCCGTCGTTGGTCGTATTTTCCACCAAAGTGATGGGAAACGAAGCGCCACCGTCGGTAGATAATAAAATATTTACCCGTTGACAGTTGACTAGACTTCCGTTCGTATTCGCCACGTCCCACTGAATTTCGGCAAAATCCCCTACTTCCAGAAAATCAGTCGGCGCATTGGGAAATTCGACCAAAAACGGTCCTGCTTCTTCCGTCGCTTCGAAAGAAACGGTTGTCCAATCCACCCCGCCCGCTTCGGGGTGATTGTCTCGAACAGTCATTCGAAAGGTCATATTTCGACTATAGGTCGGTAGTACTTCTCGTCGATTGGAGAAATTATTGAGTACATCCTGCATATTGGGGAAGGTTCGTTTGGGCGAAGTAGTCGGGGCAAAAGACCGAAAAATCGGAGCCGTACGCATCGGACTACCCAACTCGGAAGAAGGTCCTCGATTGTATTGTTCCCAACAATATGTCAACGGGTCGCCGTTTTCGTCGGTTCCCGTTCCTTCCAATTCGAAGGGGGTGCTGATGGGAATATAGAATCCTTGTTCGTAGTTGGTGCTAGCAATGGGTTTAATATTATCCGTGGCAATCACTTCGGGGCAACTGCTCGTTCGGCCCACCAGTTTTTCGGTCAACATTTCTTCGATATTGGCTACGTGAAAGTAATCATCCGACGAATTTTTGATATTATTTCCACCCCCACAAGCCCCCGCGTAGGACATTATGGTACTACCACTGCCCGGTTCGTAAGCCGTACCCGACGATAGCTGCTCCTCGTTTCCCGGACAGGACGACCACGAGTGATTAGCATAGAGTTGGTGGCCGATTTCGTGGGCGAAAATATCAATGGCAAATCGAGCATCGCTTCCGTTTTGACAGGAAATGCCCAGTGATTTGGACGCATCGCAAGCCTTTCCGCCACCGATACCGACCACACCACTACTGCAACCCGCAATAAAAACGTGGCCAATGTCGAACTGGTCAACGGGAATAATTCTTTCAATGGCGGCGGGATTTTCTTGATACGATTGCGTTACGTCACCCCCGTCTGCATAAGGGTCGGTTGCGGGGTCCAGAAAAATAATATCTTCGACTTCATCGACCAAAACTAGGCGCAAGGCTAGGTCTCTTTCGAAAACTACGTTGGCCCGATTGAGAGTGGAGACTATTTCGGCTAAGGCGTCCCCTTTGGTCGTCGCTCGGTGAAATTGGGCGTATTCACCGGAACAGGCAATGGCCGCTTTGTAGAGGTGTAAATCGACGGCTTCGGTCGCTCGATTTCTGGAGTGGCTGGCTTTTATTTTGCCAAAAGCCATTTCTTTTTTTGAAAAGGAGTTGTTCGTTCCACAAGTACGATTCGTCATTTCCGACCGATAATTTTTGGCGAAAGCCGTTGTGTAAATATTTTGAGTTTGTCCGTCTAATTTATCAATAACTACACTTCCTGCGGGGGACTGCAGGACCGCATAGAATCCTCGTTGGCTTATCCCGAAACGACTGATTACCAACGGATTATTCTTGGACACACCTTTGAAGGTACGGATGGTTGGATATTTGGCGACAAGTCCCGCTTCCATTATGGGGGATGTCCATACTTCAAACTCTTCTAGTTGTCCGTTGGGCAGTGGTAAGGTCACCGAAAGCCCTTTTTGTTCAGTAAATTCGGTAGGTGCTTTTGCCAATAATTGCGTTAAAGCCGCTTCGTTCAATTCCATTGCTTGGAAATTGGTAGGAAGGGCTTCTGCGTTCTGAGTTCTCGAAAAGGCGATGTCAGAAGTATTTATTTTCGTCCAAAGGGTACTTTGGCTATTGGCGAATAAGTAGATAAAGAGATAGAATATGGTAAAGTAATATTTCATGAAGTGCTATTTTTTGACTGACGACTCGCTTTTTTTAGACAACAGCTTACGCGTATAGGGATTTAGATGTTGGCCTTTTGGGTATTGTGGCCTATTACGATTCTGATTATCGGTATTTTAAATCATGTAAATCTTGTTCATCCTGTCAAAAGAAAATTAACATTAATCTTGTCCAGGTGCTTATCTATTTTACATTGACCATTGCCACATGGCTAAATTAACAACGATTGTCCAAATGGTTGAGAAAGGAACTGGGAAAAGACGTCGCTGTGACCATCAATCTTTCGAAAAGGAAAATCGCTTACACATCTTAGCGAAGCCGAAGCCAATCATGCCACCAAGTACATATCCACAAATGACGTCTAGTGGATAATGGACACCGACATAAATTTGGGCAAAGCCAATCGAAACAGCCCAAAATAGTAGTACCCAACGCCCCTTTCGCAACGACTGGCCAATTGCAAAAAATAGAAAAACGGCTATGGCAAAATGGTTGGTCGCATGGGAAGAAGTAAAGCTGTAGCCACTCCCACACGGCGCTCGGAGAAAGACATTTTTTTGGAAAACGGGGTCATTACAGGGCCGAATTCGTTCTACCGATTCTTTGATTAATACGCTACTCGTAAAATCGCTAATCGCTATGGAGAGCAATAAGAAAATAAAAATGGGAATACTTTGTTTTCCTCTTTTTATCCAAAGAGAGACGACCAGTAAGATATAAAGCGGTATCCAAAAATATTTGTTGCGCCAATACGGTAGGAGCCAATCAAAAAAAGTATTTTGCCAACTGCGGTTGATAATGATAAAAAGTGATTCGTCTAATTGTAATAGATATTCCATAATCTGAGCAAAACTAAGACTCCATGATGAAAGAACTATTTTTTTGTAGCTACTTCGTTATTTTTAGTCAATTCCTTTTTGGTCAAGTGCATCCACTTCCACTCGCCCATTCACATAACGATTACGAACAAAACCGTCCACTTATCGGTGCGTTGGAAAATGGTTTTACGAGTATAGAAGCCGATGTCCTCTACATCTATGGCGAATTATTCGTTGGGCACAATATGCCCGACAGTGCCAACCACGATTTACAGACCTTGACTGACCAATATTTGCAACCGTTATACGAACGCTATCAAGCGAACAACGGCTCAATTTATCCAAATTACGAGGAAACTTTCTATTTGTGGATTGACATTAAATTTGAACCCAAGAAATCTTACCGAGCGCTGCGTGAGGCTTTCCTTCCGTTCAAAGAAATGCTCAATTATTACGAAAACGGGCAACTACATCGAGGGGCAGTAACGGTTATCCTTTCGGGGGAACGCCCTTTTCGAGATTTACTGAAGGATAGTTTACAATTGATGACTTTGGACGGTCGATTGGGTGATTTGGAAAAGAACTATCCGAGCGAGTTAACGCCTTTTATTAGTGAACATATTTCAACGATTACCCAAAAGAGCAGCTACGCCCAACTCGACAAAATGACGCTTAGACGGATTATTGACTTTGCCGAAAAGGCAGCCCAACAGGGTAAGAAAGTTCGTTTGTGGGGAACGCCAGAAAGTGAAATCTTGTGGGCTAAACTAGAAGAAGCGGGAGTTGATTTATTGAACACCGATGATTTGGGACGCTTAAGGCTGTATTTTGAAGCGAGGAAATGACACTTTAGGCAACTCCTTCCCTATATTTGCCCCTTTTTGACCAAACGCTTAACTACCTTCTATGCTTACCCGTTTTTTTGAATTATCGAATCATCGAACTTCTATCCGACAGGAGGTAATCGGTGGAGTAACTACTTTCCTCACAATGGCCTACATCATCATCGTCAATCCGAGTGTACTATCGGAAACGGGGATGGACCAATCCGCATTGGTCGTTATCACTTGTTTGGTAGCTGGATGCTCGACTATTTTGATGGGTTTGATACCGAAAGTGCCGATTGCGATGGCACCGGGCATGGGATTGAATGCCTTTTTTGCGTATTCGATTGTACTGGGAGATGGCATTTCTTGGCAAACGGCTTTGGGGATGGTTTTCTGGGCAGGGGTTTTATTTTTGGTCCTCTCCCTTTTTGGCGCAAGAGAAAAGATAGTAGCGGCCATTCCCAAAACTTTGGTCACCGCCATTTCCGTAGGAATTGGGTTATTTATCTTTTTTATTGGCTTGAAAAACATGGGCTTAATCGTCGATAATCCCGCTACTTTGGTGAGTTTAGGTGCTTTTACATCGCAGGTAATTATTGGATTGGCCGCTTTATTTTTGACAATTATTCTATTTTTAAGAAACGTCAACGCCGCAATTTTGATTGGGATTGTCTTTGGAACGGTACTAGGCTTTTTATTGGGTCTGGTAGAATTCCCTACCAACGGCATGCAATTTAACTTCGATATTTCTCCCGTAGTTTTTCAATTAGATATTATGGGCGCCTTAGAAATTGGCTTCATCGGTACCATTTTCGCCTTTTTTTACACCGATTTATTTGATACCATTGGTACTTTGATGGCCTGCACCAAAGAAGCTGGATTGGTACAAAAAGATGGGACTATCAAAGATTTCAAAAAGATGCTCGGAGTGGATGCCATTGCCACTTTAATGAGCGGCGTGATGGGTACGTCTCCAACGACGAGTTACATCGAATCGGGAACGGGAATTGCCGCAGGCGGTCGTAGCGGACTAACCGCAGTCGTCACGGGTTGCTTATTCTTAATCGCTACTTTGTTTACGCCCCTCATTGCCTTAGTTCCTAGTTACGCTACTGCCCCTGCGTTAATCATGGTTGGGTTTATGATGATTCGACAAACATCGGCGATTCCTTGGGACGATTACGAAGAAGCGATTCCTGCCATTTTGACCTTCGTGATGATGCCGCTGAGTTTTTCTATTTCGACGGGCTTGGCCTTCGGTTTCCTTTCTTGGACACTTATTAAAGTGTGTTTGGGGAAATTTAGTGAGGTCAGTTGGGTGATGTACTCGATAGCAGTACTTTCTTTGGTGAGCTTATTGATTTAATTAGCTTCAATGTCCTTGCGAGGAATGAATATAAAATTAGCGCCAATTTCGCTAATCACAAAAAGGCATAGATTCGTTTCGGGGTCTTTATAGACCTCTCGAAAGTTGTCAATATTTTCCGCTTTGATAATTTGTTTGGCGGCAAATTCTTCCAAAATAGAGACATTAATGGCCCAATCGCTTTTGACTTTTTGCGGGTCAATGACTGAAAGGCCTAATTCAATTTCTCCTTGATGAACAATAAAAATGGGGTAGGCAGACACTTTTTGGTCTAGTACGGCGTCCGCAGCTTGGGAAAGGATGGGCGTAAACTGCCGAATTTCACGCTCTATTTGTTTGAGGATTACTTCTTCTTTCATGGTCTAAGTGACATTTGAAATGCAAAAATAGTCTATTTTTTCTTTAACTTACTCGTAACTACTCACCACTCGTTTTTTACCACAAAGGTATGGAGTTCACAAAGCACACAAAGTTCTTTTTTCGAGCACAGCTTTGACTTATTGCTCAGTTAAACCTTACTTATTTCGGTCAATTGCTCTTTTAAATTTGAAAATGAACAAACTGCGCTCGAAAAACTCCATGGACTCTATGTGCTTTGTGGTAAAAATTCATCGTCCAAAGTAATTACACTTACTCAAACAAGTTATCCAAATTCGTGGCAATACCAATACGAACACCAAAATCTAAATAGTTGAAATCGGAAAAATTCGTAATAAATTCTAAGCGAAAAAACCGGGCAATATTATCAATACTATAACCCGCCTCGAAGTAATGTTGCGAAAAGTCTGTATTCAGATAATTAACAAAAATGTTTTCCTTAATACCTAATAACTGTGCTTCAAAAATCTGCGTGACCAAGAACTTTCGAAACTGATAATGGACGTGCGCATTCAAATAGGCATCGTTGGTACTAAATGCGTAATAGTCCAGCATACGGAAACTACCCACGGGGTCAGTGGTGGAAAAAATAGTCTGGTTACCCAAAAAGTGTTTGTAGTCGGGAAACTGCATGCCCGCTTGATTGAAAAAGGTGCCGGCGTTTACTTTAACATCCATTCCTCCGCGATAGCCGATGTCGAAATAGTGTTGAAATCCCAGTTCAAGGTGTGTAAAATTGCCGTCCGCAGAAGGACTATTGTGATAAATTCCCTGTCGAGCGTTGAACAACAGCGTCGGAGAGGAATTAGCAATGGCCGTCCTTTTACCATTTCGAATACGGTATTTCTGCCACGGTTTACCCGCAACGGATAGGGCTATGATGGTTGCTTGATGTGGCATAAAATCGGCGTTCGTTTCAAAATTAAAAGGAACATTTGGCGTGTAGGTTCTAGTATCTCGGTCAAAATAGACGTGACCAGAATTGTTATTTAGCGTATTTCGGTCGGACCATTCTCCCGTGAAGGTCATCTCCCACTCGGCGTTGAAGGTCTTTTCGAAGGAGAGACCCACAAACTGCTTTTCGTACAACTTCATAAAATTATTTTCCGAAAGGAGACTCGTCACCGTGTTGACTAACGGGTGAATCGGATTGTCGGGGTTGTACTGAAAAACGTATTTTCCGCCGCTCAAACGCAACTTGGCCTTTCCCGCATAACCATCAGTAGTAACCGAACTACCATCGGGACCAATGCTAACCGTTGTAATCGTCGTGTTTTTTTGTTTAAAATTAATACCCGTATCAAAGCGGTAGTTGACTGCTTTGCGAGAAAATCCGTAACGCCCCGTTCCTTCCAAATACCAGCGATTGCCATTGTCATAATCTTGCCGATAACCTAAGCCGTATTCGAAATTGTAGCCATCCACTGTATTGAATTGGAGGGTATTGAGAGCGGGCTTGATGAAAAATCGACGCTCTTTGGTCTTCCCGTAAGACCCACCAAATAGTAAATCCCCTAAGCCAAACCCTTCTTTTTTCTTATTCTTTCGAATACCCAACGAGTCCTTTTTGGCCTTTTCCTCTTCTGCCACTTCTAAACTATCCATCACGAAGTAGCCTCTTGACTCTATCTCTGTCAGCGGAATAGGACGAATGGCTTCCCAATACATCGAATCACGTTTGGCTGCCATGGAATCAACTACAAACGTGCGATTTTCTTCTACTTCGGGCGCTTCCTGTTCGTCTCGTTCCTCCCGTTCGTACTCTTTGAGCATTTTGCGCAGTTCTTTTCGAGTGACTTCCTTCCCTTGGGATAAGCGTCCTTCGATATTTTCGATTTTAGCATTTTTACTGGCTTCAATTTCCTTAGCCAATTCTTCCTCAATCGCTTCGTCAACGACCACTACTTCGTATTCCAAATCGGGATTCAATTCTATTTTATAATCCGAGACGGAAGCTAGATAATCTGCTTCAAATTTGAAGCCCAAATATTTACCGTTTACCTTGTAGCGCAAATTAAGCGGCATCCACACCTTTTCTTCAATCGGGGCATAGACTTGTTTAATGTTAGCTAAAAAGCCAAATTTCATCGTATTCAAATCTAGACTATGTATGGCCCAATCTCCATCGACTATATTAATAATTCCACTAAATACATTTTCCCCACGACTTCTCGGAATAACTCGAATTTTATCAATTTCGTAGCCTCTATCCATGAAAAATCCTTCGTAAACAAACTTGTAGTAAGCAAATGCTTTCGGTGACAAGGGCGAAACAACGCCCGCAATATCCGATTCATAGAAACTATCGGTGATGTAGGCATTGGGATTTACATCTCTATCTTCTCCTGTGGTATAAACAGAAATCACTTTTTCTTTATAGATATTGGGCCGCACGTAAGAAATTTCGTTAACCGATTCGCTAGTGAATGCAAAAGAGGAATCGACGCCTTGCTTAGCAATCATTTTTCGTAGAAAAAAGGGAGAATCAATCAGACGGCCCGACCCTTTTAAATAAACCGTTGCCTCGTAGCTATTTAGCTGATTGGTGTGAAAAGGCGCTTTAGCAATGGCTTTACGCATAATGGTGTAAGCGGGGTCTCGACCACCCGAAGTGACTTCCACCTGCGCCAATTCGTAAGTTTGTGCTTTTAAAACAATGTCGGTCCGAACGAAACCATTGCTGACGTTAATTCTTTGAACGACCGTTTCGTAACCAATGGACTGAAATGTTACGTTGTAAATGCCCGCTACCAGCCGATAAGTGTAGTTTCCTTCCACATTTGTAGTCGTTCCCGTGCCTAACTCTTTCACATAAATTGTCGCATAGGCAATAGGGTTTCCATCAGTATCCTTGATAGTCCCCGTTATTCCTCCTGCATATACAATGTGAGCCATTAGTGAAAAGCAACAAAAGGCAAGCAATCGGGTGAAAAGCATAATATAAAGTTAAAGGCGTTAATTAGAAGTCAATTGGTTTAATGAAGTAATCACTTTTCAAAATAATAGTTTCGAAAATGTCATTTTTTAAAGAGGGTAACCGTTTTATCTTTCATGCAATCCAACGGGGAATGCCCTCAAAAGACTACGAATAGAACGAACGAACCTAGCAAAAAAGTAGAAATACCGACCAGATTCGCTTATTTATCGACAGATTTGCTCCAATAAAGGATGGACTTGAAACTGTTAACTTGACAAATTTTTCGATTCATTCCCCCTTTTCTGACCACTGAAGTAGGAAAGTACCCTAACAAAAAGGCAGAATAAGTCGTAACAGCACCACAACACTGCGAACTCTTTTTTAACTTTGTAAAAAAAAGTAGAGGTATCACTCTGGCTTTTACGAATATCAGTACAAATAAGATGGAAAATCTAAAGGAACAAATAAGTGTAACCAAACTGCCTAATCATATTGCGGTTATTATGGATGGAAACGGGCGTTGGGCAAAACGGCGCAATCAGCCGAGAGTATTTGGCCATAAAAATGGCGTGAAAGCAGTTCGAGAAATTACCGAGGCTTCTGCCGAATTAGGTGTCAAGTATTTAACTCTGTATGCTTTCTCGACCGAAAATTGGAACCGCCCTTCTTTTGAAGTAAGCACATTAATGCGCTTATTGGTGGATACGATTGCCAAAGAGGTTAAAACGCTTAACAAGAATAATATTAGGTTGAACGCTATTGGCGACCTATCCCGTCTGCCAAGTCGAACTAGAAGAGCGCTTTTGGAAGGCATCGAAAGTACGCGGCATAATACGCGCATGGACTTGGTTTTGGCACTTAATTATAGTGGTCGTTGGGATATTTTAAATGCCACTAAAAAAATTGCTCAAAAGATTAAGAACCAAGAATTGAATCCCTCCGACATCACCGAAGAAACGTACAAGTCCGCACTCAGTACCGCCGCCTTTCCCGACCCCGATTTGATGATTCGTACCAGTGGAGAAATTCGCTTGAGTAATTTTCTTCTATGGGAATTATCCTACGCAGAATTCCAATTCGTCCATACACTGTGGCCCGATTTTACCAAAGAACATTTTTACGAATGTATTTTAAATTATCAAAATAAAGAGCGCCGTTTTGGTATGATTAGCGAGCAGTTGGTTTAATAGCGGCAGGGGCAGTAAGCAAGAAAAAAAGTCAACATCTGATTCCGTGTTCCCCAAATATCCGTGTTACCAAAATGATAAGTGCTAGGCAGTGGCAGTGGTAGAAAAGTTAGCGAAAACTGGAAGCTGTACAAGCAGAAGTCAACATCTGAATCCCCATACGGGCAAGCTCTTGTCCTCGTCAACATCAAACAAAGCATCCGTTGTCCAAAAAACAGTGAGCAGTGGCAATTAGCACCAACAAAAAACGTCAAGGCCCAATTCCCCGTACGGGCAAGCTGTGTTCTCCAAATGTCCGTGTTACAAAAAAAAACAGAGCGTAACACTTCTCAACAGTCCTATGCACATTCGCCAAAACACCTAAGCGCATTGTATCTCCTATTCCTTCTTGTTTACCATATCTTGTTAAATAGTGTTAAGAATGATGTTAAATAACCACGAAAGCTAAAATCTATTCGTTCAATTATTAAAATTTACGACCTTTGCGGACTTGAAAAGGAATATCAACGTCTCTAACTAATCGATGCGCTTGGTGTTTTTCTCTTCAAACTCCTGTTTACTACTATTTCAGTAAACATTATTTCTATTTGGGAATAGTAAAAATAAAATTACTGCTTCGAAACCCTAGCTTCTTGATTATCAAGACTTTTGGATTTCAGATTTGTAACCAGCCCGCACAGCAGTCTGGCGGGTTTTAAATTTTACATTTCCCTTAATCAGTGATTGAGCGTTCATGAAAAGACAACTGCATTTTCTCCTAATTTGTTTGCTGCTCTCCAGTTTTTTACCCGTTTTTGGTCAAGTTGCGGATAGCATTCCTGACATTGATTACCAAAACCCCGTTGACTACGAAATCGGTGGAGTCGAGGTAGTGGGCAATAATTTTAGCGATGCGACCGCATTAAAGTCCATTGCGGGTCTAAAAGTAGGGTCTAAACTACGTATTCCAGGACCAGGTATCAGTGCAGGTCTCAAAGCGCTGTGGAAATTACGACTCTTTACCGATGTTAAAATCTACGCAACAAAAGCAATTGGGGAAATTATTTTCCTAGAAATTGCGGTTCAAGAGCGTCCTCGACTATCGACTTATTCTTACAAAGGAGCCAAAAAATCGCGTCACAGTGATTTGAACGACGCCGTGAATCAGTTCTTGACTAAGGGAGGTATTGTTACCGAATCCACCAAGAAGAATGCCGAAGAGAGTATCAAAAACTATTACATTGGAAAAGGCTATTTTGACGTAACGGTTCGCTCCAAAGAACAAGCTGATTCAAGTAGAGTCAATTCGGTACAACTCGTTTTTAATATTGATAAAGGGGAAAAAATAAAAATAAAAGACATAAC
>JBCCQK010000181.1:0-14033 GCA_039024375.1 Bacteroidota bacterium
CCGCAGTAGCGGCTTAAGTTTCGGGTGTTTGCGCTTTAGGAATTATTAAAAGTAGCTGATATTGGATTGGATTGGATTGGATTGGATTGGATTGGATTGGATTGTATTCCTAAGCAATGTCTAGTTGTATTCTTTTGTAGAACTAACTTTTTAAACTAGTAGGGTAATTATCGATAGAATATTCAGTATAGGGTAATTTCATTTTATTCGGGGTTTTGGTACGCTATGTCTTCTTAACAATGTAAATGTACGAAAATAAGAAGATACATGCAAGGGAGAATATGTTAAATTTTTATTTAATTTGATTTACCTAAATCTCTCTTTCATCATTCATGTTGGTTTAATAATTTTATGGCACTCTCTTTGCTCCAATAACAATACCTTCCTATCCATCCTCCTTCCTCCATTTTTATCAAAAAAAACTACACAAAAAAGACTACACATGCTACGACTACTATACACCTTACTACTCTGTAGTATTACCACCATTGGATTCACCCAAACCAACTCCATCGAATTTCAAAACATCCAATTCAGTCATCTTGACAAAAATAGCGGTCTTCCCAACGATTTGGTTTGGAAGGTTCATCAAGATAGTCAAGGCTTTTTGTGGTTTGCTACGCACAATGGTTTGACCCGTTGGGATGGACTCAACTTCCAATATTTTCTACCTAATCCTGCCGATTCAACGACTATTATGGGAACAATGATTATGGATATTACCGAAGATAAAGACGGCTATCTCTGGTTCTTGGTGCATAATAAGGGATTGGCTCGTTTTGACCCTAGCAGCGAGGCTTTTAGTAATTTTCGACATCGACCCCATTTGAAGGGCTTAATGCGGATGAAGAACTTTGAGGATGGATATTTGTGGCTAGGGGCTTACGGTAGCGGAATGTTTCGCTACGAAATCGCTACTGATAGTTTGACTTTGCTACCGCTACGAGCCAATTTTGAGGATGCCGAGGATTTATTTCGGCTCAATTCAATTGTGGATATAGTGCAAGATGTCGCTGATAACAATATCCTTTGGTGTGCTGGAAACGATGGACTTTATCGCTTGAACAAAACCACTCTAGATTTTCAGTATTTCCAATCACCCGCCAAAGGTACAGCACTTATGACCATCAATGGGCTATTTATGGATGAACCCAGTACCTTGTGGATGGGCGCTTGGGGTGGTGGTTTGATTGCTTTGGATATTCAGACTAGTAAGTGGCAATACCATACTTATAGTAAGCCTAACTTATTTAATTATGATGGTAATGGCTATTCGGATATTGTCAAAAGTATAAAGCGCAAATCACCTACCGAACTTTGGGTGCAGACCAGAGATAACGGAGCGGGCATCTTTGATATTCCTTCGAGCAAATTTCGCTTTTTCAAACCCGAGAATAACAATCCTATTGCCATCAAAGCAGGAACGGGCAATCGACTTTTTAAAGACCGAGATGGGCGCACATGGTTTACTTTTGAAGATACGGGTGTTTCTTATATCAATCCCGAATGTCAAGCCTTTTTTGATATCCCTTTGGATTTGCAGTCTTGTGGTACTAAGTTCTCCGAAAATAATGTAACCGATTTTGGTTTTGATAAACAGTCGAATACAATCTATGCGGCGGCTAACGGCTGTACGGGACTGTTTGCCGTCAATCCCGATGATTGGTCTGCTACGCCTATTCCAACTTTAGGTATGGAGGGCGTTTACCAGATTTTCATGACGGTAGTGGTGACCGAATCGGGTGAAGTTTGGGTTGGTGGAGAGAGTAACAAAGGTGGGAACACCAAAGAAGTTCAGCGCCCTTCCCTACTCTATTTGGATAGGTCTATCGGAAAATTAGTGCCTTTCGAAAACGAGGCGGTTGCTGCTTTGGATTTGCAAAATAGGAACGTTAGTGATATTATCGAGGGTAAAAATGGTGTTATATGGGCGGCTACCAGCGATGGAGATTTGTTGAAAATCAATCGGCAAACGGACGAGGTAAAGTCGTTTTCGCTCAATCAAAAAGCAGATACGCCTAGATTACAAATTCGACAGATTATTTATGAGGATGAGCTTATTTGGGTTGCTTCTTCTAGAGGAGTTTTCAAGTTTGATGTTTCTATTAATAAGTTTGCTTTGGTACAATCGACTTCGGATTTAGAAGTCAATACTTTTGCCTTGGGTGAAGAAGGTACTTTGTGGCTGGGCACGATGCAGAATGGATTGAAGAAATTAGCTCTCTCTACCGAATTAACATCTACTCCCGATGCTAGTAATTTACCCTACACTTTGATTGATAAAATTGTTATTGGTAAGGATAATCAATTATGGCTATCCACACAGGGTGGCGTCTATTTTTTGGACAAATCAGTTGGACCGCACAGCGATGGTCATTTTCAAGTGTACACCAAACAGGATGGGTTGGTCTTTAATAACTTCTACTTGCACGGTTTCTCTGCCCTACCCGATGGTACTTTATTACTCGGACAAAATGACCAGTTTTATCATGTGCTGCCGCAGTGTTTGACCAATCCCAAAACGGTCCAACCCGTTTATTTGACCAGTTTTCAAGTACTGGGTGCTACTGAACCTACACCTATTCAGCGACTGGAACACGTTCAGTTAAATCACGATGAAAACTTTTTTACCATCCATTTTTCTTCGCTCACTTTTTGTCAAGCGGATAAAGTTCGTTTTACCTATAAAATGGAGGGACTTGATAAGGATTGGATTACCACTAAACCCAGCGAGACTTATCAAAATTATACGAAGTTAGCGGCGGGTGACTACACTTTTAGGATTCATCGAACGGGTTTTGCTGAAGACGAGCAGACGTTGAAAATTACCATTCATCCACCGATTTGGTTGAGTGCAGGAGCGTATTTGCTGTATGGATTATTGGGCTTTGGTTTATTGTTTGGGGTCTATCGTTTTCAGTTGAATCGGCAACTATTGGAACGGGAGGCGCAGCAGTTGAAGGAAATTGATTCGGTAAAAAATAAGGCATATGCCAATATCACCCACGAGTTTAGAACGCCTTTGACGGTTGTCCTTGGACTGATTGAGCAAGCGCAAAAAATGGAGATAAATGATTCATTGCGGGCAAAATTAGCAGGTATCAAAAATAACAGTAATCGTATTTTAAGCCTAGTCAATCAAATCTTGGACTTGCGGAAATTAGATGCGGGCAAATTCCAATTAAATACTGTCCAAAGAGAAATAACTGGATTTTTGAAATACATTGGTCGGAATCTTGAACCACTTGCGACCAATAAAGGAATTGAGTTAGCACAGCGAATTGAGTTTGATTCGCTCGTCATGGACTACGACCCCGATAATTTGACTTCGGTGGTCACCAATCTGTTGGACAATGCCATTAAGTTTACTCCCGAAGGTGGTCGAGTTATCTATTCTGCTAACCAACAAGCCAACCAATTGATTATTGAGGTAAGCGATAGTGGTCAGGGAATTGCTCCCGAAGATTTACCTAAAATATTTGACCGTTACATTGGAACGGAATCTGCTGACCACACCAGTACCGGTATTGGACTGGCATTGACCAAAGCTTTAGTTGAGTTAATGGACGGGGAAATTCAAGTAGAAAGTACGCTTGGAAAAGGGAGTATTTTTCGAGTATTGCTCCCTATTACACAAGATGCTGTTAGGTCTGATAGTCCACTACCGAAATATTCAGCCCCTACTTTTTTAGCTACCCATCCAAAATTCGATACTCCCGTAGATGCCAACTCGGACAAACCGATTGTATTAATTGTGGAGGATAATCTAGAAATCGTCAATCTGATTGCCGAGATGTTTAGTAGTGAATACCAAGTTACTTACGCATTAGATGGACAAGCGGGCATTGACAGCGCCTTGAACCTTATCCCCGATTTGATTATTAGTGATGTGATGATGCCTCGTAAAAACGGTTTTGAGTTGTGCGCTACTTTAAAAGAGAACCCGCAAACTTCACACATCCCCATTATTTTACTGACAGCTAAAACGGATGATGACCACAAAATTGCTGGATTAAAACGGGGTGCAGATATTTATCTAAACAAACCCATTCATCAGGCAGAGCTTTTACTGTCGGTCAAAAATGCGCTTAATAGTCGGATAGCTCTGCGGCACTTCTTTTCTTTATCCACCGATAAATCGGTAAAAAAACAGGTTGATAAATCCGAAGTATCTGGTATAGATTTCACGATTGAGGACGTTTTATTTCAAAAGGTATTAGCTGAACTAGCAGCTAATTATAGTAATCCGAATTATCACCGCAAAGCATTAAGCAAAGCGGTAGATATGAGTAGTTCTAATTTGAATCGAAAACTAAAGGTTTGGACGGGCTATACTATCGGCAATACAATCAAGGTTTTTCGTTTGGAAAAAGCCAAAGGGCTGCTCCAAACCACCAACTTAAATATTTCAGAAATCACTTTTCAAGTAGGCTTTAGTGACCCTTCTCATTTTGCGAGGGCCTTTAAGGAATACGTAGGGGTAACGCCAACTGAATTCAGAGAGAACAGGGTAGGGATATAAGTAAAAAGTTATCAAGACAATAGGACTTACTACAAAAAACGTAGGTCAGAGCTACCAACTCCGACCTACTAAAAAAAGTAAGGATTACATCTTTTAAGTAGGTCTATTTCTTTGATAGGTGTTGATACAAATTTGTGGCAAAATTTGGATTTTTACTAGGACATTTCAGTCATTTCTAGGATTATACAACCATTTTGCTTTTTGTATCACATTACACTTTTTACTAATCTTTACCCTTTTTTCTTGTCCGACTAACTTTTTGATAAAAAGCAAACTTTTCACTAGGATGAGACAATCAATGCTAGGATGAGAGCAGCAACGGTAGGATGAAACGTGCAGGGCTAGGATGAGCGGTGCAAAAACGGATGTTTTTGACTGATTTTGGTCTTTTTTCAAGGATTTTGATAGTTTTAACTCAATTGAAAAGAAAAGGATACAGATTTTAAACCTACCCAAATGGTATGGTTTGAATAATGACCTATCAATCAAAATACCATATCATATCTAGAAACTTGGGAAGAAGTATACCATCCAAATTTTCTAAAAATAGCCGTATGACTACCTTTATAAAATTTGCTCACCCTGATACTGCGTTCAAATTTTACTACCTTTGCGATAACGGACTTTTACCTTTTCAGAAAAGAAAATCAGAATCAGTTAGTTTATCCAAAACATTTAATGTAGCAATTACTTAGATGGTAAAGTTTCCGTAGCTATGGCAGAAAATGAGTTAAATATCAATGGTGTTTTAGTCCGTTTATCAAGAATAGAGGAAGAGAACTATGTTTCTCTAACAGATATAGCCGCAAAATATGGAAAACCCAATGTCTTAATTAGCAACTGGCTTAGAAATAGAAATACCCTTGAATATTTGGGCTTATGGGAACAATTGGAGAATGATGGTTTTAATTCACTCGAATTCGAGCGAATTAAAAAGCAGAGTGGATTAAACAGATTCTATATGACGCCAACTAAGTGGGTGAATGAGACTTCTGCTATTGGAATTAAACCTAGTAGGGGTCGCTACAGTAAAGGAGTTATGGCGCAAGAAGACATTGCTTTACATTTTGCTTACTGGGTTGAACCTGCCTTCCAACTTTACATGATTCGTGAATTTAAGCGAATGAAATTAGAAGAACAAGTAAAATTGGGAGACCCTTTTAACATAAAAAGGTTTCTAACAGCGGGTAACTATTCTTTACTCGTTAGTGCCGTTCTATCACAAGTAGATGAACGATTATTAACCCATCCCCAACCTTATAAAGCTCGCTTGCCTTTTGCTGCCGAGGCAGATATGATTAATGAAATAGTTTTTGGACTAACAGCTAGTGAATGGAGAAAACAAAATACGGATAAACCCACTAATAGAAATCAGAGAGACTACGCCTACGTTCTTGACTTACAAATTTTAGCGAATTTGGAGTCCTTAGATTCTATGCTCTTGCAATGGGATTGTGATAAAGCGGAAAGAAGAAAGTTTCTCCAAGAAATGTACGACTTTCAGTACCCCATCTTAAAGCGGTCTAAAACCATCAAAAAGCTACAAGAACTTGCGGACAAATTTTTGAAGTAAGAAGCCATCTATAGATTTTAAACACTCTACGGGTAGAGTGTTAGAGGATTTTTCGTCCAATTTAAAATTATCGAATTTATAACTTTAAAATCAAGTGGGTAGCATCTGGTTTGTCCTCTCTCCTTGCGAATTGGTCGCTATTCAGTAAGCAGCAAAATTTAAGGAAAAGGGTATTGCTATTCTCTCCATTAATCCCTTTATTGGCTATCGGATGCCAACTATTCCGTAACCAATATCCCAGTATGACACAAATCACCATCAGCTACCATAAATACAACGACCAACTCGCCAACTGTCAGATTGAACTGCCTAACGAAAATGTTGCAGAACTTCGACAACACTTCCAACGCTTTTTAGGGCCAGAGTTAGACCAAGGAACTTTTACCCAAAACGGAGAAAGAACTACTATCCAATTTCAAGCTAGCAAGTCTAAAATTCAGACTTTGGAAAAGGTGATTCAGGCTACTCAACAGATGACGGCTCGACTAAATTAAGGAAACATCAATCATAATTCAAAAGCTGTCGGTTTTCATCTTTAAAAGTGTTCCCTAGTCTTCATTTGTTCAGTATTTTATGTCTAGTAACCAAAGACGTAAAAGTTGGAACAATTGGGGGGTATTCTGTTCAATTCACCACGTCATAACGCAGCAAAATCACGGTTTTCAAAAAAAAATAAAAAAAGTCTCTCAAAAAGTGTGGAATTTTCCTCGTTTTGCACTCTATATAGGTGGAACGCTCTTTCTACTAATCAAAACACCTATATATGAACACCCTACATCCGCTTATTTTGCGGAAAAGACCCATTGGAATAGTACTACTGCTGTTCCTCTTTGCGGGCCATCTATCCGCTCAAACGCTCATTCGCCACCTCCACAGCCCCGAAGTAGCGACCCAAATGCGGCAAATCGACAGCCTCAAAGCCAAAAAATATACCATCGAAAAAAGTTTGGCCACTACTACGACCACGGATGATGCCGCCGAATTGACTATTCCCATTATCTTTCACATCGTCCATCATCAACCCTCCGAAGAAGTTTCGAAGACACAAATCAACAATCAAATAACGGCACTCAATACCGCTTTCAGTGGACAAGGGGGTAATAGTTTTACCCACCTCTCCGAAAGCCGAGAAGGGTACGGAATGTTCAAAGCCGACGATGCGGCCATCCGTTTTTGTTTGGCCAATCGCCCCGATGCCATCAACTACGTATCAAGTAGCGTAGCGAAATGGGGCGCCGATTTTGGATTGTTGACGGAGCCTAGCGGTGTTTCCTTAATTGCACCCGACCAGTATTTGAACGTGGTGGTGGCGCCATTAGCCGACAGCGTCAGCGGGTACAGTGCCCTGCCGTGGTTTCCCGCCGATTTGGATGCGGTTATCATCGACTATCGCTACTTTGGCACACTGGCCAGTTCTTACCCTTTTGACGAAGGGAAGTCCCTGGTCCACTTGATTTCTAATACCCTCATGGTCAAAAGCCTATGGACGAACGGCAAATGTGAGGACGACGGTTTGATTGATACGCCCATTCACAATGTTCCCAATCGGGGCTGCCCCGCTTATGTGCACGTCAGCACCTGCTTCGATAACCCTGTCGAATTGACCTACAACTACCTCGACAATAGCGACGATAGATGCCTTAGCTCCTTTACCAAATCCCAAGTAGAACGAATGCGAAAAGTCCTACAAGTCGTGCGCAAGGGTTGGATAGGGAACGCTGCGGCGAGTATTTGCGGTGAAGCGTCAGCCCTGTTATCGGAAGAAGCGGCGACGAGTAGAGACCATTCCCTCACTGATGATTTGACGAACGACCTTCCCGAATTGCTGATACGGCCCAATCCTGCCAATAACTTTGTAGAAATTAGTCTTAAAGAGCGCCGAAACGCATCATTTGAACCGATAGATATTCGCCTATTTTCTGCTTCGGGCCAACTGCTTTACGATTACCAATTGGTAGAAAACACCACCTTATCCATCGACAGCAGCCAGTGGCCATCGGGTTTGTATTTTGTGAAAAGCCGCATCGGAGCCACCGTAACCACCCAAACTCTGGCAATTATCAATGGGCAATGAACAATTTGCAATGAACAATTTGCAATGAACAATAGTCAACATCTAAATCCGTGTTCCCTAAAAATCCGTGTTAAAAAACAATGAACGATGAGCAATGTAAAGAAAAGTCAACGTCAAAATCCGTTGTCCAAGTCAACATCAAGCAAAGCATCCGTTGTCCCATGAATAGTGTGTAATGAGCAATGAACGCTTACGGAGAAAAGACAAATAAATCCTGTCAAAAAGACAACCCAAAAATGAATAAAAAATACGCTCTATTCTGTTTCGCTTTCTTCTTTTTGTGGACGCTACCAACCACCTACGCCCAACCCGAAAACACGGTCGTCGGCGACGTCGTTCATCCTGCGCCCGATGCCGCCGCTAGTATGTCACGCTATGGGACTGTCAATGTGGCGAAACAAACGGGAAAATTAGTCCAATCCATTCCCCTCAAAGGCATCGAAGAAAACCGCATCGGGATGGCCCTGTCGCTGCGCTACGTGGCCGATTTGAAACTCGGTAGTCCTGCTTCCGCTACGGGAAATTTTAGTCTAGGCATCCCGATGATTAGCCGAGAGACCCGAGGCACCCCCGACGAAATCAACCTCGGCTATTTTGATAATAATCAAGACCTCAGAGACCCCGAAGGCGCTTTTAACGATATTCTTACGAGCGAACAAATCCGTGAAGTGGGAGAAGGCATTCGTGATAGTGAGCCAGATTTTTTCAGCTTTAACCTAAATTCAGCCAGTGGAGGTAGCTACGCAGGGTCGTTCTATTTCAACCGCTTGAACCAACCCGTTTTCATTCCCCAGCAAGACCTCAAACTAGAATACCAACGCAAATCGGGCAATCAAGAATTCATCCAATTCACGATTATTTTACCCAACGGTGAGCGTTGGACGTATGGCCGCTTGGATAGCGATACGGGCTTTATCAACGTCGGTGTGGAAACTATGATTGTGAACAATCAAAATGTGCAAACCATAGCGCCGAGTTCGTGGTATTTACGTCAGATTAGCAGCCACGATGAACTGGACAACATTTACGTGGACTACGAAGCGGACAACTACGCCTACAAAACCTTGAGTTCTTGCCAATTGCAGTATTTTAGTGGCGGCGGCGTTGACGTGAATTGCGGCGGCATTCCCTATGCGCAAAACACCACTTTGACCAACCACGAAGTGCAAGGCTGGCGCATCACGGCTATCCGAAACGAGAGCAGCACACAGCGATTGGACTTCACCTACACCAACGACCGTCAAGATATTGACCCCTATTTGGGGAATACGCCCAAAAGTCTGGATAAAATCGAATACAGCACGGGAAGCTACTGCCTCGCCTACGACCTAAATTATACCTACGTGCAATCGCCCGGGGGTACGGCTTCCCATTATAAACGCCTACGCTTGGAAAGCCTGCAAGAACGCAGTTGTGATAACACCATCAGCCTTCCCGCTTGGCAATTCGAGTACTACGCAGGGACGCTTCAGCATCGTTTTAGCCGCCAAACAGACAGTTGGGGATTTCAAAATTCGGAGGCAGATAACGAAGGTACTTTTGGTATTCCCGATTTATCCCACATCAATTTTGGAACAGGTTTTGGCTTTCCGAATATCGAAACAGCAGAAAAATCGTCCAACGACGCGGCCATGCTAGTAGGCAATTTAAAGTCCATTCAGTGGCCTGATGGGGGCAGCAGCCACTTCGAATACGAGGCGAACACCGTACCGCAATCGGTCACGGGACAAAGTACCTTCACGGGCATTCTGCAACCCGATTTGAGTAATTGTGGGACACCGTTTGACAATAATTGCTGTACGGTCCTCTCGGCCACCAAAAGTCGTACCTTCACGGCGGAGGAGTTGGACGGGGCGGTATTTGGTGTTTTTACCTTCAATGCCAATTGTAACGTGGGACCTCGGGACTATCCCAAAGTGCAAATCTTTGTCAAACGCACCAGTGCGGCGGGTTACGGCGAGTTCAATAGTTATGAGTTTGACTCCGATTTTTACTGCGCCAGTCAAGGCGGTGGGACCTGTTCGATTGAGGAAGTTCCTTTGAGTACTTTTGAATTCACCACCTCCTTTGTGGCGGGGGTGGACTATACGTTTGAGTTGATTCTGGACAACCAAACTTCGCCTGGCGACGAGGATGTGAAAGCCGTTTTTCAAATCTATACCGAGCAGCCTGGTACCACCACGATAGTGGACCGAGTGGTTGGCGGACTGCGAGTCAGCAAGATTACCGATAAAGACGGGCTGAATACGGGTAATGACCAAGTGCGCACCTTCGATTACGACGATTCCAACGGCAATTCGAGCGGCCGCTTGGCCTTCGAACCTACCTATTACGGTTTTCAAAAAGATGTCTTTGGTGGGAATACGGGTTTGACCTTCCACTCGACGAGCATTGTCCCAACGGCCAACTCGACGGGCAATCATATCACTTACGCCTTTGTGACCGAGCGTTTTAACCAAAATGGTCAAAAATTTTCGCAGTTTTTTCAAGAACAGGTGCTGGAAAGTTTTCTGGACGAATACCCGTATAATCCCGATTTGGCGAGAGTAAACGATGGGCAGGAACTGGTGAACCAAATCGTCAAAGAAGATGGAACGACCTTAGTTACGAGCGTCAATACGCCGCTTGCTAATTATACGGCCACCAATCCAACGGAAGACATCATTTATAAAGGCAACCAGTACCGTAACAAAGACGGCGATGTGGGTCATTACGCCAAAAAGTACCGCATCCGAACGGGACCCGCCAATTTGATTAGCAAAAACGTAACCACTAGAGACGGTGTGCGAGTAGAAACCAATACGGGGTACGATTTAACCAACCACGTCATGCCTGTCAGCATTAGTACAATGGACGACCGAGGCATTCCCTACACCACGGAGTTAAAGTACGTGTTCGACGATGTGAGTATTTTTGGGTTGAGCCTGCCGATATACCGCACGATGGAAGGGCAAAATCGCATCTCTATTCCCTTGGAAACGGTGGAAAAGAACAACGGGATGCAAGTGCGAGGACGGCGCACCCGCTTTAGCTATTTCGATAAAATAACGGGCAATAAAGGGACCGCCTCTAACTCGAATATTTACCCCTCGTTTTACAGTAATTTTGAGCTGACCTTTGATGAAAATGGCGTTCCGCAGATGAACGGTGACGGCTGGGAAGGCGATGTCGATTTGGACGCCTACGACCCGCAGACGGGCCGAGCCAGAGAATCCCAAAAAGATGGCTGGACGAAGGAATTATACACGTGGGATGCCATTAGTAAACTCATCAAAAAACGAAAGTTCCTAAGCTACGAGTGGGATTATACCTACAAAACGGGTACGAGGCTGATTGAAACCATCACGGACATTGACGGCCAAGTAACCACCTTTACCTACGATGCGCTCATGAGAATTCAAAAAATATCGGCGAGAGGTGGAGCGGTCGAGACGGAATTTACCTACGTCTATGCGGGAGCGGGCCAAACCTACGTGGAGCGCAAGACAACCTACGCCGCAGAAGCCACGGGTAATTCGGCGCTACGGGAAGTGCGCACTCGGCAGTATTTTGATGGATTGGGTAGAGCGATATTGGAGGTACAAATCGCCCATAGCGAAAACGGCAAAGATGTGGTGAAGGCCATCGAATACGATAATAACGGACGGCCACATAAGCAATTTGAGGCGGTAGAAAGTCCTCATTCGGACGGCCGCTTTTACCAACCACCGAGCAGCACCCCATACACCTTGACGGAATACGAAGCCTCGCCCTTAAACCGCCCCAAGCGAGTAACGGGTCCCGACTGGCATCCGACCCAAACCGAATACGGCACGAACGCCCTTAGCGATGCGGTTATCAATCACGCTACGGGCGGTACGTACCCATCGGGAACGCTCTACAAAACCGTGGAAATAGACGGCAACGGGAACAAAGACATCGTCTTCACCGACTTTCGGGGCAAACGGATTTTGGAGCGTTCGGAATCCCAAGACGGTACGGAGCGCAACGATACCTACCGCAATCACGATTTGAAGGAACGGGAAATATCCATTTATCCCCCCGATGCGGATGCCAGTACGCCGAATTTGATTTATAAAAAGCTATACGACGGAGCGGATAATCTCATCAAAAAGAAAGTACCCGATGCGGCGGAAAAAGAGCTGGTCTATGACGCCAGAGATTTGCTGATTGCATCAAGAGGAGGGAACTTACGAGCGGCGGGTCAGTGGCTGGTGACGGAGTACGATTTGTACGGGCGACCGAGCAGGATGGGACTCAATACCACGCCGACGACCGTTAATGAAATGTGGACGGAAAACTATTGGGACGGGGCGAATGCGTCGGCTTTGGCCGAAGATATTGGTTTTTCCCCACAAAGCAATTTCACCAATCCGAGAATCGAAATCGGCAAACTGACGGGGACTAAAAAGCGGGTATTACAGGGAGATACGCCAATAGGCAATCCGATGTTACAGGCCCTCAATTACAACGGCTTCGGACAGTTAGCGAACGATTTGAGTACGAACCATCGAGGTGGCCGCACGTGGCAATATTTTGACTACGACCCAGCTGATAATTTAGTGCGGAAACGGCGCATTTTTCACACGACGAACATTTCGGTCGAACAGCGAGATACCTTAAATTTGACCTACGACAGCCAAGGCCGACCGAAGGAGATTTTTCACGCTTTGTTGAATGAGCCTCGGCAGCAGTTGAGTTTGTTGGAATATACCGTTAAAGACGAGTTGAAAACGAAGTTTTTGGGCGGTACGAGTACGGGCTTTTTGCAAGCATGCAATTTTAGCTATTTGTCGAATGGTTTCTTGAAAGGCATCAACCAAACGATGTCTATAGATGACTTATTTTCATTCAATATTAACTACGACCAATCCGTACCGAGTCTAGGGGCAGATGCGCAAAAGAACGGTAATATTGCGAGTATAGCGTGGCAGTTTAAAGGTGGAGTGCAACAACAGTACGGTTACAGCTACGACTTTGAAGATAGAGTGATAGCGGCTAATTACAACCTCAACAATAATGCTTACGGTACGACCTACGGCTACGATAAACGGGGTAATTTCACGAGTATCACGAGAAGAGGCGTTTACAGCGACGGCAATAGTTTTACGGCGCAGGTGATTGACAATATGGCCTTTACCCTACAAGCGGGAACGAATAAGCTACAAACGATAACGGATAGTGCACCTTGTCCGACCAATAAAGTAATTAATAAAGCCTTAGACAACACGGAATTACACGCCGTAGCGAATCAATTGCAAGCGGATAATATTGTCAATGATATTGCGGCGATTACTTACCAAGCAGGGACGGCGATTACGCTGAAAGCTGGGTTTCATGCCAAAGCAGGGACGAACTTCACGGCAAAGATTGGCGGCTGTCCGCAAAGTGGTTTTGAAACGGATGGTTTTGTAGAAAGAAGTAGTGCGGATTATCAATTTGACGTGGAAGGCAATCGAACGTTTGACCCTCATTTAGGTATTTCCATCCTGTATAATTATTTCAATCAGCCGTATCGGGTGACGTTTGCCAATGGCAATACGATTGAATGGCTACGCAGTGGTTCGGGCGAGAAGTTGCAAAGACTGCAAACACGCAACGGAAATGTCGTTAAGCTACTCGACTATTTGGGCCCCATCGAATACGAAAACGATACCTTGGCAACCATTTATTTAGAAAATAGTAAATTAACCTTTGAAAGTGGGGTCAAAAGTGATTACCAGTATTTTCTCAAAAACCATCTGATGTCCACCCAAGTGGTGTTTAAAGACGGAGGCAGTGGCGTGGCAGAGGTCGTTTCACAGCATCAGCAGTACCCGTTTGGTTATCCGATGAAAGGCGATTTTACGACCAACTTTAAGACC
>JBCCQK010000182.1:0-14015 GCA_039024375.1 Bacteroidota bacterium
CGATTGGTGACATTTTGGACGTTCAAACTCAATGCGTGAACTACTCGCTTTTTGTACCAACTATAGTTAATACCAATATCTGCTCGCCAATACGTCGGTAAATGTTCGGTAAAGGGCGTTTGCTGGAATATCGTTTGTTGCGCTTCTAAACTAGCAGCTTCGTCTATCGGAGTATAACGCAGCGCACCATTTAATAATATTCTGGTGTTTAGGCCAAGCGTTCTTTTTGCTTTTTTGCCAAAATGAAACTCCTTTCCGCCAATGGCAACGATGTTATAATTACTGCTGTATCTCGTTTGGTACCATTCGTTGGTATTCGTTTGGTATTCGGATTTGAACAAAGAGCCGTTTAATACAAAATAAGTATCATTGCTAAAGCCTTTTTCTAAACTTACGTCCACGCCATAATTTCGTCCCTTGCCCGTTCCTTCGAGACTCGGAATGTCAAAAAAGACGTCAAAATAGTATTGGTTCAACAAAGCAACGTTACTATTCGGTGCCGAACTGATGGGCAAGTTGTCGATGTTTTGATAGTAACTTTCTATTGTCAAATTTAGCTTTTTGGCCAGATTGACATTGTAGGATAAAATGTAATGCGTCGCTTTCTGTAAAGGAAGATTGCGGTTGGGCAAAAAAGTTTCATCTTGGGCATTTGTGCGTTGCACAAAATAAGTGGAGAGGGATTCGATTTTACTGTGGCGACCAATACCCAAAGCGAAGGATTGCTTCGGCGTGACTTGCCATTTCAGCCCCACTCTCGGTTCAATGGAGGTGTTTTCATTAAGCCCAAAGTACAATAGATGCAGCCCCGTATTCAGCGTCAAATTAGAGGATATGTTATATTTCCATTGGACGTAACTCTGAAAACTGTAAGAATTTCCTTCGCTATCTAAAAGCGTGTCCCAATCGTCAGTGTAAATCCTAGAAAATGAGCCATCGGAATTTTCCACCCAGTCAAAAATGCGTTCTTCGAGGTTCAAGTCGTAGTTCAACCAACTGTAAACGGCACCTGCTCTGACAACGTGCTTGCTATTAAATTTATGATTCAGTAAAACGGACAGGCGACTCGATTGGTCTTCAAAAAATTCGGTGTAATCTTTATCAATGCCATCTGCCATCTGAGGTGAAATGCGACCTTCGTCGTAGAAGCGGCCCGCAAAATTGGCTACAAACACCGTTTTTAGGTAAGTCCGATTGGATAAATTGAGCAGATTAGAAGCGCCCAGAATACCCGTTTGCCCTTTGAAAATATCTCTTCTTTCTTCCCTTGCAAAGGTGTAGTCATCTTCGCTAATGAAATCACCTCCTAAACCGAACAAACTAAAAGTGCCCATTTTCTTCGTGGGTAAGCGGACTTTAAAAGATAGGTCTTGAAAATTGGGGTTGCCATTACCCGATTCCACAATGCCTAAGCGTTCGATAATACCGAGGGTAGAATAGCGATAGTTGACCAAATAGGAACCATCGTAGCCTTTTTTGAAGGGGCCTTCGACGGCGGCGTTCAAACCTAACAGTCCAATTTGGGCGGCTGCTTCGGTGGTGTTGCTGTTTCCGTTACGTAGTTTAATGTCAAAAACACCCGATAGCGCATTACCAAATTCGGCAGGAAAAGCGCCCGCAAAAAAATCGGATGTTCCCATTGCATTGGTACTTAGCATGGAAATACCACCACCAGCCGTTCCCGCTTCGGAGAAGTGGTTCGGATTGGACACTTCGACCCCTTCAATCCGCCAGAGAATTCCGGCAGGAGAGTTTCCTCGGACTACAATTTCGTTGGATTCGTCGTCGCCCGCAGAAGTAACGCCCGAAAAGCCTAGGGCCATTCTTGCGGGGTCGTAAAAATTGGCGGGCTGCCGATTCAGCTCTTCAATCGTCATCGACCGAGCGCTAATCATGCTCATTTCATTGAGCGCTTCGTGGTTTTCGCTACTGGCCGTTACGACGACTTCATTGAGTTGAGCGACCGATTCTTTTAAATTAATGGTCAAAACGACCTCTTTTGATGGGGTAATGACCAATTCGTCGATTAGTTGCGGTTCGTAACCGAGGTACTGCACGGCAAATGATTGTCGGCCCGTAGGAATGTCCAATAATTCAAATTTACCATCTATGTCGGTTGTAGTACCTTTGGGATTATCCGTGTTAATCAACTGGATAGTGGCGCCGATGAGTGGCATTTGAGAATCTTGGTCTTGAATAACGCCACGGACGGTTTGCGTTTGTGCGATTAGTTGATTGGTTATAAAAAATAAAAGGAAGAGGCTCAAAAACAGGTTTTTCATAAAACAGTCGGGTTGGTGTGTTAAAAGATTAATTAGGATTTAGATACCCATTAGACGATAATAAAGAAGAAATGCCCCTACGTTTACGTCTGCGTCTGTAAAATTAAGCTAGAGGAAAGCGTAGGAGACCGCCAAAAAGGTGAAGTAGGGAATTATTCTGGTAAAGGGAAGGAAATAGTACTTAAAGGAAAGAGCGCTATTTAGAAGGTAAGATTTATTTGTATGTTGTTTTTATTCCGTTTCCGCAGGAATTGTTGCGTACGAAATGCCCCAAAGCCCCAAAAATGTAAGTAAGCCATTCAAAATCAGCAACTCAAATCCGAATTGGTAGCCAAAAAGCAATAGTTCAGAATTAGCGTCAATAATATAGGTAAGAATAGGTGCGGCAACACAAACGAAAGGAGCCAATCGGTCAACCACTTTCCGTTCGGTGAAAAATCCAAAAGTATAGAGGCCTAATAATGGACCGTAAGTGTAGGAAGCTACATTAAAGATAGCGGCAATGACCGAGTCGTCGTTGATAAACCAAAACAATAATATGGCGAAAAATAGCAGTACGGAAAAGCCAATATGTACTTTAAATCGGGTCTGCTTTTTTTCTGCTTCGGGCAAATCGCTTTTTTCAAAACCTAAAAAGTCCACACAAAAAGACGTTGTCAAAGCTGTTAAAGCGGAGTCTGCACTCGAATAAGCCGCCGCAATTAATCCAAGCAAAAACACAATTCCAATGGTCGGTGAGAGGTGCTGTAAGGCAATAGTAGGATAGAGCAAATCTTTTCTTTCAGGAATGTCAATACCTACTTGGTTGGCGTAGATGAATAGTAAAGCGCCCAGCATCAAGAATAAAAACTTGGCAATGACCAGTGCAATACTGAACCAAAACATATTTTTTTGCGCCTCGCCGATGTTTTTACAACTCAAATTCTTCTGCATCATATCTTGGTCCAATCCCGTCATTACAATCGCAATCGACGCACCCGCTAAAAACTGTTTGAAGAAGTTTTTTGGGTCGCCCCAACCACCTTCGAAAAAGAAAGTCTGACTGTATGCACTATCATTGACCGCCGTAAAAATTTCTCCAAAAGAAAGCTCTAATTTATTTCCAATCGCAATCACCGTCAAGACAACTGCCGTCAGCATACAAAAGGTTTGTAGCGTATCCGTTATGACAATGGTTTTGATGCCGCCCTTAAAGGTGTAAATCCAAATTAGAATAATGGTCAACAAAACCGTCGCCCAAAAAGGAATCCCGAAGGCATTCATTACGAACTGTTGTAAGACAATGGCAATTAAATACAGCCGAAAAGAAGCACCGATAGTACGGGAAAGGATAAAAAAGCCCGCCCCCGTTTTGTAAGATTGCACGCCAAAACGCTCTTCCAAATAGGTATAAATGGAAGTCAAATTCATTTTGTAGTACATCGGCATCAACACCGTTGCTATCACAAAATAGCCTAGCAGATAACCGATGACCATCTGCATATACGAAAACTGGCTAGCCTCCACCCAACCAGGAACCGAAATGAACGTTACGCCCGAAAGCGTTGCCCCCACCATACCAAAGGCCACTAAATACCAAGGAGATTGGCGTCCTCCAACGAAAAAATCTGCATTATCCGCCTTTTTCCCCGTGAAATAGGAAATAACCATCAGCAAAGCGAAGTACGCTAGGACGATTCCAATTAATATTTGTGGCGTTAATTGGTTTAACATACGAATTTTAAGAGTGATGCTATTTTCTGTTTTGGCTAAAGGGGCGCAAATATAACGAGTTACGCTTAAAGATAAAATTGGGTAATTTGCAGCGTAATGTTATATAAAAACGCCGAATATATGTAAATTTCATTAGTCCACCAACTACGCACTTATCTAAAATTCAAATCCTTCGTCAGCTCGTTGGTCCGCAACTCCTCCTTAGTTTGGTTATCAAGCGGAAATCCCTTTACTAAAATACTATTTCGAGAAGCAAAAATGCCCAGCCCACTGGATAGATTTGTGTAGGTAGGTACCAACTGCGCACTTGTGATGCCCGTATTGGCACTGCCGACGTTGATATAGTTGAGTAATTCCTCGCCTCCCGCATCAATTTGGAAGTCAACCGACCGAATAATGCGCTGTACATTGGGATTTTCCTCAATGCTTGCTCGTAGAAAAGCGTAAAACTCGGAACCTTCTGGTTCAATTCGATTGGGGCCATCGACGGCGATTCTACTTCTTTCCATGGGCCACGCAATTGTTTTTTCTACTAGTAAACTAGCATCGTTGGGGTTAAATTCTTCGTAGTTGATGAGCATCGTTACGTCAAATATTTTAGCGGTCTCGTCCGCTCCCCAGACAATGGTAAGGTCGTTCGAAGGCAGAATCCGTAGCGGTGATTTTTGGTCAACGGCCAAAGGGCGATTCAATCGTAAATCCCCCAAAATGGTTGTACTAGCGGTGGCTAAAGGCGTCTCTGAATTGGGCTGTCGAATGGTTAGTTCGTAGGAAGTTCCTGCTTGAAGTTGAATTTCGTCGTTCGTGATTCGATACAAAATATTGGGAGCGGTGGCAAAAATGCCGTCGGTCCGCTCTAGTCCAAATTGGCGACCGTCCACCTCCTCCAAATTGAAAGTTTGATCACTCGTCTGGTTCGTCAAGGTTACCGAAACATCGTCAAAATAGAGTGATTCGGGTCGTTGAGCTAACTCCAAAGCGGAAGTCTGTTCGTCAATGAACGCCCGTTCTACTCGAATGTAATGCACATCGTCCGAAGGAGAAAGTAAGCCATAGACAATGGGAATTTCTTTTGCGGGGGCGTTCAGTTCTAGTTCGTTGGAGCAAGCCCAACTGCTAATTGCAAAAAGTACGAAGACTAAAAATCTCATAAGTAAAGTAGATATAGAACTGGTCACTTGTAATGAACATAAAATCTTAGGAACTGCTAAATATACTGTTTATTGCCCTATCCTTATTCAATCTTTTCCTAAAGGAGGACAATATTATTTAATTTTGAAAAGGCGTTGTTTCCTCAATCTTATTAATTTCTTAAAATTCCCGTACAGAGTCACTTTCTTTTCCTACTTTCGTCCTAATTTAAGACACCCTCAATTTTACAAAAATGCTATTTAACCAACCGTTATTACCAGCCTATGTCTATTCATAAAAAAAATATCAAACGAATTACCACCCACGTCTTGCGGTCCATGAAAGAGCAGGGAGAAAAAATTGCGATGTTGACGGCCTACGATTATTCCTCGGCTAAAATATTGGACGAAGGGGGTATCGACGTTTTGTTAGTAGGGGATTCGGCCTCTAACGTGATGGCGGGACACGAAACAACTTTACCGATTACGCTCGACCAAATGATTTATCATGCGCAGTCAGTGGTTCGAGCGGTCAAAAGAGCTTTGATTGTAGTGGATTTACCTTTTGGTTCTTACCAAGGAAATTCACGGAAGGCTCTAGATTCCGCCATCAGAATTATGAAAGAATCGGGTGCGCACGCCGTTAAATTAGAAGGTGGAGAAGAGATTGCGGAGTCTATTAAAAGGATTTTATCGGCGGGTGTCCCCGTCATGGGACATTTAGGATTAACACCACAGTCCATTTACAAATTTGGAACTTATACTGTGAGAGCTAAAAAAGACGAAGAAGCTAATCGGTTGCGGTCGGATGCTAAATTATTGGAAGAATTAGGTTGTTTTGGTATGGTGTTAGAAAAAATTCCCGCTCAATTAGCAACCGAAGTTTCTCAAAGTATCAATATTCCCACCATTGGTATTGGGGCGGGACCGGGTACAGATGGACAGGTTTTAGTAACGCACGATATGTTAGGGATTACCAAAGAATTTAAACCCCGTTTTTTGAGAAGATATGTGGAGTTGTTTGATGTGATTAGAGGGGCAACGGAGAATTACATTAAAGATGTAAAAGCGGGTAGTTTCCCGAATGACAAAGAATCGTATTAATAGCTAATCAGAATAGGGAATAGAGACAAGAGAATAGAGAATAGAGATATATTGTTGACAAATGAGGGAAGAGGCAAAAAAGTCGCTAAGCTGAAGGTGTAAGTCTCTGTTCTCTCAATGAAATCCGTACGGACAAGTTGGTCTCTGTTCCCTATTCTAAGCTTATCAAAACCAACTACTCTTACCTCTTCTTCGAGTGGTTTTAATTCCCAACACTCCTAATAAACCTCTAGTTAATTCTCTCGCCACGGTTCGGCCAATTTGGCGAGTAGTTGTATTACTCATTACTTTTTCAAAAGTAGATTTCTCCGCTCGACGACTTCGAGATTTGCTAGCCTTGGCTTGCTGCTTTTTCAATTCTTCTTGGTGCTCTGCTGCTTGGTACTCTTCGATTTTTTTGGAAAGGATTTCGTAGGCGCTCTTTCGGTCGATTTCTTCGTTGTATTTTTTAACCAATTTAGATTTTCCTAAAATACCGCTAATTTCCATTTCTGTCAGCACATCCATACGAGATTGGGGCGCTCGTAGCATGGTATGTGCTAGCGGTGTTGGAATTCCTTTTTCGTTCAAAACGGTGACTAAGGCTTCTCCGATTCCTAATTCTGTCAATAATTTTTCTACTTTATAATGTTCCGAAATAGGATAATTTTGAGCGGCTAATTTAATAGCCTTTCGGTCTTTAGCGGTAAAGGCGCGCAGTGCGTGTTGGATTTTTAACCCCAATTGTCCAAGGACTGCATCGGGTACATCTGCTGGATTTTGCGTAATAAAGAAGATGCCCACCCCTTTCGACCGAATCAACTTGATAATAGCTTCGATTTGGTCCATCAGTGCGTCCGAGGCTTCGTCAAAAACGAGATGCGCCTCGTCAATAAAGATGGCCAATTTGGGTTGTTCTATATCTCCTTCTTCGGGAAAAGTAGCGTAAATTTCCGCTAAGATTTGGAGCATGAACGTGGAAAACAGCTTTGGTCGGTCTTGGATGTCCGTTAAACGAATGATGGACACCATTCCTTTTCCATTTTCGTCCAAGCGGCATAAATCGTCCACTTCAAACGAACGTTCGCCGAAGAACTTCTCGGCGCCCTGCTGCTCTAGTTCTACAATTTTCCGCATGATGGCCCCGATAGAAGCCGAAGACATTCGCCCGTATAATTCCTGAAATTCCTCTTTGCCTTCGTCCATGACGAAGTTGAGCGTTTTCTTCATGTCTTTCAAATCCAATAGGGGCAAATTCTTATCGTCGCAATATTTAAAAATGACCGAAACGATGCTGCTCTGCGTAGCATTGAGTTCCAATATTTTTGAAAACAGGACAGGGCCAAACTCGGAAACGGTCGCTCGTAGTCTTGCGCCCGGTTCGTCCGAAAGAGATAAAAATTCAATGGGACTGCTATCCGCTTCGAATGGGATGCCAATTTGCGAATGGCGCTCGTCAATTTTTGGGTGTCCACCGCTTGGTACGGCAATGCCACTCAAATCTCCTTTGACATCCATCAATAAAACGGGGACACTATTCGCCGACAACTGTTCCGCAATAATCTGTAAAGTTTTGGTTTTACCCGAACCCGTTGCCCCCGCAATTAATCCGTGTCGATTTAGGGTGAGAAGCGGTAGTTTTACCAATGCGTTAGTCTGCGTTTCGCCGTTTAGCATCGCAGCACCCAAGACAATGGATTGTCCTTTAAATTGGTAACCTTTTTCTATTTCTTGTAAAAATTGTGCTTTACTCATTTTTAAGGATTGAAGGAAAGAAGGATTGAAGTAGAAAAGGAGACTTGAAGGATAAGACTCATTTCCCGATTGACGAATGAAGTTGCTATCTAAACGAAACAGTTATAGTCATTTGTTAGTTAAGCAACTCAATTGTTAGACTTTATGATTTGCGAAAAGTAATGGAATTTTGGAAAAAAACACAGAAAGGAGTGAAGAAATTATGGAAAACACAATAACTTGATTGAGTCAATTAGCTGTTTCTTTTATAGTCAAACCGTTGCACACGAATGCCGCGCGATTGTAGTTCGTCATTCAATAAGTCCCCAATAAATTCTAGGTAGCCTAGGCTTTTGAATTTGCGCTTGACGACGAAGGAGGCGACTAAAAAAGTGAAGAGAAAGACGGAGAAGAGACAAAAGGAAACCACCGTCAGAATTTCCATTTTTAGAATGGAGAACAAAATACCAACTGCAAACCAAACGGGCGCACAACCACCAATGATTAGGTTCATTTTCTGCATTTGCCGAAATAACTGTACTTCGCTTAACCATTGTCGGCGTAAGTCCAATAGATGCTCCGTAGAATAGTAAGAAGGGTCTAGTTCGACGAATTCCTGCAATTCGTTGGTAGCTTCTTTTTCTAATCTATCTAGCAAATGGTCGATGGACTCGTGTTTCTTATTCACAGTATTGGGCTTGATATTTTTTGTTTAAGAAATTAGTGCTAAACTATACACAAATTTAACGGATAAAGTTTGTAAATGCTAACGATACGTAGGCTTATTACTTAAAAATGAAAGGAAAATCTGGGGGCTTTTGTTTTGGTGGGGACTTGTTTTTTTCTAAGAATTTACGACCAGCAGGAAATTGATTGGATAGAAGACAGAGGCGGTATCTTACACGCCTACGAATTTGAATGGAATCCCAATCGAAAAGCGAAAGAACCCATTGCTTGGAAAAAAGCTTATCAGCATACTACGTTTGGGGTGATTCATCGGGATAATTATGGGGGCTGGATTAATATTTGAAAATGTGATTTTAGCTTTAAAAAAAACAGCCGTTCACTGATGAGATGAACGGCTGTTCGTTTTTTATAAAAAGAATAACGAATTTAAGGTTTTACCGAATCACCACCATCTCCTCCGTCTTCACACCCTCCGCCGTCTGTATCATCAAATAATAAATACCCGCCGACCAATCGTTCACCAAAACGGTTTGTTGCACTTCCCGTTGGTCAAAATTTTGTTGCCAAACCTGCTGCCCAACCGCATTTCGAATAGAAATACGTCCCGCTTGTGGCGTATTAAATTGGAGGTTGATATTTACTAAATCGTTCGAGGGGTTCGGGAAAATTTGTAGCAATTCGATACTCCGTTCGATGTCGGCCAAACTCGTACTAATTTCGATGCTCACCATCAATTCATCGGTACAGCCATTGGCGTCGGTGGCCGCTACTGTATAATCGCCCGCTAGTTGACCCGTAATAGTAGGCGTTGTATCCATCGAATCGGTATTCCACAAATAGGCATAAGGTGCAGTACCACCCGCTGCGGAAACCGTTGCCGACCCTGCGGACATGGTATCTAAGCTAAGCGTGATACCTTCTACTTCGGTGATAATGGCCGTGTCCATGCTTACACAACCGTTGATAGTATTAAGAACGGTCAATAAATAAGTACCCGCCGAGTTTACGGTCACCATCGCCATCGAATCACCATCCACAAAATTGCCGTCGAGCGAAAGCCATACGTAATCAAAAGTAGCATCCGAATTGGCAGGCGTTCCGTTGAGCGTAACTGTACTTCCTGCGCACAATACTGCGTTGGAGGCTTGAATGTCCACCATCGGCTCAGTTCGGTCTTCCATAATGCTAATATCCGCAGAATTACTACAACCAGAGATAGTGTCTGTAATAGTTAATCTATAACTCCCAGACATATCCGTTTGGATATCTAGCGCCGTTGGGTCGCCGATGATATTACCGTCTAAAGTTGACCACATATTAACTAAGTTATCACCCGTACTTCCCGTTCCATTAATCGTAATAGTGTCCTTATCACAATCCAAAGCCTCCGCTGCGCTCACGCCAACAAGCGGCACTTCCGCATCTGCCGTTACCATTACCGAATCGGAATTAGCACATTGCGTGAAAGTATCGACGACTGTTAAAATGTAGGTTCCAGCCGAACTAACCAATGGCATCGGCGTATCGGCACCTTCTACGATATTTCCGTCTTCGGTGGTCCAAGTGTAAGTCAAATTAAATTCAGTATCAGAACTACCACTCAATCGAACAGATGTTTCCGAGCAATTTAACTCCTGCATTTCTCCTGCGCTGACGGTCGGTAAACTCACATCTTGAGCAATTTTAATCGAAGAAACAGCGGTACAACCTGTGGTCGTATCTGTCACCGTCAACTCGTATTTCCCTGGTGCATCAATAGTGGGCATCAAGGTATTGCCGCCCGAAACGATGTTCCCCGCTTCGGTGGTCCAGTTGTAAATGATATTATCTCCTTCTGTGGCCATAGCGTTCAACGTAATCGTGGATTGGGCGCAGGTCAATTGCTCGGCGTCGCCCGAAGCGGCAAACAATTCAACTGTCATCGCCTGCATGACGGATACCGTGTCCGTATCGCTACAACCCGAAACCGTGTCTGTGACGGTTAAAATATACTCACCTGCCGCATCTACGGTTGGCATTGCAGTTGTCATGTCCGAAACAATATTGCCATTGTTGGTTGTCCATTCGTATAATAGATTATCTCCTAGGCTTCCACTACCGTCCAAAGTCAGAGTCTCGATGACGCAATCTAGCGTTCCCCCCATTCCTGCATCAGCGGTTGGCGGGGTTACCATCGTTACATTGAAAGACGCACTAGCCGAGCAGCCCGTCATAGTGTCCGTTGCCGTCAAGGTATAAGTTCCCATGCCAACGATGGTCGTTTGCAGGGTGGTACTATCGCCATCAATCATACCATTCATCGTTGACCACAAATAGACAATATTATCGCCCATAGTAGCATTGCCGACTACCTGCAGCATATCACTAGGGCCACAACCGATGGTCAAATCATTTCCTGCGGTTACCTGTGGAACGGTATTATCCAAGGTAACTTGAACGGTATCCGATGCGGAGCAGCCCGTAGCCAAATTGGCCACTGTCAAGATGTAAGTACCCGCCGCATCGACGGTTGGAGTCAGTAAGCTATCGCTATCTGTAAAGCTACCATCTTCGGTTGTCCACAAATAAGTGATAGAGTCGCCTACGGTTGCCGTCGCTTCTAAGGTGACGGAAGTAGTAGTACAGCCTAATTGCTTATCGGGACCCGCATCCACTTGAGGGAGTACAATATTTTCGGTTACCATTACCGTATCGGAAGCAGTACAGGTCGTTGTGGTGTTAGTAACGGTCAGAACGTAAGTTCCTGCCGAGGAAGTTGTGGCCGTTGCCGACGTTTCACCACCCGAAAGTTGTCCTGAAATAGCCGTCCACGAATAGGTAATGTTATCCCCTTGGTCGCTTCCACTGCCGTCTAAAGTAACTGTTGAATTGGTACAATCAATTTCTTGGTCAGTCCCCGCATTAGCTACGGGTGGATTTAGGTCAAAATTTACCGCAACGGTGTCTTCGGCCGTACAGCCGTTCGCCCCGTTAGTCACCGTTAAAACATACATTCCCGAAGCGGTGACAGTCGGTGCAAGTGTGGTTTCGCCAGCACTGATATTGCCATCAGAAGTTGTCCAAAGATAGGAAACACCCGTTCCCGTTGTTGTATTGAAAGCATCCAATTGAACGCTAGTGGTATTCGTATCGGCGCAAGTAACTAGCACGTCTGTCCCCGCAAAGGCGATGGGCGCTCGCAGGTCTTCCATAATATTGACCGTACTCACTTTTTCGCAGCCATTGGCATCCGTAATGGTAATGCTGTGCATACCAGCGGCTAATGCTGCTAGTTGTGTAGTGTCTCCTGTGTCCCACAGATAAGTGTAGGGAGCCGTTCCACCGCTAGCCGTTGCTCTAGCTTGACCGATGGTATCAATACAAGTTATAGACCGTACGCTGTCGATAGCAATTAAAATGTCATCGGGTTGATTGATGGTTATCGTTGCGGTAGCCGTTGTACCTTCCGAATCGGTTGCCGTTACGATGTATCGGCCAATGGAAAGATTACTAATCGTACTTCCCGTTGAATCATTAGACCATTGGAAACTAATATCACCTACGCCACCACTTGCTACGACGGAAGCGGACCCGTCAGCGTCGCCAAAACAGTTGGCATCAACGGTAGTGGGCGTCAACATAATAGGTTCTACCATAGCCGCTTGGAAACCAAAAGAAGGTCGGCTACTAACCATCAAGTCGCCACTATTTCCGCTACTACCGTTGCCAATAATACTATTAACATATACCCTAATCGAATCGTTGGGTAACATGGCGGGAGCCGTCCATTCGACCGTCCATTCGACGGAATCGGCGTTGTTGAAACTCTGAGCAGGCTGATGCCCAAAGTATGTTCTGCTGCTACCGGGCGGAGTTCTAAGCCCAGAACTCGCCCCTGTATTGTTAAAAGAACCCACATTATTATTGTCATCGTCTAAGATAGCCAACTGGAAACCAGCTCTTGATGGACTTCCTGCTGTTACCTTCGTCGAGACACTCAAGTTGTAAGTAGTAGAAGGCATGATGTTTTCAGGTAAGCCTCGGACAGTGACGCTTCCTTCAAAGCCAGAGTTGTTAGGGGCGTGACAACCCGTGCATTGTCCTTCGCCTGGGGCGCCCGTTTGTCCCTGATTGGGGGCTGCCCCTGAATTGGCATACAAAAAAAATAGGGTGATAAATACTGCGTAAATAGGTAAAGTTTTTTTCATACTGGGTGCTAATAGGTTATGAAGGAGTCCACTCCTTTCGGTTTTTGTTAAAAAGAGGCGTAATGCCAACACATTAAATCGAAATAGCTGCCAATTTGTTTCTTTTGAATGAAAAAGGAGGAGAAATTGTAAGCCAAGTTACAGTCTTATTTGGTACTAGCTATCTGCTTAGGTTAACCAAACAAAATTTCTCCCCTCTCCAAAGCGTTATGCCCAAAAAACTTTACATTTGACCTTTCGATACACTACGTAAAACGCAAACATGAAATCCATCACGAGTAATGTCTTCCTTCTTTTAGTAACAATTCTCCTCCTATCTGCCTGTAAAACGACCCAAAAGGCTCTCACGCAAGACCAAATTCAAGCCCTCCCCAAAGTCTTGGAATTCTCCAAATCGGGCTGCCGAGGTCAATGCCCTATTTTCGACTTGACGGTGTACGAAGGCGGATGGATGGTATTCGACGGGCGAGCATGGACGAAGCACGAGGGAAAAGCGACCGCAAAACTGGACAAGGAGGCCTTTGCACAACTACAAACCGATTGCGAACGGGCGAACTTATGGGACAAGCAGGAAAAGTACAGCATGAATATCATGGATATTCCCACGACGACGGTTCATTTGTACGAAAAAGGGAAGGATAAAAAAGTCCAATGGCGAATGCGAGCGCCGCAAGAACTGGCCGTTCTGAGTAACCAAATTATGGAAATTATCTACGCCGAAGGTTGGTTGGAAAGAACGCCGAAGGAGAAAGGAATAGAATTACCTAAAAAGGCCATTCATAACGAAATTATTGTTCAACTAAAAAAAGGTGTAAAGCCTCAAGAGTGGTGTACGAAGTTTGGACGGTACGACTTGAAGGTAAAAAGAACGCTCTCTACGCTAACGCCGATTTACTTATTAAGCTTCGATACGGGCAAGATGGCGCCCGACCGAATGCTGTCTATTTTACGGAAGGATGACAAGGTAGTAATGGCGGAGTTTAATAAGCGGTTGGAAATGAAAAGTCGGTAAACTTTATGGCTATATTGTTATATGGCTATACTGCTATCACTAGTGATTCAAGAACTAAATTCTTAATAGTTTAAATCGGCGTCTTTTTTCGTTATGCTGCGTTATTTATTTTTAAAATAGCAACGGCTATTGAAAAAATAAATGCCTTGCCTAACAAAAAAATACACTCGATTAAACTGTCAATTAC
>JBCCQK010000183.1:0-13992 GCA_039024375.1 Bacteroidota bacterium
AAATAAAATTCTTAGCAATGAGGAATTTTGAATGACAAATAATTGAAGTAGAACGATAAGTGATTGTAAAAAAGTTATTTAGACTTGTTCTAAATAGAAATACCCATATAGGATTTATTGTCCAATATTGCTTTGAATTATATCTTTGCATTGACAAAATTGTGTCAATTCGATATATTTTGAGTTTTCAGTATCTTCTGAAAGTTTATAAAATGGCTTACGAATGAAAAATCAGTTAATTTCTTCTAAATATCTCTTCCTTTTGGTAATCATATTACTAGCCGTCGGAACTATTTCGGCTCAGAATACAGATGAGGGGAAGAATTTATTCAAAGTCAATTGTGCTTCGTGTCATGCTAAGGACATGAAAAGTAATCTGACCGGACCTGCACTAGGAGGTGTTGAGGAACGTTGGGCAGATTATCCACAAGAAGATTTGTACGCTTGGATTCGTAACTCGCAGGCACAAATCGCTTCTGGTCACCCGAGGGCTACGGAACTGTGGAACGAATGGAAGCCAGTGGTCATGACCAATTTCGTCAATTTAACGGATGACCAAATTGCCAATATATTGGCTTACATTGACGGTGTTTACACAGGTAAATTGGGGAAAAAGGTAGCATCTGACGCAATCATAGCTGTTGATACTAAAGCAGAAGAAAGCGATAACACGCTGCTTTTCACAGTGCTTTTCGTCATTTTGGGTCTTTTAGCCTTGGTGCTTACTCGAATCATATCCAATTTAAATTATTTAGCCCAGTCGAAAGAAGGGACTGCTCCCGCTTCTCGACAGACATTAGTTGATACCCTAACAAGCAAAAGCGTAATTGGTTTTGTAATTTTTGCATTAGTTGTTCTGGGAGGCTACACGACGGTCAATAATGCCATTGGTTTAGGACGAATGCAGGGCTACCAGCCAGACCAGCCCATCAAGTTCTCACACGCTACGCATGCTGGATTACAGAAAATTGAATGTCAATATTGTCACGATGGGGCTAGAAGAAGTAAGCACTCTGTCATTCCAGCTACGAACACTTGTATGAATTGTCATAAGGCAGTTAAAGTTGGTTCACAATATGGAACTGCTGAATTGACTAAGATTTATGCCTCTATTGGTTACGACCCGACTACTGATAAGTATTTACCCGATTACGAAGAGATGGAACAGGAGGACATCGAAAAAATCTACAAGAAGTGGATTGTCAACTCTTTCGTACAAGATGATGATAATAAAGCTAAGTTCACTGCGGCGAAGCTTTCTGATGCGGCAGTTTCAGCGGCGGATAAACAGTGGGAAGATATTGTCTCTTCTCTAACTAACGACCAGAAGAAGAAGGTGCAGGGGCCCATAGAGTGGGTTCGAATACATAACTTGCCCGACCACGTTTACTTCAACCATGCTCAGCACGTAACGGTTGGTAAAGTTGAGTGTCAGAATTGTCACGGGAAGGTGGAAGAAATGGAGGTTGTTGGTCAGTACTCTCCACTTTCTATGGGTTGGTGTATCAACTGTCACCGACAAACAGAAGTGCAGTTTGCGGACAATGACTATTATCAGTCTTATGAAAAATATCATCAAGAGTTAAAAGATGGAGTAAGAGACAAAGTGACGGTAGAGGATGTTGGTGGATTAGAATGTCAAAAGTGTCATTACTAAACTCTCCTTGTTATCAATTTAATGTCCTTAGTGACGCGTCGTTTAAAAATTCATTTTTATAGAATTGTATGAATATGAAAAATAAGAATCAAGAAGTTTGGACTGGAACAGAAAATTTCACTAACAATCCAGATTTTGTTAAAATAGTAGAACAAGAATTTGCCCACAACCCCGTTGATTTAGCTACACAAGACGATTCCTTACAAGCCAATCGGCGAGACTTTTTGAAAGTCCTAGGTTTCAGCTTAGGGGCGGCTACAGTTGCGGCAGCCTGTGATACACCCGTTCGCAGAGCTATTCCCTACGTCGTAAAATCCGATGCTATCGTTCCAGGTGTTGCTACTTACTACGCTTCCACTTTTGTCAATGGCGGTGATTTCTGTCCAGTAATCGTTCGGACCAGAGAAGGCCGACCCATAAAGATAGAAGGTAACAAGATGTCTAGCTTGACTGGTGGAAGTACTTGCGCACGGTCACAAGCAAGCGTTTTGAGTTTGTACGATACAGCTCGATTAAAAGGTCCTAAAAAGAAGAAAGAAGATGGTTCTTTCGATGTTCTTGACTGGGGTAATTTGGACAAGGAGGTGAGCGAGCAATTGACCAGTAGCAGCAATATCCGTGTGGTTACTAATTCCATTTTGAGTCCCACTGCTAAGCGGGCGTTGGAAGAGTTCAAGACAAAGTTTCCTAATACGGAAGTCGTCACTTATGACCCTGTTTCTAGTTCAGCTATCTTACAAGCGAACTACGAATGTTACGGGCTGAAAACTATTCCCAACTACAAGTTTAAGGAAGCAGAGGTAATTGTCGGGCTGAGCTGTGACTTTTTGGGAACATGGATTTCTCCAACGGAATATAGCAAGGGCTTCGTTGCTAATCGAGTCATTAAAAGCTTCGATAAAGCTAAGATGAATCGGCTATATTCGGTCGAGGGCTACATGTCTCTAACTGGTTCTAATGCGGACCATAGAATTATCATAAAGCCGTCAGAACTGGGGGCGGCAATTGCGACCCTCTACAATGAGGTGGCTGCACTTGCAGGTGGTGTCCGCATCAATGCACCAGCGTTAAACGACAAAGCCAAAGTTGCTTTAAAAATAGTTGCAAAAGATTTATTTGCGCACCGAGGAAAGTCTTTGGTCGTTTCAGGTTCTAATAACAAGCAGGAGCAAATTGTTGTCAATGCCTTGAATGATTTGCTAGGAAATTATGGAAAAACCATAGAATTTGGCAATGCCTCTAATCAGCGACAAGGAATTGACTTAGATGTTCAGAATCTTATCAAGGACATGAAAGGAGGAAAGGTTGATGCACTAATCGTGCTAGATGCTAATCCTGCTTTTGACTTGCCCAACGCTGCCGACTTTGCCGACGGGATGTCTAAGGTTAAATTAAAAGTTTCTACATCGGGACTGTTGAATGAAACGACGATTCTCTGTGATTACATTGCACCCGAGAGCCATTACTTGGAGTCTTGGGGAGACGTTGAGCCTAAGAAGGGTCACTACGGATTAGTGCAACCTACGATAAATCCACTTTTTGACACTAGAGAGAAGGGGCTAATCCTACTCAACTGGAGTAAAAGTGCGTCGGTTGACTTAACGGGCGAGCAGCCTTACTACGAATACGTACAGCAAACTTGGCAAGAAATATTTAAAGGGCAGACCGACTACGCTAAGTTCCAAACTTTTTGGGACAATACGCTGCACGATGGTGTTTACGAGAAGCCACAGCCCGAGATAGCCGTTGATTTCTCAGAAGATGTTAATATTACGAGGCTGCAGGTAAGAAAGCCGTTAAACGCTGAGTTAGAGATACAAATGTACGAGACGGTGAACATGGGGGCAGGCCAATATGCGACGAACCCTTGGTTGATGGAAGCGGCAGACCCGATTACTCGGACCGTTTGGGGTAACTACATGGCCATTCCGATTAAGTGGGGTGGGACTAGAACCTTTGAGGCTTACAAGGATTTGAACCAAGAAGAATATAGAGGAAAAGCGGATTTGGTGGAGGTAGAAGTTAACGGCGTTACTGAGAAAGTTACGGTTGTTAGACAATTTGGACAAAAGGATAACACCTTTGCCATTGCTCTCGGATATGGTAGAGATGTGGTCGGGCAAACGGGAAAAAATATTGGGAGCAATGTATTTCCTTGGCTATCCATAGGACCCGATGGTAATACGCAATACTATGCTGCGGTAAACAATGTGTCCGATAGTGTAGAAGTAGATGAACTATTTGCCTGTGTGCAGTACCACCATACAATGGGAGTCAAAGGAACAGACGAAAAAACGGGTGAAACCATCAATGTAGATGAGGCCGCCACTGTGGATGATAACGTATTGGCTAGAAGCCTTGGGATGCAAGGGTTTCAAGGCTCCTTGACGGATAGAACGATTATCAGAACGGGAGACTTGGACGAAGTGAAAGAGTTCGCCATTGATTTGATGCACGAGCGGGAACACCACCAGAAGTTGAACGATTATAGCATCTATCCCAAATATGATGACGTTTACGGTCAAGGTCACCATTGGGGACTGTACATTGACTTGAACGCTTGTACGGGCTGTGGCGCTTGCCAAGTTTCTTGTATGGCAGAAAATAATGTTCCCGTTGTTGGTAAGACAGAAGTAGCTAGGCACCACGAAATGACTTGGTTGAGAATTGACAGATATTACTACGGAGATTACGAAAATCCGAACGTTGTTTACCAACCAATGATGTGTCAGCACTGCGATAATGCACCTTGTGAAAACGTGTGTCCAGTAGCCGCGACCAATCACAGTTCGGAAGGACTCAACCAAATGACCTACAACCGTTGTATCGGTACAAGATATTGTGCTAACAACTGTCCTTATAAAGTACGTCGTTTCAACTGGTTGGATTACACTACGGCCGATTTGTTCCCTTCTAATGAATTTCCTATAAATGGGGAAGAAGTACCATTCGGAGCGGATAACTTGACCAGAATGGTGTTAAACCCAGACGTTACGGTACGGTCTAGAGGGGTTATTGAAAAATGTTCCTTCTGTGTCCAAAGAATTCAAGAAGGCAAATTAACGGCTAAGCGAGAAGGTCGAGCGTTGCGAGATGGAGATATTCTATCCGCTTGTGAATCTGCTTGTGGTGAAGATGCCATGGTTTTCGGTGATATGAATGACCCGAACTCCAGAGTAACTCAAAAGATAAAGTCTTCTTTGGTGTATCAAGTCTTAGAAGAAACGAACTGGAAATCTTCCGTATTCTACTCGGCGAAGATTACTAATAAAAATAGTGAGTTGACGCAAGCTGTTACAGCCAGCAAGGAAAGCTAGCCGTACTTGCTCCTCAAAATGCTGATAGTAAGTAAGTGTTTCTGCTCTCCGTCAATATTACAAATTGATGAAGACAACTCGAAAAAAAACAAGAGGAAATAGGGTAATTCCAATTCCTTTCAAATAATTATAATTATGAGTGCAACTGTATCTCCGATAAGAGAGCCGCTAATTACGGGTGGTAAAAGTTACCATGATATTACAGAAGACGTCTGTAAGCCAACTGAAAGTGCACCGCCATTATCATGGATTATTTGTTTCGCTATCTCCTTAGCTGGACTCGGTCTGTTTGCTTTTAGTGTCTTTTGGACGATTTACTTTGGTATCGGTACATGGAACTTGAATCGGACGATTAACTGGGGATGGGATATTACCAACTTTGTATGGTGGGTAGGTATCGGTCACGCAGGAACGCTAATCTCAGCCATTTTGCTCCTTTTCCGTCAAAAATGGCGGACGGGAGTAAACCGAGCGGCAGAGGCGATGACTATTTTTGCGGTAGTCTGTGCAGGGCAGTTTCCACTCATTCATATGGGGCGAATCTGGTTAGCTTTCTTCATTTTCCCTTATCCAAATACGAGAGGCCCCTTGTGGGTGAACTTTAATTCCCCGTTACTGTGGGATGTATTCGCTATTTCCACTTATTTTACGGTATCGCTTCTCTTCTGGTATTCTGGACTGGTACCCGATTTTGCTACATTGAGAGACCGTTCTAAAGGGGTTAGAAGAAAGATTTACAGCTTTTTATCAATGGGTTGGACGGGTTCTGCTAAGCACTGGCAACGGTTCGAATCACTGTCCTTGATACTGGCAGGTTTGGCAACACCTTTAGTACTTTCTGTACACACGATTGTCTCTTTTGACTTTGCCACCTCTGTTATTCCTGGTTGGCACACGACTATCTTTCCGCCCTACTTTGTAGCGGGGGCTATCTTTTCGGGATTTGCTATGGTATTGACCTTAATGCTGATTACTCGCAAGGTGTTCGGATTACAGGACTACATCACTATGGCACACATCGAGTCGATGAATAAAGTAATTCTGTTAACTGGAACAATAGTCGGTACAGCTTACTTGACAGAATTGTTTATCTCTTGGTACTCTGGATATATATACGAACAGTTTGCTTTCTTCAACAGAGCGTTGGGGCCTTATTGGTGGTCTTACTTCGGTATGATGGCCTGTAATGTGCTCTCTCCTCAGATTTTCTGGTGGAAAAAGTACCGAAGGAACATATTCATTACTTTCTTCATGTCCATTTTTATCAACATTGGAATGTGGTTCGAACGTTTTGTAATCATCGCAACTACTTTGGCTAGAGACTTTTTGCCCTCAAGTTGGAGTTACTACGTACCAACGTGGGTAGAAATAGGTATCTTCGTCGGTTCAATGGGACTGTTCTTCACATTGTTCTTGTTGTTTGCGAGAGTCGCTCCCGTAGTGGCAATTGCGGAAGTAAAGAGTATATTAAAAACTTCTGGCGACCAATACGTTGGTAAGAAGGCAATGGCTAAGCAGCAAAAGGAGCAAGAAGCTGCGGCTCATTAGTCTGTTGTTCTTTCAATTAACATAAGCACACATTAAATATTAAAGAGTTGGGAAGTGGCTTACAACTTAGTCTTAGTTGATTTTGCTAAAAACTACTGCCCACATAATTAATAAAAAATGAAAAGTCAAAATCGGGAAATTTTATATGGTCTTTACGACGACGACGCAGACTTGATGAAAGCGGTGAAAGCGGCCAATAATGACCAGTTAGAAATCTATGATGTTTACACGCCTTTTCCAGTGCACGGTTTAGACCATTTAATGCACTTTTCGGAATCTCGGTTGCACATTGCAGGGTTTGTTTTTGGCGCAACGGGAACGCTAACGGCCTTTCTGTTTATGACTTGGGTATTCACAAGAGACTGGCCCATTATATTTGGTGGTAAGCCTTACTGGTCAGTGCCTGCCTTTGTTCCGATTACTTTCGAGTTAACGGTCTTATTTGCTTCCATTGGTATGGTAGTTTCCTACTACATCGTTAATGGGATGGGCTTCGGAGTAGAAAATCCAACATTAGACGACAGAATTACCGATGATAAGTTCTGCATCGCTTTCCAAACAAACGGTTACAGTGAAGACGAGTTAGACAGGTTGTCTGGCTTCTTTCAAAGTACTGGTGCATCGGAGGTAAATTCAAAGGTTATTTAAATTAGACGTACTTTCAATGAAATAAGAGTTGACTTTTCTAGAAAGGAACTCTAATTCATTTAAAATCATAAAGATGAGTAAATCAAGAAATACAGTTTCCCTTGTGGTTGCTTTAGCTTTCTTTTTTGTCGTTATTTCTTGCAGTAATCCTGAGGGGAACAATCCTGGAACGGAATATATGCCAGATATGGGACATTCTATTGCTTATGAGGCAAATCATTACGACTATTACTCTCATAATACTTGGGGAACGGAGGATGAGTACTACAAATATGCACAGCCTCGTCAGCCCATTAAAGGAACTATTCCTATCGGCTACGCTGGTTCAAATCGAGAAGTCAAAAACGCTGGGGTACCAGTTAATGGTAAGGTTCCTTACCATTATGAAGATACCGAGGAAGAACGTACGAGAGCGACAAACGAAATCCAAGAAAACCCTTTTCCTATCACGAAAGAAGGGTTGGAAGTGGGCAAAAACTTGTATAATATCAATTGTGGAATCTGCCACGGAGAAAAAGGTGATGGCAACGGCTGGCTAGTGGACGAAAATAATCCCAATGCGGCTTATCCCGCACAACCTGCAATCTTCACTACGGATGAATTTGTGGCGGCAAGTCCTGGTAGATACTACCATTCGATTATGTGGGGAAAGAACGTGATGGGGCATTACAAAGATAAACTCTCCTATGAGGAAAGATGGCAGGTTATTCATTACATTCGTTCTTTGCAAGCCAAAGATAGAAAGCTGGCTTATAATGAAAACGAGAATACGCTGAACGCTTATGGGATACCGTTTTTCTCCGTAGGTCACAAGGCGTACGAAGAAGAAGTTGCTACATTAGAAGTACCAATTTTGAGCCTTCATGGAGGAGGACATCACGATTCTAGCCACGATGCTGGACATGGTACTTCTGATGGTCATGAGCAGGGTGAGCACCATTCTGACGGCAGCCACCAAGAAGAGGGTCAACATTCGGGAGAAGGTCACAGTGATAGTGACCATGACCACTAGTTAAATTTGTATCACAAAATAGGCAGATAAAAAACAAGCATAGCTACTCGAAAGCACCTCTGGTCTTTGGAGAGTTTTCAATAAACTTACAAAAATAATGAAGCAGTTTACCTTTGAAAGTAGTCAAAAACAGTTATTTATCGGGATGATTGGTCTTGGTATAGCCTGTATGCTTGCTACTTTCTTTTTCGACGATGATGCCCTGCACACTCGGTTTTGGACTAATTTTCTTCACAATTCCGTTTACTTCACGGGAATAGCATTCGTTTTACTATTTTTCTACACTGCCTCTACACTAGCTTACGCTGGATGGTTCGTTAATTTTAAAAGAGTTTTTGAGGCTTACTCACAGTTTTTGTGGGCTGGATTGGCATTAATGCTCGTTATAGTTGCGGGCGTTTGGTTGCATGCGCACCACTTATATCACTGGACAGATGCTTCGTTATTAGACCCTAACAGCCCCAACTATGATAGAATTGTGGCGGGAAAGTCTGGCTTTATTAATAAATATTGGTACACGTTCGGTACTCTGATTGTTGTCGGAACTTGGGCGTTTTGTGCGAATAAATTACGCCAACTGTCTATCGACGAGGACAATAACCCGAATCCAGAATATAGTCAGTACGTTAACTTTAAGAAATGGTCGGCGTTCTTTATGTTCTTTGGAGCATTCACTTCGGCAGCGATGATTTGGCAATGGGTTATGTCCATTGATGTGCATTGGTATTCTACAATGTTCGCTTGGTACGCAACTGCTAGTTTCTTGGTAGGTGGTTTAGCATTAGTTATTGCCACATTAATTTACTTGAAAAGTAAAGGGTACTATGAAAGTGTGTTGCCTGACCATTTTCACGACTTGGGAAAGTATATCTTCGGATTTAGTGTTTTTTGGACTTATTTGTGGTTCGACCAGTTTATGTTAATCTGGTACGCAAATAACGGAGAAGAAACGGTTTACTTCTTCGAGCGATACAATAACTACGAATTTTTATTTTACGCAAACATCGTCATTAACTTCGTACTTCCCTTTCTTATCTTATTGAGAAACTCTGTTAAGCGGAAAGCAGGTATTATGATGTTTGCTTCTATTCTTCTGTTTTTTGGCCACTGGTTAGATTTCTTTCTGATGATTAAGCCAGGTGCAAAAATTACGGCAGATGAAGCAATGGCACATGCTGGACACGGTCACGAAGCAGCAGCGGCGGATGCTGGGTCCATTATAATGGGTTTCACAATCCCAGGGTTATTGGAACTTGGTACGATGGTCGGCTTCCTTGGACTTTTTCTCTACTTAGGTTTCAACCAGTTGTCCAAAGCAAGTTTAGAGCCGCAAAACGACCCTTATTTGGGCGAAGCACTGCACCACGAGGTCATCTGATAGACTCTTTATGACTCCGTTGGTTGTTTAACAGGAATGGTTAAAATATCATGTTCTTTTACTATTTAGACAAAATCTAAATAGTAAATATAGAGTAAATCTGACACTTCTAATCTTGATTGTAGATATTTTTGCAGTGCGGTTTTACAAAGAAATAAATTAAAATAATAATGACAGCATTACTTATTGTATTATGTTTGGTTCTGATTGGAATTGTCGTTGTGCAAATCGGACGATTAACAGAATTGGCTGTTAAAATTCGCGGTGAGAAAGAAGCACAATTGGAGGCAAATGCTTTTCAAGGGAAGATGTTCTTTGCATTTATGTTGGTCTTTTTGCCAGCTTGTGCTATCTCGGCATTATATTACCAAGATAGCTTGTTGGCTTATGGTCCACACCAGTCTGCTTCGGAGCATGGAAGCTTGATTGACTCTTCTTTCAATATTACTTTACTGTTCACCAGTATTGTATTCTTTCTGACACACATTGCTCTATTTTGGTTTTCTTACAAATACAGTGGAAAGGCCAATGCCAAGGCTGCCTTTATGCCACACGATAACAAATTAGAATTAATTTGGACGGCTATCCCAGCTATCGTTATGTTCTATTTAGTTTCGGATGGTTTGGTAACTTGGAACAAGGTAATGGCTGACGTTCCCGCTGATGCAGTTGTTGGAGAAGACTACATAGAAATCCACGCCCAAGGTATGCAATTCGCTTGGAATCTACGTTACCCTGGTCCTGATGGGGTTTTAGGGGCTACCAATTATCGAATGATTGACGGTACAAATCCAATCGGCCAAGACTGGAACGATGTAGAAAATCTAGACGATTTCCACCCATCAGAAATTGTGTTGCCCGTAGGTAAGCCAGTTCGGGTACGAATCACAGCTAGAGATGTATTACACAATTTTTACCTTCCTCACTTTAGAGTCAAGATGGATGCAGTGCCAGGTATGCCTACTTACTTCGTGTTCACGCCCAAGACAACAACGGAGGAATATAGGCAGCGGTTAGGTTCTCTAGATAAAGATGGAAATCCACTATATCCCGAGTGGCATTTACCCTATGACGAGGAAGACCCAGACGGGCCGAAGCGATGGGAGGCTTTCAATTACGAGTTAGCTTGTGCAGAACTGTGTGGTAAGGGGCATTTCAGTATGAAGAGAGAGGTTAAGATTGTTTCGGAAGAAGAATATGAAGAGTGGTTGGACAAGCAAACATCTTATTACCTTTCTACTATTAGAAGCACGGATGCAGACCCATTTAAGGGAAAACTGTTGGACACGGAGGTTGAGGCAAGAAAGGCAGAGTTTGATGGGACGTTACAGAAAGCACTTTCATCTGAAACAGACAAAATTATTCGATTAAAGTATGTCAATTTCAAAACAGGTTCTGCTACCTTGACACCGCTTTCCACTTATGAATTGGACAACATAGTAGCTGCTATGAAGCAATATCCAAATTTGGCAATTGAAGTAGCTGGGCATACAGATAGCACAGGTGATTTGGAATCTAATGTTGCACTTTCAGAAGCCAGAGCAACTACCGTTGCAGAATATTTGAAGAAAAACGGTGTGGACGATAATAGGTTCCGTTCCGCTGGTTACGGCCCAAGTAAGCCTGTTGACACGAACGAGACTGAAGATGGGCGAGCAAAAAATAGGAGAACCGAGTTCGAGATTTTAACTCAGTAGAAAATCAAGAATAGTGTCATGTTTTACAAAACGATAAACATGCACTTATCAAATTTCATTTTACTTACAAGAGACTTATATTTTTTAAGCGATATAATTAGAAAAAATTAATTGAATATGGCTGCTACAACAGTTTCTCCAGTTAAAGATAGAGAAGAGATTCTAATTGAAGAGCAAGGGTTCGACGACCATTTTCACGACCACCACCACGGTGATAAGTATCAGTCGAACTTTATTATGAAGTACATCTTTAGTATGGACCATAAAATCATTGCCAAGCAATTCCTAATTACGGGAATGTTTTGGGGATTAATTGGTGCTGCGATGTCTATCGTATTTCGTCTGCAATTAGGATTTCCAGAAGAAAGTATGGCTTGGCTAAAGCCGATTTTAGGACAGTGGATTACCGTCAACGAGGCGGGCGTCGGTTCTTTGGCGCCAGAGTTTTACTACGCCTTGGTGACAATGCACGGTACAATTCTCGTATTTTTCGTGTTGACAGCGGGACTGAGTGGTACCTTTAGTAATCTTTTGATACCCTTGCAGGTGGGAGCAAGAGATATGGCTTCGCCGTTATTGAATATGTTATCCTATTGGTTCTTTTTCCTTTCTGGAGTGGTAATGTTTGCATCACTGTTTTTGAGTACTGGACCATTTGCGGGTGGTTGGACAGCCTACCCACCGTTGAGTATTCTGCCGCAGGCATCCGACGGTTCCGGTGCAGGTATGACGATGTGGACCGTTAGCTTAGTATTGTTCGTAGTTTCTGTTCTTTTGGGTGGAATCAACTATGTTACTACGGTATTAAACCTACGGACAAAAGGGATGACCATGTGGAGAATGCCTTTAACTATTTGGGCATTTTTTGTAACGGCTATCATTGGTATTTTATCATTCCCAGTTTTGGCTTCTGCGTTTTTCCTAGTTATGTGCGATAGAGGTCTAGGTACAAGTTTCTTTTTAAGCGAGATATTCATTGGTGGTCAAGCACTAGATAATGTGGGAGGTAGCCCAATCCTGTACCAGCACTTGTTCTGGTTCTTAGGACACCCTGAGGTATATATTATCATTTTACCAGCGATGGGTATTGTATCGGAAGTACTCTCTGTTCACGCACGTAAGCCAATTTTCGGTTACAAAGCGATGGTGTATTCAATATTGGCAATTGCGTTCTTGGCGTTCATTGTATGGGCACACCACATGTTTATGTCGGGTGTTAATCCGTTTATCGCCAATTTCTTCGTGTTGTTCACATTGATTATTGCTGTACCTTCGGCGGTAAAAGTGTTCAACTGGATTACGACGGTTTACAGAGGAAACATACGGTTCAACTCTGCTAGCTTGTTTGCGGTAGGATTTGTATCTATGTTCATTTCTGGTGGCTTGACGGGTATTTTCTTAGGAAACTCGGCCATTGATATTCAATTACACGATACTTACTTTGTGGTTGCTCACTTTCACATTGTAATGGGAGTTGCGGCTTTCTTTGGTATGTTTGCGGGTATATACAACTGGTTCCCCAAAATGTACGGTCGATTTATGAACGAAACGCTAGGTAAGATTCATTTCTGGGGTACGTTTGTTGGAGCCTACGCTATCTTCTGGCCCATGCACTATATTGGTCTAGCTGGTGTCCCAAGAAGATATTACAGCTTCGATACGTTTGAGGCATTCAAGCACTTTGATGATATGAACAAGTTTATCACAGTTGCTGCTGCTGTTGTGTTTGCATTGCAGGTGCTGTTCGTTGTAAACTTTTTCTACAGTATCTTCAAAGGTAAGTTAGTAAAGACAAAGAACCCTTGGGGGGCTTCCACTTTGGAATGGACGACGCCAATCAACCCTGGCCACGGAAACTGGCCCGGTAAAATTCCTTCTGTTCACAGATGGGCTTATGATTATGGAAAGGACGGAAAAGAGTTCGTTTCGCAGATTGAGCCACTCGCTGCTGGCGAGGTAACGGATGGAGAAGGTGCACACCATTAAGACGACAGGGCCTACTTTTGTGAATTATAAGAGTAGTCTAAAATAAGTAGTAACCCTTGATTGGCTTCTAGTAGGCTAATCGAGGGTTATTAGTAAATAAGCCAAAATTTTATCATTCACTTTATCTTAATTGTAAACTTTTGCAACGGACAGAAGCCATAAATAGGGATAATCGAATTTTTGGAGCGTTAAGCAACAAGCTAAACGACTATGGGTTATTGGTTAAATTTAAGTTGAATCTAACAGTAGTATTTTCGGCGGTTATGGCTTATTTAATTGCCTTTGACCGAACTGCTAGTTGGATTGGTATTATCGTTTTGGCTATCGGCGGTTTTTTAGTTACGTCTTCTGCTAATGCTTTGAACCAAGTATTGGAAAGAGACTACGATAAGCTGATGAAGCGGACGGAGAATCGACCACTGGCTGCGGGAAGAATGTCCGTTTCGGAGGCAGTCATTGTTGCGGGCATCAGTTGTTTAGTTGGCACAGCTTTACTGTCCATGTTCAATGCTTGGACGGGCTTACTAGGAATGGTTTCAATGGTATTGTACGCATTTGTTTATACGCCCATGAAGCGGGTGTCGCCCATGGCGGTTGCGATTGGCGCTATTCCTGGGGCGCTGCCTCTAATGATTGGCTGCGTTGCTGCTCAAGGTGGTATGACAACTTTAGCAGTTACTTTATTTGTCATTCAGTTTTTGTGGCAATTTCCTCATTTTTGGGCTATTGCTTGGCTGGGTGACAAAGAT